>NZ_CAJPHP010000007.1:0-328455 GCF_905339975.1 Burkholderia sp. BCC1999 | reverse complement strand
CCGCGCGCAACACTATCGCGAAATGAAAAAGGCGCCCCGAGGGGCGCCTTTCTCTTTACCACCGACCGGCCCGCGTTGCAGGCCGTCGCAGCTTACGCATAGGCCGGGCGCGTCTGGCCGGCCACGTCCTTCAGGTAGCGATGCACCGACAGGTCGTCGGCCTGGATCGCGGGCATCTTGCCCGAGATCAGGTTGGCGAGCAGTTGGCCCGAGCCGCACGACATCGTCCAGCCGAGCGTGCCGTGGCCGGTGTTCAGGAACAGGTTCGACACCGGCGTGCGGCCGACGATCGGCGTGCCGTCCGGCGTCATCGGGCGCAGGCCCGTCCAGAACGTGGCCTTCGACGTGTCGCCGCCGCCCGGGAACAGGTCGTTTACGCACATTTCGAGCGTTTCGCGGCGCGCGGCGCGCAGCTTCTTGTCGAAGCCGACGATTTCCGCCATGCCACCGACGCGGATGCGCTGGTCGAAACGCGTGATCGCGATCTTGTAGGTTTCGTCGAGCACGGTCGACACGGGCGCGGCCGCTTCGTTGACGATCGGCGCGGTGATCGAATAGCCCTTCAGCGGATAGACGGGGATCTTCATCAGGTTCGAGATGAAGTTCGTCGAATACGAGCCGAGCGCGACGACGTACGCGTCGGCACGCACCGTCTCGCTGCCGCACTGCACGCCGGCGATCTTGCCGCCCGCGATCGCGAGCGCGTCGATCGGCGTGTTGTAGCGGAACTTGACGCCGAGCGATTCGGCGAGCGCGGCAAGGCGCGTCGTGAACAGCTGGCAGTCGCCCGTTTCGTCGCCCGGCAGGCGCAGGCCGCCCGTCAGCTTGTGCGAGACGGCCGCGAGCGCCGGTTCGGCACGCTTCAGCTCAGCCGGCGACAGCAGTTCGAACGGCACGTTCGCTTCCTGCAGCACGGCGATGTCCTTCGCTGCGCCGTCGAGCTGCTGCTGCGTGCGGAACAGTTGCAGCGTGCCGCCCGTACGGCCTTCGTATTCGATGCCGGTATCGGCGCGCAGCGCCTGCAGGCAGTCGCGGCTGTATTCGGCGAGGCGGACCATGCGGCCCTTGTTGACCGCATAGCGCTCGGCCGTGCAGTTGCGCAGCATCTGGTACATCCACTGGAGCTGGAAGCGCGTGCCGTCGAGGCGGATCGCGAGCGGCGCATGCTTTTCGAACATCCACTTGACGGCCTTCAGCGGCACGCCGGGCGCGGCCCAAGGTGCGGCATAGCCGGGCGAGATCTGGCCTGCGTTCGCGAAGCTCGTCTCGAGCGCCGGGCCGGCTTCCCGGTCGATCACGGTGACTTCATGGCCTGCGCGCGCGAGGTAATACGCGCTTGCCACGCCCACTACACCACTGCCCAGAATGACGACTCGCATAGCTGCTCCAGATGGAAGGGACCAGATTGAGGCCGGGCGCATGTGCGGCTCCGTGTAACCTCTAGCTGATCTAGTTTTTTGCGCTATGGTATTGTCGAATGTGCAGGTTTTGTTATCGTATTTTTCAGGTTTTCAGCATAAACAAATGAGAACGCAACGTCAGCCCGTACGCTCGCTCGACAAGCTCGACCGGCGCATCCTGAAACTGCTCCAGGACGACGGCCGGATGGCGATGAAGGACCTCGCGGAACAGGTCGGATTGACCGTCACGCCGTGCATCGAGCGTGTGCGGCGCATGGAGCGCGATGGCGTGATCACCGGCTATCACGCGCGCGTCGATCCCCACCAGCTGGGCGCCTCACTGCTGGTGTTCGTCGAGATCACGCTCGGCCACAAGGGCGGCAACATGTTCGAGCAATTCCGCCGGGAAGTGATGAAGATCGACGAGGTGCTCGAATGCCATCTCGTGTCCGGCGATTTCGACTACCTGATCAAGGCGCGGATCGGCGAGATGGCCGACTACCGCAAGCTGCTCGGCGACATCCTGCTGCAGTTACCGGGCGCCGTGCAGTCGAAGAGCTACGTCGTGATGGAAGAAATCAAGGAAACGCTGACGATCGCCGTCGGCGATTGACGTGCCGGCGGCCCGTTGTCGGGCCCCTTATCCCGCCCTTGGCACGCTGCGCCCAATACTGTATAAATGTACAGTATTGGGCGCAGGCGAATGGGTGGGCATATGGACGATCGATCCGACAACGAATTTCCGGTAGCGCCGCCCGTGCCCCGCAAGGGGCGCGGGGCGGTCGACAACCTGCAGGGGCGGTATGAAATCGCGCAGCGCGAGGCGGTCGACGACGGCTGGACGCACGAGTCGGATGATGCCGACTTCCCCGCACCGCTGCGCACGCAGGTGTTCGAGGAGCGCGCGAAGAGCATCCTGACGCACAACCAGTCGCCCGATATCCCGTTCAGCGTATCGCTCAATCCGTATCGCGGCTGCGAGCACGGTTGCATCTACTGCTTCGCGCGGCCGACGCACAGCTATCTCGGCCTGTCGCCGGGGCTCGATTTCGAAAGCCGCATCTATGCGAAGGTCAACGCGGCCGAACTGCTCGAGCGCGAGATTTCGCGCAAGCGCTACGTGCCGGAGCCGATCGCGCTCGGCGTCAACACCGACGCGTACCAGCCGGTCGAGCGCGACCTGCGCATCACGCGCAGCGTGATCCAGGTGATGCACGATCGCGGGCTGCCGTTCGCGGCGATCACGAAGTCGTCGCTGATCGAGCGCGATCTCGACCTGCTCGCACCGATGGCCGAGCGCGGACAGGTGATGGCGGCGGTCACGATCACGACACTCGATGCCGATCTCGCCCGCACGCTCGAGCCGCGCGCGGCCACGCCGGCGCGGCGGCTGCGCACGATCCGCGCGCTGCGCGATGCAGGCGTGCCGGTCGGCGTGAGCATTGCGCCGGTGATTCCGTTCGTGACCGAGCCCGACATGGAGCGCGTGCTCGAAGCGTGCGTGGAAGCCGGTGCGACGCATGCGAGCTACATCATCCTGCGGCTGCCGTGGGAGGTCTCGCCGTTGTTCAAGAACTGGCTCGCCGCGCATTTTCCCGATCGTGCGGAGCGCGTGATGAACCGCGTGCGCGACATGCGCGGCGGCAAGGACTACGACTCTGATTTCTCGAAACGGATGAAGGGCGAGGGGATCTGGGCCGACCTGTTGCGGCAGCGCTTTCGCCAGGCTGTCAAGCGGCTCGGGCTGAACGAGCGCACGAATGGCATTCTCGATCTGTCGCAGTTCAGCGGTGCGCCGGCCACGGTTGCGCCGGCGCCGCGCGTTGCCGTGCGTTCGGTCGGCGCGAAGCCGCGCGATGACATGCAGTTGAACCTGTTCTGACGCGCGAACAAGACTGTCGCGTGTCGGCACCGGGCGCAAGGCACCGGTGCCGTGTTCGTTGCGCTTACTGCGAAATCTGCTTCGCGGCTTCGACCTGCGATTCGAAATACGTCTGGAACGACAGCGCGAGTGCGGTCATCAGCAGGAACGCGCCGATCAGCAGCGAGAAGATCACGACGAAGATCACGGTCCAGCCCGACTTGCTGTGCTTGCCGGTGTCCGCGTTGAATTGCGCATCCCATTTCTCGTCGGGGCGCAGCCCGTAGACGAGTGCGGCGAGGAATGCCGCCAGCAGCGAGATCGCGCCGGGTAGCGCAAGCCACCAGCCGAGGCCGGCGCTGCGTTGGGTCGCCGCGAGCAGAAGGAAGCCCGGGATGCCGACGATCGTCGCAAGGAGGTGTGCCCAGCCGTACACGTCGCGAAAGCCATACAGATAGAAGCGGTGCACGCCGAGCGATCCGAACAGGAACGCGAGGGCGGCGGTGAGCGTCTTGGAACGAAAGCGGCGGGACGGTGCGGTGCTGCTGGACATGGATGGCGGCGTATTGTCGTTGGCATGGGCGGCCGGCGGGCCGGCGCGGGCGCGCGGCCCGGCACGCATTCTACGATGCCCGGTCAGGCCCGGTCACCCCTTGCCTGCGTCAAGGTGCCGCATAGGTCACGCGGTAGAGGGCGCCGGCGTAATCGTCGCTGATGAGCAGCGAGCCGTCCGGTAGCGGCAGTACGTCGGCCGGGCGTCCCCATACCGTGCCGTCGGGCCGCAGCCAGCCCGTGACGAATGGCGTCTGGCGCGCCTGGCTGCCGTCTGCCGACACGACCACACGCATCACGCGGTAGCCGACCTTCGTGCTGCGGTTCCACGAGCCATGTTCGGCAATGAACACGTTGTTGCGATACGACGCCGGAAACATCGGCCCGGTATAGAAGCGCATGCCGAGCGCGGCAACGTGCGCGCCGAGCTTCAATACGGGCGGTACGTAGCGGCGGCACACGTCGGCGCTGCCAAATTCGGGGTCGGGCGTATCGCCGCCATGACAATAAGGAAAGCCGAAGTCGAGCCCGGCGCGCGGGGCGCGGTTCAGCTTGTCGTCGGGCACGTCGTCGCCCATCATGTCGCGCCCGTTGTCGGTAAACCACAGCTCGCCCGAATCGGGGTGCCATGCGAAGCCGACCGTATTGCGCACGCCGCGTGCGACTACCTCGCGTCCGCTGCCGTCCGGCTTCATCCGCGCGATGATCGCGTAGCGGCTGCGATCGGCGAGACAGACGTTGCACGGTGCGCCGGTCGGTACGTACAGCTTGCCGTCGGGGCCGAACGCGATGAATTTCCAGCCGTGATGGTGTTCGGTCGGCAGCGCGTCGGTCACGACGACGGGGGCGGGCGGGTTGGCGAGCCGGTCGTCGACATGATCGACGCGCAGGATGCGCGATACGGCGGATATATAGAGGGTGCCATCGCGGTAGGCGACGCCGACGGGCATGTCGAGCCCGGACGCGATCACGTAGCGCGCGCCGATCCGGCCCTCGTGCATCACGAACGCATGCACGCGGCCTTCCCGGGTGCCGACATACAGGATGCCGCGCGGCGACCAGGCCATTTCGCGCGCGGTCGGTACCGCGTCGGTCAGGATTTCCACGTGAAAGCCGGGCGGGACGACGAGTTCGCTCACCGGCAACGGCGCGGCAAACACCGGTGCGGACGCGAGGCAGGCAAGGCCGGCAAGCAGCGCCATGAAACGGTGCTGCGCGCGGCGCGTCGAGGCGGCGCGAAGGGGCGGCATGACGGTGGGGAACGTCCTGGACACGACGATTGTATGCCTGCCCGACAGGCCGTCCGCGGATTTTTTGCGCGTAAGTGTTTGTTGTACCTCTGGTTTCCGGCTATAATCGCGTGTTTCAGTAGTTTCGAACCCGGTTTTCCGAAGGACATCATATGGTTATCATCCGTCTGGCTCGTGGCGGCTCGAAGAAGCGCCCGTTCTACAACATCGTCGCTACCGATTCGCGCAACCGTCGTGACGGCCGCTTCATCGAGCGCGTCGGCTTCTACAACCCGGTCGCCACGAAGGGCGAATCTCTGCGTATCGCTCAGGATCGCCTGACGTACTGGCAAGGCGTTGGCGCGCAACTGTCGCCGACCGTCCAGCGTCTCGTGAAGGAAGCGCAAAAGGCGCAACCGGCTGCCTAACATGGCACGGTGTGCCGGTCGTGCCGGCTGTGAGGTGCATTGATGGCGGGTCACGATTCCGGTAATGCAAGGCGCGGGCGTGCGTCGTTTGGCGCATTCGTCCGCAAGCCGGTCGAGCGCGACGCTGTCGCGAGCGCCGGTGAGGCTGCCGAGCAAGGTGGTCTCGAAGCGACGCAAGCCTGGCCCGACGATGCCGTCGAGGTCGGGGCGGTAGTCGACGCCTATGGCCTGAAGGGCTGGGTCAAGGTGGCGGCACACGCCGACGCCGGTCGCGGCGGCGATGCGCTGCTCAAGGCGCGGCGCTGGTGGCTGGAGCGCGGCGCGGAGCGGCTTTCCGTCCGCATCATGCAGTCGAAGACGCACAGCGACACCGTCGTTGCGCAACTCGAGGGCGTGAGCGACCGCGATGCCGCGCTGGCCATGCGCGGCTTTCGCGTGTTCGTGCGTCGGGAAGATTTCCCGGCATTGGCCGCGGACGAATTCTATTGGGTCGACCTGATCGGTCTCGACGTCGTCAACGAGCAATCGGTGGCGCTTGGGAAGGTGAGCGGGATGATCGACAATGGCGTGCATTCGATCATGCGTGTCGAGTATCCGGCGACCGGCAAAGACGGTCAGCCGACCACCGACGAGCGGTTGATTCCGTTCGTCGGCGTATACGTCAAAACGGTGGACCAGGCGGCGCGTCGCATCGTCGTCGACTGGGAAGCCGATTACTGAAATGAACCAGGTTACCGAGAGCGCGGTGCAGTTCGACGTCGTCACGCTCTTCCCCGAGATGTTCCGTGCACTGACCGACTGGGGGATCACCAGCCGGGCCGTCAAGCAAGGGCGCTTCGGGTTGCGCACCTGGAACCCGCGTGATTTCACGACGGACAACTACCGCACGGTCGACGATCGTCCGTACGGCGGCGGTCCGGGCATGGTGATGCTGGCCAGGCCGCTCGAAGCCGCGATCGATGCCGCGAAAGCGGCACAGGCGGAACAGGGCATCGCGAGCACGCGTGTCGTGATGATGTCGCCGCAAGGTGCACCGCTCACGCACGATCGCGCGGTGCGGATGGCGCAGGAACCCGGTGTCGTCGTGCTGTGTGGTCGCTATGAAGCGATCGACCAGCGCCTGCTCGATCGGTGCGTCGACGAGGAAATCAGCCTCGGCGATTTCGTCCTGTCCGGCGGAGAGTTGCCGGCGATGGCGATGATGGATGCCGTCGTGCGGTTGCTGCCCGGCGTGCTGAACGATTCGCTGTCGGCCGTGCAGGACAGTTTCGCCGACGGGCTGCTCGATTGTCCGCACTACACGCGCCCGGAGGAATACGACGGCGTGCGCGTGCCGGACGTGCTGCTCGGCGGGCATCATGCCGAGATCGAGCGGTGGCGGCGGCAGGAAGCATTGCGGAATACGTTGCGGAAGCGGCCGGACCTGATCGTCCGGGCGCGCCGCGAGAAGTTGTTGAGCCGTGCCGACGAGGCGTGGCTTGCGAACCTCGCACGCGAAGCGAAGAACGCCTCCTGAGGCGGCTGCGCGAGCGGGAATTGGCGGTGCCGTGCATGCGTGCGCGGCGCCTGATGTGAATCCATCCTCTATCGGGGCCAGGCCTGGAAGCAGGCGGGTGCCAACGCCGACACGATGGCATAAGGAGTCAGTAATGAATCTGATCGCAAAACTTGAGCAGGAAGAAATCGAGCGCGCGCTCGCCGGCAAGACGATCCCCGAATTCGCCCCGGGCGACACGGTGATCGTGAACGTGAACGTGGTTGAAGGTACCCGCAAGCGCGTTCAGGCTTACGAAGGCGTCGTGATCGCGATTCGCAGCCGTGGTCTGAACTCGAACTTCATCGTTCGCAAGATCTCGTCGGGCGAAGGCGTCGAGCGTACGTTCCAGACGTACTCGCCGCTGCTGGCAAGCATCGTCGTGAAGCGTCGCGGTGATGTGCGTCGTGCGAAGCTGTACTACCTGCGCGAGCGTTCGGGCAAGTCGGCTCGTATCAAGGAAAAGCTGGTGTCGAAGGATCGCGCCGCAGCAGCTTCCCAAGAGTAAGAGCTGTAAGGAAAAAGCACCCACCCGGGTGCTTTTTTCATTCTGGCGCGACAATATGCTCGATACGACACGAACCCGAGAGCCCCATTGAATCGCCGCCCCATCATCGATCCCGAAGTCCTGCCGGTCGAAGGCACCGGTGCCGGCCTGCCTGTCATCGATCCCCGGCTGATGACGCCGTCCGGCTTGCGCGAACGTTTCGCGCGCACGCTCGAATGGAGTGTCGAGCCCGGCGAGGCGAGGCTGCAGGAGGGCGTCGATCCGCGTAGCGCGGCCGTCCTCATGCCGCTCGTCGTCCGCGAGTCGGGCCTGACCGTGCTGCTGACCCAGCGCGCCGACCACCTGAACGACCATGCCGGGCAGATCAGCTTCCCCGGCGGCCGTCGCGAGCCGTTCGATCGCGATGCAACGGCCACCGCGTTGCGCGAGGCGAAGGAAGAGATCGGGCTGGCCGACGAACGTGTCGAGATTCTCGGTGCGCTGCCCGACTACCTGACCGGCACGGGCTTCTGCGTGACGCCGGTGGTCGGCCTCGTGCATCCGCCGTTCACCGTGCGGGCCGATACGTTCGAAGTTGCCGAGATTTTCGAAGTGCCGCTCGCGTTCCTGATGAATCCTGCGAACCATCAGGTCCGCGTGTTCCGTTGGGAAGGCGGCGAGCGTCGTTTTTTTGCGATGCCCTATCCGAATGGCGAACCAGGCGGGCATTACTTTATCTGGGGCGCAACTGCCGGCATGTTTCGCAATCTCTACCGCTTCTTGGCCGCCGGCTAGGCGCACGCACCGGCCGGCGCGCGTGGCCGGCCGCCGGGCGACCGCGCCGGCAGCCATGCGCGGCTTACGCTGTGCTATCGTTATGCGAAAAATGACATAACTCCGAAGACGGCGCCACGCATGACTTTCTTTTCGGTTCTCCTCGCACTCATCATCGAACAGGTCCGCGCGTTATCACCGAGCAATCCGGTGTTTGCGTTGTTCCAGTTTCATGCGGAAACCGTTGCGCATGGCCTCGACGCCGGCAAGCAGAAGCACGGCATCCTCGCATGGCTCGCGGTCGTGCTGCCGTGGGTGCTGATCGTCGCGCTGATCTATTTCCTGCTGTACAAGGTGAGCTTCGTGCTCGCGTTCCTGTGGAACGTCGTCGTCGTGTATTTCACGCTCGGCTTCCGCCAGTTCAGCCATTACTTCACCGATATCCACCTCGCGCTCAACAACGACGACGTGCCGCGTGCGCGCGAAATCCTCCATGAGTGGACGGGCATCGATACGGTCGACATGCCGGTCGGCGAAATCGTCCGCCATACGCTGATTCACGCGGTTGTCGCATCGCATCGCCATGTGTTCGGCGTGTTCTTCTGGTATGTGCTGCCGATCGGCCCGGCCGGTGCCGTGCTGTACCGGATTTCCGAATATCTCGCGCGCAGCTGGTCGACGCCGGGCGACGACCGTACGGCCGCGTTCTCGACGTTCGCGCAGCGCGCGTTCTTCGTGATCGACTGGATTCCCGCGCGACTGACCGCGCTCGGCTTCGCGATCGTCGGCAATTTCGAGGATGCGATCTACGCTTGGCGCAATCACACGCGCCAATGGCCCGATCCGAACGACGGCGTGCTGCTGGCAGCGGGCAGCGGGGCGCTCGGCGCACGTCTCGCGGGGCCGCTCGCGGAACCGTCTAGCCTCGATGCGCTGGCGGTCGGCGACAGCGGTCCGTTGACGGTCGGCGACGATTGCACGCCGCGTACGCTGCAATCGGCGGTCGGCCTCGTCTGGCGCGCGGTGATCCTGTGGATGATCCTGCTGCTGATGCTGACGCTTGCCGTCTGGGTGTCGTAACGAAGCAGTGCAGGATCAGGATTCGATGAAAGAAAGGGCCGGCTCGATGCCGGCCTTTTTGCTGTGGGGTCAATCGTCGCGCGGGTCGCGCACGGCACCGCACTGCCAGCACGCGGTGAATTGCGCTTCAAGCGCTTCGCCGCACTGCCGGCAACGCCATGGAGCGGCGCCGGCCGACGGCCCGTGCGAGGCGGCATCGAGGAGCCGGCGCGCGAGTGCGTCGTCGCGTTCGTCGTCGAGCCACAGCTCGGGCGAGCACGCATCGGCCGGCAGGCCGCCGAGCGCGCCCGTCGCGTAGCAGTTGTGCAGCTCGCAACCGATGCCGGCCACCTGAAGCACGTTGGCCCAATGCTGCGCGGTCGCGAGATTGGGTGCCTTGAAGCGCATCGCGGCTCCTGTCGGTGAAGGCCGGCCCGCAGCGTGCCGGCCGGCGCCGCGCGCATGTCGCGCTTAGCGGACGATCTGGCTCGCCTCGTGCACGAGCTGCGCGTACAGCGCATGCCGCGTCGGCCCGATGCGGCCGTTGGCGACGGCTTCGAGGATCGCGCAGCCGGGCTCGTGCAGATGATGACAATTATAGAAACGGCAGTCCGCGAGCAGCGGCCGGAACTCCGGAAACGCACGCTCGAGGCGGCCTTCCGTCAGGTGGTAAAGGCCGAATTCCTGGAAACCCGGCGAATCGATCAGTGCACCGCCGCCTTCCAGCGGGTAGAGGCGCGTGAACGTCGTCGTGTGGCGGCCGCTGTTGAGCGCGGCCGAGATTTCGCGCGTCGCGGCTTCGGCATCGGGAACGAGCAGGTTCACGAGCGTCGACTTGCCCATCCCGGACTGGCCGAGCAGGATCGTCGAATGCCCGGCGAGGCGCGGCATCAGTTGCGCGCGCGCGTCGTCGGGGGAACCCTTCACCGACAGCTCCAGCACGTCGTAGCCGAGCGCGCGGTACGGCGCGAGGCGTTCGCGCGCGACCGGCAGCGCGGCCTCGACGTCGATCTTGTTCAATACGACCAGCGGCTTCAGTTCGTTCGCCTCGGCGGCGATCAGCGCGCGGCCGAGCAGGTCCTCGCTGAAATAGGGCTCGGTCGCGAGCACGATCAGCAACTGGTCGAGGTTGGCCGCGAACAGCTTCGACTTGAACTGGTCGGAGCGGTACAGCAGGTTGCGCCGTTCGCCGATCTCGACGATCACGCCCTGGTCGGCCGAGGCGAGTTCGTACACGACGCGGTCGCCGACCGCGATGTCGCTCTTCTTGCCGCGCGGGAAGCACTGCAGCATCGGGCCGCCGTCGTCGGGCGCGACGATATAGTGGCGCCCATGCGCCGCGATCACGCGGCCTTCGACCCGTTGCGCGCTCGACGCGCGCGGGGCCGGCTTGCGGGAAGTCGGGCGGCTCATGCGTGTTGCAGCAGGCGGTCGATCCGCTGCGACGCAGGCGGATGCGAGTAGTAGAAGGCCGTGTAGACGGGGTCGGGCGTCAGCGTCGACGCGTTGTCCTCGTAGAGTTTCACGAGCGCACTGACGAGATCCTGTGCGTCGGTCTGGCTGGCCGCGAACGCGTCGGCCTCGAATTCGTGCTTGCGCGACGTGAGGCTGCTGAACGGCGTCGCGAAGAACAGGAATACCGGAATCGCGAGGAAGAACAGCACGAGCGCGGCGCCGGCGTTGCTGGTGTCGAGCGACGGTATGACGCCGAGCCCGGTGTAGAACCACGTGCGTTGCGCGAGCCAGCCGAGCAGCGCGAGCAGCACGAGGCTCAGCACGAACGACACGAGCATCCGCTTCATCACGTGGCGGCGCTTGAAATGGCCGAGTTCGTGCGCGAGCACGGCCTCGATTTCCTGGCCGGACAGACGCGCGAGCAGCGTGTCGAAGAACACGATCCGCTTCGATGCACCGAAGCCCGTGAAATACGCGTTGCCGTGCGCCGAGCGGCGGCTGCCGTCCATCACGAACAGTCCCTTCGCCGCGAAGCCGCAGCGCTTCATCAGCGACTCGATGCGCGAGCGCAGCACGTCGTCCTTCAGCGGCTCGAATTTGTTGAAGATCGGTGCGATGAAGGTCGGGTAGATCAGCAGCACGAGCATCTGGAACGCGACCCAGACGATCCAGGTCCACAGCCACCACAGGCTGCCGGCCTGGTTCATCAGCCACAGCACGACGAACAGCAGCGGCAGGCCGAGCGCGGCGCCGAGCAGCGAGTTTTTCAGCATGTCGGTGAAGAACAGCCGTTTCGTCATCCGGTTGAAGCCGAACCGCTGCTCGATCCCGAACTGGCGGTAGTACTCGAACGGGATGTCGATCACGCTCGTGATCACGAGTACCGCGGCGACGAGCGCGACCTGCTGCCCGTAGCCGCGGCCGAGCCAGCCGGTCAGCAGCGTGTCGAGCGCGCCGACGCCGCCGAGCAGCGTCAGGCCGACCAGCACGCCCGCACTGACGACGATCTCGAGCATCGTCAGCCGGGTGCGCTCGACCGTATAGTCGGCCGCACGCTGGTGGGCGGTCAGCGGGATGGTCGCGCTGAACTGCGCGGGGACGCCGTTGCGGTGCGCCGCGACGAAGCGGATCTGCCGCGACGCGAGCCACAGCTTGGTGACGACCATCGCGAGTACGGCGATCGCGAACAGCAGGGTGAACGAAAAGGGTGACATCGAAGGCGCCAAAGGGTTCTATGCGAGAATTATATGTTCTAGCGGACCGGCCCCGCTGATGCGATGTCGGCCGCCCGGGCGGCGCCGCGCGCCGTCCGCCATTTTCCAGGATGACTCATGACCGATACCGCCGCTTCCACCAGCCAGCCCGTGCTCGTGCGCAACGAGTTGAACCTCGTCTGGCTCGATATGGAGATGACCGGCCTCGACCCGGATAACGACCGCATCATCGAGATCGCGGTCGTCGTGACCAATTCCACGCTCGACATCGCGATCGAAGGCCCCGTGTTCGCGATTCACCAGAGCGACGAAACGCTCGCGAAGATGGACGACTGGAACAAGTCGACGCACGGCCGCTCGGGCCTGATCGACCGCGTGCGCGCATCGACCGTGACCGAGGCGGACGCCGCCGCGCAGTTGCAGGCGTTCCTCGCGCAGTACGTGTCGCCCGGCAAGTCGCCGATGTGCGGCAACTCGATCTGCCAGGACCGCCGCTTCATGGCGCGCTGGATGCCGGAATTCGAGAAATTCTTCCACTACCGCAATCTCGACGTCAGCACGCTGAAAGAGCTGTGCCGCCGCTGGCAGCCCGCGATCTACAAGGGTTTCCAGAAGCGCGCGATGCATACGGCGCTCGCGGACATCCACGAGTCGATCGACGAGCTGAAGTACTACCGCGAGCATTTCCTGATTCCGGCCGCGTCGGCGCCGGCAGGCGAGTCCGCGCCGGCCGCCTGAGCGGGCCGGCACGCGTTCGGCGCCCGGCAAACGCTCAGCGCCGCGCGCTTTTCGGCCGGAACGCCGCGACCACCGCGGCGTCGGTCTCGATGTACGGGCCGCCGATCAGGTCGATGCAGTAGGGCACCGCGGCGAAGATGCCGGGCACGGTCGACTTGCCGTCGGCATCGCGCAGCCCTTCGAGCGTCTCCCGGATCGACTTCGGCTGACCGGGCAGGTTGATGATCAGCGCCGCATGGTCGGCCGTCTCGCGGATCACCGCGACCTGCCGCGACAGGATCGCGGTCGGCACGAAATTCAGGCTGATCTGCCGCATCTGCTCGCCGAATCCCGGCATTTCCTTCGTCGCCACTGCCAGCGTGGCCTCGGGCGTCACGTCACGGCGCGCGGGGCCGGTGCCGCCGGTCGTCAGCACGAGGTCGCACCCCGCGACGTCGACGAGCTCGGCAAGCGTGGCGGAGATCGTGGGCGCATCGTCCTGGATCAGGCGCGTTTCGGCGCGCCACGGCGAGACCAGCGTACCGGCGAGCCATTCCTGCAGGGCCGGAATGCCCTTGTCTTCGTAGACACCCGTGCTCGCGCGGTCGCTGATCGACACGAGGCCGACGATCAGCTCGTCCGGGTGATTACGCTTCGTCGTCATGGTCGTCTTCGGTGTCGTCCGGCGCGTCGTCACCTGCATCGGGCCTGCCGCTCGAGGTCTTGATCCACTGGAACAACTCGCGGAAATAGCGCGGCGGCTTGCCTTGCTGCGCTTCCTTGCGGGCGTTGCGGATCAGCGTGCGGCCTTCCTGGATGTCTGCGTCCGGGTGCTGGCGCAGGAATTCGGTCAGCGCGTCGTCGCTGGCGAGCAACTGGTCGCGCGTGCGCTCGATCCAGTGCAGGCGGGCCGTCGCGGCCTTGTTCACGCCACGTTGCGCGTCGAGTGCGGTGCGCAGCGCGGCCGTTTCGTCGTCGGTCAGCGAGCGCATCACGCGGCCGACGTACTGGAGCTGGCGGCGCTTGCCTTCGTGATCGGTGATCCGGCGTGCCTCACGGACGGCGTCCGAAAGGCTTTCGGGCATCGGCATGCGCTTGAGGGCGTCTTTCGGCAGATCGACGAGCGCCTGGCCGAGCACCTGCAACTCGTGCATCTCGCGCTTCAACTGGGATTTGCTGGGGCGATCGTAGCCGTTGTCGTCGTCTTCGACGGCATGCTCGATCGGCTGGATTCGGGTTTTGCGTGTCATGGGCGGCATTGTATCGCGGCGGGGACACCCCAAGCTTGTCTGTGTCCGGCCCCGGACCTTGCTATGATCGCGGGATACGCAACATTTTGACCATGCGGGCGCCCGCCCGCCACCGGATACCAAGACGATGGCAGCCAATCTCGACGTACAAGCGCGCTATTTCCCGCACACGCAGGACCAGCTCAAAGAAATCGCGTCGGACATCCTTCGCCATGCGAAGGCACTCGGCGCGTCGGACGCCGCGACCGAAATCTCCGAAGGCGACGGCCTGTCGGTGTCGGTTCGCCGCGGTGAAGTCGAAACGATCGAGCACAACCGCGACAAGATGGTCGGCGTGACCGTGTTCATCGGCAAGAAGCGCGGCAACGCGAGCACGTCCGATTTCTCGCCGGCCGCGATCAAGGATACCGTCGCCGCCGCGTACAACATCGCGCGCTTCACGGCCGAGGATGAAGCAGCCGGCCTCGCCGAGGCCGAACTGCTCGAAACCGACCCGCGCGACCTCGATCTGTACCACCCGTGGGCGCTGACGGCCGACGAGGCCGTCGAGCTGGCCCGCCGTTCGGAAGATGCCGCATTCGCGGTCAGCCCGCAGATCCGCAATTCGGAAGGCGCGAGCGTGTCGGCGCAGCATTCGCAGTTCGTGCTTGCGACGTCGCGCGGCTTCCTGTCCGGCTACCCGTACTCGCGCCACTACATCGCCTGCGCGCCGATCGCGGGCAGCGGCCGTCACATGCAGCGCGACGACTGGTATTCGTCGAAGCGCAGCGCGATCGATCTCGCGGCACCCGAAGCGGTCGGCCGTTACGCGGCCGAGCGCGCACTCGCGCGGATGGGCGCACGCCGTCTCGACACCCGCAAGGTGCCCGTGCTGTTCGAGGCGCCGCTCGCGGCCGGCCTGCTCGGCGCATTCGTGCAGGCCGTGAGCGGCGGCGCGCTGTACCGCAAGACGTCGTTCCTCGTCGACAGCCTCGGCAAGCCGGTGTTCGCACCGCACATCCAGGTCGTCGAGGATCCGCACGTACCGCGCGCGATGGGCAGCGCACCGTTCGACGAGGAAGGCGTGCGTACGCGCGCGCGCAGCGTCGTGAAGGACGGTGTCGTCGAAGGCTACTTCCTGTCGACCTATTCGGCGCGCAAGCTCGGCACGCAGACCACCGGTAACGCGGGCGGGTCGCACAACCTCGCGCTGCGCAGCTCGAACACGCAGGCGGGAGACGACTTCGAAGCAATGCTGAAGAAGCTCGGCACGGGCCTGCTGCTGACCGAGCTGATGGGGCAGGGCGTGAACTACGTGACGGGCGACTATTCGCGCGGCGCGGCAGGTTTCTGGGTGGAGAACGGTGTGATCCAGTATCCGGTCGAGGAAATCACCGTCGCGAGCACGCTGCAGGAAATGTTCCGGCACATCGTCGCGATCGGTGCCGATTCGATCGTGCGCGGCACGAAGGAAACGGGCTCGGTGCTGATCGAGCAGATGACGATCGCAGGGCAGTAAGCGACGCGCGGCGTCAGCCGCGATCCAACGAAAAAGCCCGACCGGCGCACGCCGGTCGGGCTTTTTTCATCGTGCGTGACTGCGAAGCGCGTCAGCCGCGCTTGCGCGCGTAGACGACGAACGCATAGCCGAACGTGTTCGGCGCGGCAGCCTGGTGCGCATCGCGCGACACTTCCTGCCAGTGTGCGGCGTCGGGTGCGGGGAACGACGCATCGCCGTCGAAGTCGGCATCGATCTCGGTGACGACCAGCTTGTCGGCGAGCGTCAGGCCTTCCGCATAGAGTTGCGCGCCGCCGATCAGGAATGCCTCGGGCACGCCGTCGTGCGCGGCGAGCGCCAGCGCATCGGCGAGCGACGTGACCGTGTCGCAGCCGTCGAAGCGCCGCGCTGCGTCGCGCGTGACGACGATATTGCGGCGGCCGGGCAGCGGCCGGCCGATCGATTCGTGGGTCTTGCGGCCCATCACGATCGGCGCGCCCATCGTCGTGCGCTTGAAGAACGCGAGATCCTCGGGAAGTTTCCAGGGCAACTGGTTGTCGCGGCCGATGATGCCGTTGCGGGCACGCGCGACGATCAGGGTCAACGTCGTCATGAAGGTCGGGGAAGAGGAAAACCGGAATGGCGCCGATTCTACCGGAACGGCGGCGCGCATCGCGCTTTCGCGTGCTGCGCGCCGCGACGCTCGAGGCATTGCGTCGCGGCGACGAACCGAATAAAAAGAGTGCCCGCCGGGGGACGGAGCACAAAACCTTTTCGTGTTGCGGGAGCGGCGATGCCGGCACGGATCGGTGCCGGCCGGCTTGTTCGAATCGTCAAATCAATGCGTAGTACTTATTGAGTGGGCCGGCTCACGCTCACTGGCGCGTATTGCTCTGCGCGTTGCCTTCCATTGCGTGCTGCACGTCGCCGGGTTGCGGTATCGGAAGCGGCATCGGCAGTTGGGGCGGTGGCGGGATCTCGTCCCACAGCGTGACGGTTGCCTTGCCGGTTGGCAGCGGTTGCGGTGCCGACACGGTCACGATCCCGAAACCGTTGCCGTGCTGCAGGCTCGGTGCGTTTTCGGCCAGCAGCATCGCGCGATCCGGTTTTGCGATTTCATCCGCGCGGGCCGGTGCTGGCGGGCCCGCGGCCGAGAGCGCAAACGCTATCGGCACGAAAGAAAGTAAAAGATGTTTGCGCATGGTCGCTGTCTCCGATCGTTTACGTATTCAGCGAAATGCATGCCACCGTGCCGGGACCGTTGTCGCGACAGCGATTCGCGCTCAAGCGTTGCGAATTGTGGCCGAAAAGGCCTGAAAATGTTTCAGGCCTGAAACGAGGGGGCTTGGGAATACTGCGGATTCAATCGATACGCTTCAAGGATGAAAATCGGCCCGTGTGTTGATGAACGAACACTTCGCTGCGCATGTGCTATGTGCAGATGATTGACTTGCATCGACCTCCTGAGCGATCGGGCCGCATCGCCGTCGGCGCTGAAACGGGTTTGTCGTATTCGGTGCCTATAACTAAGCTGTCTTGACCAAAATATAACTGGACGCAAGATAAGCGCCATCATGCGAGGCTTTGTCGTTGCCGAGCATCGGCATGGCGAATCGAGCCACCTCTGGCTGACCCGATTCGATCCTTTTCGCACGAGACCTGACGTGCGCGGCAATCGTTAGACGGTTGATGAACGGGGTGAGCATATGGGAGCCGATCAGCGGCACGTGATCTACTATTCGCGCGAACCGAACGACGCGTTGCGCGGCCATTTCGACGAATGCGGCTGGCGCGTCGATCTCGCGGAGACCGTACGTGATGTACGGCGCGTCGTGCAGCACGGTGTGGCAACCGCCGGCCTGCTCGATTTCTCGCCGGGCTTCAAGCCCTCGGACCTGCGCGAACTCGAATCCTGCCTGAGCATCCAGCATATCGGCTGGATCGCCGCGACGCGTCGCGGCCAGTTGCAGGACGCGACGTTGCGCCATCTCATTCGCGACTATTGCTTCGACTATGTGACGATGCCGTACGAGACGTCGCGGATCGTCGAGACCGTCGGTCATGCGCACGGCATGGTCGCGTTGACCGAACCCGTTGCGCCGCCCGTCGGCGCCGGGCGCAGCGAAGGCGAGATGGTCGGTACCTGCGATGCGATGCTCGGGCTCTTCAGGACGATCCGCCGCGTCGCGGCGACCGACGCACCGGTGTTCATCTCCGGCGAATCGGGTACCGGCAAGGAACTGACGGCGGTTGCGATTCACGAGCGGTCGTCGCGCGCGCAGGCACCGTTCATCGCGATCAATTGCGGGGCGATTCCGTCGACGCTGCTGCAGGCCGAACTGTTCGGCTATGAGCGTGGCGCGTTCACCGGTGCGAACCAGCGCAAGATCGGCCGCGTCGAGGCCGCCAACGGCGGTACGCTGTTTCTCGACGAGATCGGCGATCTGCCGCTGGAAAGCCAGGCAAGCCTGTTGCGCTTCCTGCAGGAAGGCAAGATCGAGCGGCTCGGCGCGCACGTGTCGGTGCCCGTCGATGTGCGCGTGATCTGCGCGACGCACGTCGACATGGAAGTGGCGTTGCGCGAAGGGCGGTTCCGCGAGGACCTGTACCATCGCTTGTGCGTGCTGAAGATCGAGGAGCCGCCGCTGCGCGCGCGCGGCAAGGACATCGAGGTGCTGGCGCGCCACATGCTCGAGCGTTTCAAGGGCGATGCACATCGCCGCCTGCGCGGTTTTTCGCCTGACGCGGTCGCGTCGCTGTACGGCTATTCGTGGCCGGGCAACGTGCGCGAGCTGATCAATCGCGTGCGCCGCGCGATCGTGATGTCGGAGGGCCGGATGATCACCGCGGCCGATCTCGAACTGAACGACTTCGCGACGCTTGCGCCCGTGTCGCTGCTGGAGGCGCGGGAGGCGGCCGAGCGGCAGGCGATCGAGCAGGCGCTGCTGCGCCACCGTGGCCGTTTCGCGGATGCCGCGCGTGAGCTCGGTGTGTCGCGTGTGACGCTCTACCGGCTGATGTGCGCACACGGGATGCGCGATCGCGGCGACACGCTGGCAGGGTTTTCGGCGCCGTTGCCGGAGCTTCCTCACCACGCTTGCTAAAATTGGCGGGTACGGCCGCCCTCGCGGCCGAAGGAACCCGCATGAAACAGTATCTCGATCTCGTTCGTACCATTCTCGATACCGGTGCCTGGCAGGAGAACCGCACGGGGATCCGCACCATCAGCATGCCGGGCGCGATGCTCCGCTTCGACCTGCAGCAAGGCTTTCCGGCCGTGACGACCAAGAAGCTCGCGTTCAAGTCGGCGATCGGCGAACTGGTCGGCTTCCTGCGCGCGTCGCGCAGCGCGGCCGATTTCCGCGCGCTCGGTTGCAAGGTGTGGGATGCGAACGCGAACGAGAACGCGCAGTGGCTTGCGAACCCGTATCGCCAGGGCGTCGACGATCTCGGCGACGTGTACGGCGTGCAATGGCGCCAGTGGCCGGGCTACAAGGTGCTCGACGCGGGCGCCGACGCGCAGATCGCCGACGCGACGCGCCGCGGCTTCCGGATCGTCACGCGTTTCGACGAAGACGGCGCGCCGAAGGTGCTGCTGTACAAGGCGATCGACCAGCTGCGCCAGTGCCTGGACACGATCATGGAGAACCCGTCCGACCGTCGCATCCTGTTTCACGCGTGGAATCCGGCCGTGCTCGACCAGATCGCGCTGCCCGCGTGCCACCTGCTGTACCAGTTCCTGCCGAACGCGACCAAGCGCGAAATCTCGCTGTGCCTGTACATCCGCAGCAACGACGTCGGCCTCGGCACGCCGTTCAACCTGACGGAAGGGGCCGCGCTGCTGGCGCTCGTTGGCCGGCTGACGGGCTATACGCCGCGCTGGTTCACGTACTTCATCGGCGACGCGCACATCTACGAGAACCAGCTCGACATGCTGCAGCAGCAGCTCACGCGCGAGCCGTACGAAAGCCCGCGGCTCGAGATTGCCGAGCGGGTGCCTGAATACGCGAAGACGTGCGTTTATGCGCCCGAATGGCTGGAGAAGATCGAGCCGTCCGATTTCTCGCTGGTCGGCTATCGTCACCATGAGCCGCTGACTGCGCCGATGGCGGTCTGAGCGCACGGTACGGGTCGCGCGGTCTCATCGATCCGCGCCCCGCGGAAAAAGGCCCGACCGGCTGAAACCGGTCGGGCTTTTTGTTTCACGTTTGCGGCACTTACTGGCGATGCCGCTCTTCGTGACCGCCTTGCGGCGGCGGGCTGCTCGGGCGCGGCGCCTCGACGTGCGGTGCCGGTTGCGGCCGCGGTTCCATGCGCGGGGCGGGCATCGACGGGCGCGGTTCCATGCGAGGCGCCGGCTGCGGACGCGGTTCCATGCGAGGCGCGGGTTGGGGCCGCGGCTCCATGCGCGGCGCCTGCGGCTGCGGGCGCGGCATGTCGTGCACGGCGGGCGCCGGCGGCCGGTACTCGTTCACGCGCGGCGGCGCGATGTCGCGGTGCGGCGCCGGTTGCGCGAATTCGGGGCGCGGTTGCGGCGTCGGGGTGGCCCGTTCCGGTTGCCGCTGCGCGTGCTGGGCCGGCGTCTGGAAATCGGGGCGCGGTCGCGGTTGCGCAATCTGCGCCGTGTTGTCGATCCTCGGTTGCGGCAGCGCACGCGGCACCTCGTTCCGACCGCCGGGCTGCATGCCTTGCGGCGTCAGTACGCCTTCCGGATGCGGCACCGCCGCGCTGCGCACGGGCGGCAGTGCATTCTGGCCCGCCGCGTGAAGCGCGGTCGGCGGGGCGGAGCGCTGGCGCTCCATCGGCGTGTGAGGCTGCATCCACGCGGGCGACGGCGTCTCGGCTGCGTGTGCGCTGCCGATGCCCGGCGGCGTGTTGCTTGCGACTGGCGGATGCGGGACACCGTTGCCGGGCCCGAAGGCCTGATGCGGCGTCGCGTTGCCGGGCGCCTGTGGCATGCCGCCGTTGGCGAAATGCGGTGCATTGGGCGGTTCGCCATTCGTCGGCCGTCCGGCATTCGGCATGCCCGGCATCGGCGTACCCGGCGCACCCGTCCGTCCGGCCTGCACGGCGGGCGGCTGGCCTTCGCGCGGCGCGCGTGACGGCTGCACGACGGGGCCGTGCGGATTCACGAGCTGCACGTTGTGCATCGCCCACGCGCCGCCGCTCGGGTTACCCGGCACGCGCACCGGGCGGGCCCGGTAATCGGCCGGCACGCTCGTCTTCACGACCGGCGCGCCGGCGCCCGGCACGCGCCCGCCTTGCCGGGCCAGATGGGCGGCTGCCTGGTCGCGATAGGCGGCTGGCACCGCAGGGTTGCGCGTCGCGACGTACGGATGCTGCGCGACCACCGCGGGCGGACGGTAGCTGGCATTGCGCAGCCCGCCGGTAAAGCTCTGGCGCACCGGCGCGATGCCGGGCGTGCCCGGCGTGACGTGCGCGTTGCGCCATTGCTGCGGATCGACGTGCTGCGAAAAGTGCGCGACCGGCTGGCCATGTACGAACGCGGAGGCCGGCACGGCCGTGATCGCGTGCGGCGCACGGAAGTTCACGTACGTCTTGTTGATGTTGGTGATACTGGTGATGTTCGTCACGTTCACGGTCTTGTTCACGTTCACGTTGACGTTGTTCACCACGACGTTGCGGTTCACGCGGTCGTAGTAGTGCGGGCTCCAGCCACCCCAGCCCGGGTGCCAGGGTTCGCCGGGGCCGAGCGCGAACCATGCGCAGCCGGCCGCGGCGACGCCGCCGACCGTGAGCGCGACGCTCCAGTCGGGACCGCCGCCACCGCCGACGAACGCGACGAGTGCCGGCGCATAGACCGGCGGCTGGCTGACGACCATCGGGCCGGGCACCCATGCCCAGCTGTCGTCCACGTACGCCCAGCGGCCGTAGTGATACGGCGCGAAGCCCCACGGCGCATCGTCGACCCACGTCCAGCCCCACGGTGCCTGCCAGATCCAGTGGCCGTCGTGATACGGCGCCCAGTCGGCCGGCGTGTCGTTCGGTACCCAGACCGAGCCGTAGTTCGGCGTTTCACGCCACGTGCCGTTCGCGTCGAGATCCTGGTAGCCGGGAACGTCGCGGGACACATAGCGGGCCGATACCGAGCGCTCCTCGGCCGCGTCGCGGCTGGCGGCCCACTGGTCGAGCGGGTCGGGGCCCGGCGCCGCCGATTGCTGCGCGACCTGCAGGTCGGTGCCCGTGAACACGACCTGCTGCCCGGGCGACAGCGGATACTGCCCGTTGCTGCCGTAGACGGTCGCGCTGCCGTTGCGCATCGTGACCGTCGTGCTCGCACCGTTCGGCGCGACATCGACGCGATAGTCGCCGGGGCCGGTGATGCCGAGCGCGAGGTTCGGCGTGTCGATTTCGTACGATCCGCCATGCGGCAGATCGCGCACGTGCGTCGATACGGTGCCGAGGCCGACCTTCAGCTGCGTCGTCGTGTCGTCGAGATTCAGCACCGACAGGCTCGTCGAATCGCCGAGCCGCACCGCGGTCGAGCCGATGTGCAGCTCCGAGCGTGCGCCGGCATCGTTCCAGAGCTGGTCGCCGGTCGTCAGCGGCCGGTTCACCGCCGCGTACGACCACGTATCGGTGCCGGCCGGTTCGGTCGTCACGGCGCCCGACAGGTAGTTGAGCCGCGCGACGCGGCCGGGCGGGTCGCCTCCCGGTTGCCGGGAGGCGGCCGCGTGCGGCGGCGCATCGGCCGATTGTGCGAATGCGGGCGGCAGTGCCGCAAGCGCGGCGAACGCGAGCAACGTGTAGCGGGCGGTTCGCTTGAGCGTGAACAGGGTGGCCATGGTGAGCGTCATCGTCGTTATCGCGGCGCGTCGATTCGTGCCGATGAGTTCACAATATCCGCTTGGCCTGTTTCAATGCCCCACGTTTTGTAAGTCGAATGGCACGCGATGTAACAAAACCTGTCCATCGCGCGCCGTTGTCGTGCAGACGCAATCCAGGCGTCAAGCGGACGTAAGCCACCCGTCGAAAACCTGCTGGCCGGGCACGGTCACGCGCAGCACGCGCGGTCGCGCGGAACGCTCGATCCAGCCGTTCGCACAGAAGCTCTCGAGCAGCGCCGCGCCGAGCGCGCCACCGAGATGCGAGCGCCGCTCGCTCCAGTCGAGGCAGCCGCAGGCGAAGCGCCGCCGGCGCGTGCGTTGCTGTGCGACGTCGACGCCCCATTGCGCAAGCGCCTGCGTGCCGAGCTCGGTGGTCTCGATCGCGTCGCCGTCCGCGAGCAGCCAGCCGCGCGCGGTGAGCCCGTCGAAAATGCGGACGGCAAGTTCGCCGGCCATGTGGTCGTAGCAGGTGCGCGCGTAGCGCAGTTCGGCCGGTACCGTGCGCGTCGGCGGCGGAACCGGGCGGTGCGGCGCGGCCGCGCGGGCGACGTTGGCGAGCGCTTCGAGCGACGCCGCGATGTCGGCCGACGCGATGCGGTAGTAGCGGTGCCTCCCGCGCACGTCGAGCGCGAGCAGGCCGCCTTCGGTCAGCCGCGCGAGGTGCGCGCTTGCCGCGGACGGCGACAGCCCCGCGATCATCGTCAGTTCGCCGGCCGGTCGTGCGCTGCCGTCCATCAGCACCCACAGCATCGCGGCACGCCCGGGGTCGGCGATCAGTGCGCCGATGCGGCTCAGGCCCGGAAAGTGGTGGTCGTCTTGATCGGTCATCGTCGTCTCTCGTCAGGCGGGATGAGTTTCAGTGTAGTGGGTGCGGGCATTCGATGTTTCGCATCCGGATGAAATGTCGGATGCGGCGGCGTCCCGTCGGCAGGCGCGACTGCGGCTCGCTGCGGCGCACGCGTAGAATGGCCGGACGCGGCGGCAGCGGGCCGCCGCATGTGACTCGACGCAATGATGAAGACGATTTTCTGTATGTTGGCCGCCGCGCTCGTCTGCGCGGCCTGTGCGCAGGGTGGCGCGGGCGCCACCGGCGGGCAGGGCGGCAGTATCGAGATGTACGGGACGATCGACCAGGGCATCACGGTGCGCCGCTGACCGGCGCCGATCCGTGGCCTTCCGGTATGGCCGCCGCAGCCGCGTCATACGGGGCTTGCCGCGACGCGTTGCCGCAGCGCAACGTATAATGGCCCGATTACAGCGCCCCTGCCGCCTGGAGCCAAAAGATGTCCCAACCGTCCCCCGTGCCGGCCGCCCTCGACCGCACTGAAACCGTATTCCGCTTCCTCGCCGAGCCTTCGTCCGTGAACTTCGGCGGCAAGGTGCATGGCGGCGCGCTGATGAAGTGGATCGACGAGGTCGCGTATGCGTGCGCGGCCGTCTGGTCGAGCCGCTATTGCGTGACGGTCAGCGTCGGCAACATCCGTTTCCAGCGTCCGATCCTGGTCGGCAATCTGGTCGAGCTGAAAGCGCGCGTCGTGGCGACGGGCCGCACCAGCATGCACATCCATGTGTCGGTGCACGCAGGGGATCCGAAGGGCGGCGTGCTGCGCCAGACGACCGATTGTCTCGTCGTGTTCGTCGCGGTCGACGAGAACGGCAACCCGGTGCCGGTGCCGCCGTTCGTGCCCGAGACCGACGAGCAGAAGGTGCTCGCGAAATATGCGGCCGACGTGCGTGCCGCGCTCGACAAGATCGTCGAGATGAAACCGGAAGAAGTCGCGAAGGGCGCGGTCTGACCGCGACGGGCGCCGCGCTCGACGCGCCGCGCCCGCCGTCCTGCCTTTACCGCGTCCCGATCATCTGCTCGGGGCGTACCCACGCATCGAATTCCGCCTCGGTCAGATAGCCGAGCGCGAGCGCGGCCGCCTTCAGCGTCGTGCCTTCCTTGTGCGCCTTCTTTGCAATCTGCGCGGACTTGTCGTAGCCGATGTGCGGATTGAGCGCCGTCACGAGCATCAGCGATTCGTTCAGCAACATGTCGATCCGTGAACGGTTCGGCTCGATGCCCACCGCGCAGTGATCGTTGAAGCTCTGCGCGCCGTCGGCGAGCAGCCGCACCGACTGCAGCACGTTGTGCGCGATCATCGGCCGGAACACGTTCAGCTCGAAATTGCCGCTCGCACCGCCGACGTTGACCGCGACGTCGTTGCCGAACACCTGGCAGCACAGCATCGTCACGGCTTCCGACTGCGTCGGGTTCACCTTGCCCGGCATGATCGAGCTGCCCGGCTCGTTCTCCGGAATCGACAGTTCGCCGAGCCCGCAGCGCGGGCCGCTCGCGAGCCAGCGGACGTCGTTCGCGATCTTCATCAGTCCGGCCGCGACCGTCTTCAGCGCGCCGTGCGCGAACACCAGCGCGTCGGCGGCCGCCATCACCTCGAACTTGCTCGGCGCCGTCACGAACGGCAGCTTCGCGAGCCGGCCGATTTCGTCGGCGACGCGCACCGCGAACTCAGGATGCGCATTCAGCCCGGTGCCGACCGCGGTGCCGCCGAGCGCGAGTTCGTACAGGTGCGGCAGCGCCGATTCGACGTGACGGATGCTTTGGTCGAGCTGCGCGACGTAGCCGGAAAACTCCTGGCCGAGCGTGAGCGGGGTGGCGTCCTGCAGGTGCGTGCGGCCGATCTTCACGATGTCGGCAAAGGCCTTCGACTTCGCGTCGAGCGTCGCGCGCAGCGTGCGCAACGCCGGCAGCAGGTGGTTGACGATCGCGTAGGCCGCCGCGACGTGCATCGCGGTCGGGAACACGTCGTTCGACGACTGGCCGCGGTTCACGTCGTCGTTCGGATGAACCTTGCGCGCTTCGCCGCGCTCGCCGCCCATCAGCTCGCTCGCGCGATTCGCGATCACCTCGTTGAGGTTCATGTTGGTCTGCGTGCCGGAGCCCGTCTGCCACACGGCGAGCGGGAATTCGCGCGGATGCTTGCCGGCGATGATCTCGTCGGCCGCGTCGATGATCGCGCGCGCCTTGTCGTCGGCGAGCACGCCGAGCGACTGGTTCACGGCTGCCGCCGCACGCTTGACGATCGCGAGCGCGTGGATCAGCTCGGGCGACTGCTTCTCGGTCGAGATCCGGAAATTCTGCAGCGAGCGCTCGGTCTGGGCGCCCCAGAGCCGGTCGGCCGGTACGGCGATCTCGCCGAACGTATCGCGTTCCATCCGAACTGCTTCGTTCATGATGCACTCCTCCTGGAAAGGGGAAAGGCCGCGCGTCGTCGCGCGGCATCAGACGTAATCGGGCGTATCGTGAGGCAGTCGCGCCGCTCGCGCGGCGTCTCCAGGTGTTCAGCCCACAAGCATAGCGCCGGCCGGGAATTCGCGTCGTGTCGCGCTCAGCGCGGCGACGTCACGAGCGACGCGCTCTTCAGATGAAAGCGCCACGCCATCAGCACGGCCACGCTGGCAAGGCCGGCCGCGAGGCCCCACCAGAGGCCCCGGGCACCGAGGCCTACGTGGAACGCGAACCAGTAGCCGGTCGGAAAACCGATGCCCCAGTAGCCGAGGGTCGCCGCGAGCATCGGGATGCGCGTGTCCTTCAGGCCGCGCAACGCGCCCGACGCGACGGTCTGCGCGCCGTCGACGATCTGGAACACCGCGGCGATGCCGAGCAGCGACGCGGCAAGCGACACGGTGGCCGCGTTCGACGGATCGTCGAGGTTCAGGTACAGGCCGACGATCGCATGCGGCGCGACGATCAGCACGATGCCCGACAGCGTCATGAACGCGACACCGAGCCCGAGTGCGACGAAGCCCGCATGCCGCGCGGCGACGGGCGCCCCTGCGCCGACCCAGTAGCCGACCCGCACGTTGGCGGCCTGGCCGATCGCGAGCGGCACCATGAACGCCACCGACGCGACGTTCAGCGCGATCTGGTGCGCGGCCAGCGATGTCGCACCGAGCACGCCGATGGTCAGGCCGGTTGCGAGGAACAGCGTCGACTCGACCCCGTACGTGATCGCCACCGGCCAGCCGATGCCGATCAGTTCGCCCATCATGGGCAGCTTCGGGCGCGCGGCGGTGACGAAATGACGGAAGCGTTGCCGGCCGTGCAGCAGCCAGATCAGTGCGAGCGCGGTAAGCCAGATCGTGATCGTCGTTGCGACCGCCGAACCGAGGAAGCCGAGGCGCGGCAGCCCGAACGCGCCGTGGATAAGCCCGTAGTTGAGCACGCCGTTGACGCCGACGCCGCCGATCGACACCCACAGCAGCCGCCGCGCCGCGCCGATCGCCGGCAGGAATGCACGCATCAACCCGACGCCGATCAGGCTGCCGAGCGCGGCGAAGCGCAGGATGCCCGTGTATTCGCCGACGTGATGCGCGAGCAATGGCGGCTCGTGGAACATCAGCAGGATCGGTTCGGACAGCGACAGCGCGATGATGGCCGGAATTGCGAGCAGCACGGACAGCGCGAAGCCGGTCCAGTAGATGTGCGGTACGCGCTCGTCGGCTTTGGCGCCGCGCGCGTGCGCGACGCTGACGCTCACCGACGACAGCACGCCTTGCAGCACGGTCACGATGACGAAGAAGAAGTTAGCGCCGAGTCCGCCCGCTGCGAGCGAATCGGGGCCGAGCGAACCGAGCAGCACCGTGTCGGTGACGCTCATCGCCATCTGCGAAAGTTGCGCGATCGCGAGCGGCGCGGCGAGGCGTGCGGTATCGGCGGCGTGACTGGATAGCGACGGCGGCGCGGCGACCGTCCGCGTAAGACCGGAATGCGACATGGAATGGGCGCTCGCGCGGGTGCGAGCCCGCGCTCTATGTATTTATTTTGAGAGACGCTCAGCTTACGGCTTTATTCAAACCGTGTCGAACGCGTGCGCCGATGGCCATGTCGCAGGCAGGGGGAACGACGCGGGTGCTAGCCCTCGCGCACCGCAATGCGCGTGTCGCCGAGCAGCACGACCTGGCCTGCGCGGATCTTGCAGGTCTTGCGCAGCTCGACCGCGCCGTCGACTTTCACCGCGCCGGACGCGACGATCAGCTTCGCGGTGCCACCGCTGTCCGCGAGGCCGGTGATCTTGAGAAGGTTGTGCAGCTCGACGTATTCGCCGGTCAGCGTGAAATCCAGGTTGGGCATGACGAAGAAGGTGCGCAAGGCGCGGGAGGAAACGCTCCGCATCATACGGCACCGCGGGCCGGCACGCGAGCGCGGGCCGCCGCGCCATGCAGTTGTTAAGGACTGTGAGCGATTCGTCAGCAAATGAAACGGTGGGTAACAGTCTGAGAGATTCGAGAACCGGCCGGGTGCGCCGCGGGTCTTTTGTCGTACCTGCTGCGTGTTGCGGCAGGTGGCGCCACGGGCCGCATCGCTGCGGTCCGGGCTCACAACTCATTGAGGAGAATTGCCATGTCCAAGATTCGTACGATGCTGATCGGTGCCGCGCTGACGGCGTTCGCCACTTCGGCCGCATTTGCCCAGACGGGCACGGCGGTGCAGGGTGCGGCCGGTGCCGGCGTGCAGGCGCAGACTCCGGCGGCAGGCGTCGGCGCAGGCGTGCAGGGCAGTGCCGGCGCGAACGCGTCGGGCAACGCGGTCGGCGGTGCAACCGATGCGGTCGGCGCGGCAGCCGACGGCGCGAAGGATTCGGCGACGTCGGCCGTCCATTCGGCCAAGAAGCACACGAAGCATGCCGCGAAGTCGGCCAAGGGCCATGTCGGCGCAGCCAAGGCGAAGGCCGGCGAAGCGACCGAAGGCGGCGCATCGGTCGGCGCGGAAGGCGGTGCATCGGCCCAGGGCGCCACGCAGTAAGCGGTGCCTGACGCCGCGTGACGCTCGCCCCCCGGGCGTCGCGCCGGCGACAGTATGACGGCCCGGTCCGCTGCGTGCGAATCGGGCCGTTTTCATGGGTTCATGCTTTCTGCGGGATGGGTGCGCGGTCAGGGCCGGCGCGGTCCTTGCCCCTGTCCCGGTTGTCCCTGCGCCGGTCGCACGGCGGCCGGCGTGAACACGCTGCGCAGCCACGCGGCAAGCCGCGCGAAGACGTCGTACGGTTCCTCGACGAAGATCTCCGGCTTGAGCAGCCGCAGGTATTCCATGATCTGCTGCGCTTCCTGCTTCTGGAACGAGCCGTGCGCGAGCCCGAGCCGCAGCAGCCCGCGCAGTTCGCCGAGCTTGTCGCGCGCGGTGCTGCCGACGCTCATCTCGCACGCGAGCTTGGCCTCGTAAATGCGCTGGCGCAACGATTCGGCGAGCCGCCACGCGGGCGTCTGCATCAGTTCCTCGAGCGTCTGGATGTCCTGCGCCGCGCCCTTGATCTGCGACGCGAGCGGGTCGATCAGCGACGGGTCGCCCTGCGCTTCGGCGACGATCGCCTTCGCCCAGTCGCGACACGCTTTCGCGAGTTCGTCGGGGGTCCATTCGGAGCGCGACGCGAAGCCGAAGCCGAATTCGCCGGCCTGTCGCATCAGGATCGCGACGACGTCCGGAAATTCCTTGTCGAGCGTGCGCTTGGCCCACGCGTACTGGCCGCCCTGCAGCATCCGCTGCACCGCGTGTTCGGTCAGCGGGACCATGTTGTCGAGCAGCTTGGCGCGCAGGAAATCCTCGAACGACGGCGTCGCGAACTGCGGGTCGAGTTTCAGCGACACGCGCACGAACGCGTCGTAGTCCTTGCGCAGGGACTCGAGCGTGTCGTCCTTGAGGGAAAGGGTGATCTGGCCCATGAATCGTCTCGATGGCGGCCCGCGCAAGCCGACGGCCGGCACGGCGCACCGGAGCGGGCACAGTGTCGACTGACCGGTGCGCGCAGAGGCCGGTGGCGGGTCTTCATTCCCTATATCGGCGCGCCGGGCGAAAACTTGAGCGCGCGTGGGTAGAGCGTCCGCTCAGGCGGGCAGCCAGTGCGGGATCACGACCCCTTGCCAGAAGAAGAACACCGCGAGCCCCGCGGCGATCGTCACGAGCGGGCGACGGGTTGCCGCCGACACCAGCACGGCGGCGAGCGCGCCGACGAGCTGCGGATTGCGCCAGGTCAGCTCGGCCGTGCCGCCGTGCGGGGAGACGGTCATCGGCACGATGATCGCCGTCAGCACGGTGACGGGAACGAAGCCGAGCGCGGTCCGCACGAGCGGCGGGAAGGTCAGCCGTTCGCCGAACAGGAACAGCGTCGAGCGGATCGCGTACGTGATGACGGCCATTCCGAGGATCAGGAGCGCGTAGTTCACGATGCGGCCTCCGTGCGCGAGCCGGCGCGCGTGCGTTCGTGCAGCAGCGTGAGCGCGACGCCGATCGCGACGCCCGCGGCGACCGCGCCGAGCAGCCCGAGCTTGTACGGCCAGCCCTGCCAGAGGTACGCGAGCGTGCCGGCCGTCGCGGCCGCCGCGAAGTAGCGCAGCGTGCCGAGTTGCGGGACGACGATCGCGATGAAGGTGGCCGCCATCGCGAAATCGAGGCCGAGCGACTGCAGGCCCGGGAACGCGGCGCCGAAGCCGATGCCCGCGAGTGTCCAGACCTGCCAGTTCAGGTACATCGCGAGCCCGGAGCCGAAGAAGTAGTGGGGGCCGATCGTACCGGGCGCGAAGTGCCGGTAGTGCGCATAGGCGACCGCGAACACCTCGTCGGTCATCAGCGCGCCGAGCGTCGCGCGCCAGCGCAGCGGCAGGTGTGCGACATAGGGTGCGAGCGTCGCGCTGTACAGCAGGTGGCGCAGATTCACGATCAGCGTGGTCGCGAGCACGACGACGAAGCTCGCGCTGCCGGCGATCAGGCCGAGCGCGATGAACTGCGCGGAGCCCGCGAATACCGCGAGCGACATCAGCGCGCCATGCCATGCGGCGAGCGGGCCGCCGCCGACGAGCGTGCCGAAAATCACGCCGAACGGCGCGGCGCCGATCATCATCGGAATCGTGTCGCGCGCGCCGTCGAGCCATTCGTTGAGCGGGCGGCGAGGGGGCGATGCGGATGTCGGGTTCAAAGGGTTTCCTCCATGGATGGGAGGATAGCGGGCCGGTGGCGGGCCGGCTTGTATGTTCTTGCGCTGGCGGAATCGGAGGCGGCCGCGTCAGCTCGCCTGCCAGCGCCCGGGCGGCACGCCGAACATCCGTTTGAAATGGCGCGTGAAGTGGCTCTGGTCGACGAAGCCGCTGGCCGCCGCGACGTCGGCGACGGGCACGCCCGCGCGCAGCGGCGCCAGCGCGCGCTGCAGCCGCAGTTGGTTGCGCCACGCATGCGGCGGCATGCCGGTTGTGCGCGTGAACAGGCGCGCCGCGTGAAACGGCGACAGGCCGGCCGCCTGCGCGATGTCGTCGAGCGTCACCGCGCACATGAGATCGGCCGCGAGCCGCTCGCGCATCGCATCGACGCGCGGTTCGTCCGCCGCGAGCAGCGCCGGTCGCGGCAGCGCGTCGGCATGGCGCACGATCAGCGTCGACAGCGCGTCGAGCATCGCCGTTTCGGCGGCGAGCGGATCGTAGATGCGCGGTGCGTCGATCGCCGTATCGCCGGCCGGCTGCCCGTGCGCATTCGACGACAGCGCGCGCTCGCTGCCGGCTTCCATCATCCGGTGCGCCAGCGTGAGCCGGGCCGCGAGATCGGCATCGCGAATCACGTCGGGGGCAAACCACGGCGCATCCTGCGGGCGGCCGGCGATCGCGCTCGTGAGTTCGCGGATGAATTCGACCGGCATGTAGCTGACGCGATAGCACCAGCCTTCGTCGGCCGCGCGCGAGCCCGTATGCACTTCACCGGGATTGATCACGGGCACGGTGCCCGTTTCGGCGACATAGCCGTTGCCACGATAGGTGAAGCGTTCCGCGCCTTCGAGAATCACGGGGATCGTGTACGCGTCGTGCCAGTGCGGCGCGAACGTGTGGTCGCGATAGGTCGCCGTGACGAGATCCGCCTCCGGCAGCAGCGGCGTGCGCCAGTAGCGTGCGGCGTCGGGAAGGCGAGGGGCGGACATGATCGGGCGCGGGAGCGGTCGAACCGACAGTGTATCGCTCGCGCGCCCGGCCGGTGTGCGCGTTACTTGACCGGAATCGTCGTGCCGGCGGGCATCGGTACCGCGGTGACCGCGTTCTTCGGGCTGCCGCTGACGATGCGGTCGCTGTAGGTCAGGTAGACGATCGTGTTGCGCTTCTTGTCGACCACGCGCACGACGTGCAGCGTCTTGAAGATGAACGACATGCGCTCGCTGAACACGTCGGTCTGCTGCTTGAGCGGTTCCTTGAAGCTGATCGGGCCGACCTGCCGGCAGGCGATCGACGCTTCGCTCGGATCCTCGGCGACGCCGAGCGTGCCCTTGATCCCGCCGGTGCGCGCGCGGGATACGTAGCAAGTCACGCCGTTCACGACCGGATCGTCATACGCTTCGACGACCACGCGATCGGAGCCCGTGACGCGGAAATGGGTGTTGACGCTGCCGACTTCCTCCGCGTGCGCGAGCGGTGCCGCGGCGAATGCGGAAAACAGGAGGGCGAACGGGGCGGAGCGGAGGAGGCGATGCTTCATCGACGGAACCGGAGGCGAATGCGGGACAGAGACTCTAGCATGCGCGTGAGCGGGCGACGAAAGGCGGAAAAGCGGGAGGGCGGCCGGAAAAACAAAAGGCCCGTCGAATGACGGGCCTTTCGCTGTCTGGCTCCCCGACCTGGGCTCGAACCAGGGACCTACGGATTAACAGTCCGGCGCTCTACCGACTGAGCTATCGGGGAATAAATCGGTACATCTGCGTGTGTTTGTTCCAACAAAAAACCCGTCCACTTTCAACGGGCCTTTGTGTTTTTGGCTCCCCGACCTGGGCTCGAACCAGGGACCTACGGATTAACAGTCCGGCGCTCTACCGACTGAGCTATCGGGGAACAAACAACAACAGCAGAGAAACGAGATTGTATGGAGTGGGCGCTAACCTGTCAATACTTTTGGGCCACGATCCACAAAAAAATTTTGCGGCCGCCGCGCGATCAGCGCTCGAGCAGGTGCAGCTTCTCCTGCACGTCCTTCCACTCGTCCGCGTCGGCCGGTGCCGGCTTGGTCTTCGTGATCGACGGCCAGCCCTTTGCCAGCTCGGCATTCAGCTCGGTGAACTGCTGCTGGTCGCCCGGAACGTCTTCTTCGGCATAGATCGCATTGGTCGGGCACTCGGCGACGCACACGGCGCAGTCGATGCACTCGTCCGGATCGATGGCGAGAAAGTTGGGACCTTCACGGAAGCAATCCACCGGGCACACATCCACGCAGTCCGTGTATTTGCACTTGATGCAGCCTTCGGTCACAACGTGAGTCATTAAAACGCTCCTGCTTGGCGGTATATATGGGGTGGCGTTTGCGCCAAAAGCGGCATTGTAACTGAAGCGCAAAACCCGCATGGCGTGGTCGGCTATCCGGCTTATATCGTTTCGTGATTAGTTTATGGGGTGGGCAAGACGGGACCCTGCGCATCGCGCGCCGGCGCGACGGGAGCAGGGCGGCAGGCGGTTTCGCGATGGTCGGGCCCGCATTCGGGTAACATGGCCGACAGACCGGGCGGCGCGCGGTGCGCCGGGGCCCTGTCACGATATTGGCGGTGCCGTAATTATGATCATCACTTCGCTGCTCGACACGGATCTCTACAAGTTCACGATGATGCAGGTCGTCCTGCATCACTTCCCCGCCGCAAGCGTCGAATACCGTTTCCGGTGCCGCACGCCGGGCGTCGATCTCGTGCCGTACATCGACGAGATCCGCGACGAGGTGCGCGGCCTGTGCGCGCTGCGCTTTTCGGACGTCGAACTCGACTACCTGCGGCGGATGCGCTTCATCAAGAGCGATTTCGTCGACTTCCTCGCGCTGTTCCACCTGAACGAGAAGTACATCTCGATCACGCCTTCGCCGAAGGGCGGCGGCGAGATCGACATCGTGATCGAGGGGCCGTGGCTGCACACGATCCTGTTCGAGATCCCGGTGCTCGCGATCGTCAATGAAGTCTATTTCCGCAACACGCAGCGCGAGCCCGACTATCGCGAGGGCCGCGAGCGGCTGCGCGAGAAGATCAAGCTGCTCGGCGCGAAGCCCGAGTTCGCCGACTGCAAGATCGCCGACTACGGTACGCGCCGGCGCTTCTCGAAGGTCTGGCACGAGGAAGTCGCGCTCACGCTGCGCGACGGGCTCGGTCCGCAGTTCGCGGGCACGAGCAACGTGCTGTACGCGATGAAGCACGACATCACGCCGCTCGGCACGATGGCGCACGAGTACCTGCAGGCGTGCCAGGCGCTCGGCCCGCGGCTGCGCGATTCGCAGATCTACGGGTTCGAGATGTGGGCGAAGGAATACCGCGGCGACCTCGGGATCGCGCTGTCGGACGTCTACGGGATGGATGCGTTCCTGAACGACTTCGACATGTACTTCTGCAAGCTGTTCGACGGCGCGCGCCACGATTCGGGCGATCCGTTCGAATGGGGCGAGCGGATGCTGCGCCACTACGAGGCGAACCGCTGCGACCCGCGCACCAAGGTGCTCGTGTTCTCTGACGCGCTCGATATCCCGAAGGTCATGCAGTTGTACGAACGGTTCCGCGGCCGCTGCAAGCTCGCGTTCGGCGTCGGCACGAACCTCACCAACGATCTCGGCTACGTGCCGCTGCAGATCGTGATCAAGATGGTCCGCTGCAACGGCCAGCCGGTCGCGAAGCTGTCGGATTCGCCGGGCAAGAGCATGTGCGACGACAAGGCGTATCTCGCGTACCTGCGCCAGGTGTTCGGCATCGCGCAGCCGGTCGAGGAAGACGCGTCGAAGTGAGCGCCGGCCGTTCGGCCGAAGGTGCGTGGCGGCAGGGGCGGCCGGTATAATCCGACGGTATTGCACGCCAACGTCACGAGGACCGTTCATGGACACTTCCGCTGCCCGTCGCCAGATCCTCGCGCGCATCCGCGCGGCGCAGGGGCGCGCGGCCGAACCCGATGCAGCGGAGCGCGACGGCGTCGCCGACTATCTCGCGCAGCATCCGCAGGGCCCGCGCCCGCCGGCGCCGGCCGACCTCGTCGCCGCGTTCGTCGACGAAGCCGCGCGCCTGTCGACCACGGTCGACGAAGTCGCGACGCTGGCCGACGCGCCCGCCGCCGCCGCCCGCTATCTTTCCGCTCATGGCCTGCCGACGCAGGCCGTCGCGTGGCGCACGCTGGCCGATCTCGACTGGGCCGGCGCCGGCCTGTCGGTCGAGTGCCGCAAGCCGCGCGACGGCGATCTCGTCGGCCTCACCGGCTGCTTTTGCGCGACCGCCGAAACGGGGTCGCTGGTGTTGCTGTCGGGCCCGGACACCTATGCTTCGGCCGGCCTGCTGCCGGAAACGCACATTGCGATCGTACCGGCTTCGCGGATCGTCGCCGGGCATGAAGACGCGTTCGCGCTGATCCGTGCGGAGCGCGGCGAATTGCCGCGTGCGGTCAATTTCGTGTCGGGCCCGTCGCGCACGGGCGACATCGAGCAGACCATCGTCCTGGGCGCGCACGGCCCGTACCGCGTGCACGTGATCGTCGTACGGGGCGCATGACGCGCCTGCTGCATCCACTACCACTCAAACAAGGAAGTTCTGCATGAAACGACATGCCGCCTGGGCGGGCATGGCGTCGGGAATCGCGCTTGGCGCGGCTCCCGCGCTCGCATCGGCCGCCACGCTCGACGGTGCCACGCTGTCCGCACTCTGGGGCATCCCGTTCGCCGGTATCCTGCTGTCGATCGCACTGTTCCCGCTCGTCGCGCCCGTGTTCTGGCATCACCACTTCGGCAAGATCGCGGCCGGCTGGGCGGTCGTGTTCCTGATTCCGTTCGCGTTCGCGTTCGGTGCGGGCACCGCGTTCGGCACGCTCGTGCATGCGCTGCTCGAGGAATACATTCCGTTCATCGTGCTGCTCACCGCGCTCTATACGGTCGCGGGCGGCATCTGCGTGAACGGCAACCTGCACGGCTCGCCGAAGCTGAATACCGCGATCCTCGCGCTCGGCACGCTGCTCGCGAGCGTGATGGGTACGACGGGTGCCGCGATGCTGCTGATCCGGCCGCTCCTGCGCGCGAACGACAATCGCAAGCATGTCGTGCACGTCGTGATCTTCTTCATCTTCCTCGTCGCGAACGCGGGCGGCTCGCTGTCGCCGCTCGGTGATCCGCCGCTGTTCCTCGGCTTCCTGAACGGCGTGAGCTTCTTCTGGACTACCACCCATCTCGCGCTGCCGATGCTGTTCATCTGCGTCGTGCTGCTGGCGCTGTTCTTCGTGCTCGATACGTACTTCTACCGGAAGGGCGGCGAGGAGCGGCCGGCTGCGCTCGACCCGACACCCGACGGCGCGACGCTGTCGATCGACGGCAAGATCAACTTCGTGCTGCTCGCGGCCGTGATCGCGCTCGTGCTGATGAGCGGCATCTGGAAGCCGGGCATCACGTTCGACGTGTGGGGCACGCACGTGGCGCTGCAGAATCTCGTGCGCGACGTCGCGCTCGTGGGCGTGACGCTCGCGTCGCTCGCGCTCACCCCCCGTTCCGCGCGCGAGGGCAATGCATTCAACTGGGCGCCGATCGAGGAAGTCGCGAAGCTGTTTGCCGGAATCTTCGTGACGATCGCGCCAGTGATCGTGATCCTGCGCGCGGGCGCGGACGGCGCGTTCGCGCAGATCGTCCATCTCGTCACGGGGCCGGACGGCAAGCCGATCGACGCGATGTACTTCTGGGCGACGGGCATCCTGTCGTCGTTCCTCGACAACGCGCCGACCTATCTGGTGTTCTTCAACCTCGCGGGCGGCGACGCGCAGGCGCTGATGACGACGGGCGCATCGACGCTCGCCGCGATTTCCGCGGGCGCGGTGTTCATGGGCGCGAACAGCTATATCGGCAACGCGCCGAACTTCATGGTGAAGGCGATCGCGGAGTCGCGCGGCGTGAAGATGCCGAGCTTCTTCGCGTACCTCGGCTGGGCACTCGTGATACTGGTCCCCGTGTTCCTGCTGACGTCGCTGATCTTCTTCCCGGCGTAACCTGACGACTTTCAACCCAGCGCGGGCGATCCCGGCGGCGCGGCGCGCACCGCGATCGGCGCGCGGCATACGGAGATGGCGATGCAGAAGATCCTGGTCGCGCGTCCGATCTTTCCGGACGTGATCGAACGGCTCGAGCAGTATTTCGAAGTCGACTGGAACAACGGCGACGCGCTCGCGCCCGATGCGCTCGCCGCGCGTCTCGCCGACAAGGACGGCGCGCTGACGGCTGGCGACCCGGTCGGCGCGGCGGCGCTCGCGGCGGCCCCGCGCTTGCGGGTCGTGGCGAACATGGCGGTCGGCTACAACAACTTCGACATGGCCGCGTTCAATGCGGCGAACGTGCTCGGCACCAACACGCCCGACGTGCTGAACGAGTCGACCGCCGATTTCGGCTGGGCGCTGATGATGGCCGCCGCGCGCCGGATCGCCGAATCCGAGCACTGGCTGCGTGCTGGTCACTGGCAGAAGTGGGCGTACGACGGTTTCCTCGGCTCCGACATTTACGGCTCGACGCTGGGTGTCATCGGGATGGGCCGCATCGGCCAGGCGCTCGCGCGCCGCGCACGCGGCTTCGGGATGCAGGTGATCTATCACAACCGTTCGCGGGTCGCGCCCGAGATCGAGGCCGAGCTGAGTGCCGAGTACGTGTCGAAGGATGCGCTGCTCGCGCGTGCCGATCACATCGTGCTCGTGCTGCCGTATACGAAGGAGAACCATCACACGATCGGTGCGGCCGAACTCGCGAAGATGAAACCCACCGCGACGCTCACCAACATCGCGCGCGGCGGGATCGTCGACGACGCGGCGCTGGCCGCCGCGCTGCGCGACGGGACGATCGCCGCGGCCGGCCTCGACGTGTACGAAGGCGAGCCGGCCGTGCATCCGGCGCTGCTCGAGGTGCCGAACGTCGTGCTGACGCCGCATATCGCGAGTGCGACCGAAAAGACGCGCCGCGCGATGGCGAACCTTGCCGCCGACAACCTGATCGCCGCACTGGGCGAGGGGCCGCGCGCCGGGCAGCCGGCGAATCCGATCAACCCTGACGTGATCGGGAAGCCGCGCGCATGACGATGACGTTGTTGCTTGCGGCGGTTGTCGTACTGGCCGTCGCGCTCGCGGTGGCGATCGTCGCGCTCGTGCGCGGCGGTGGCCGCCACGACGATACGGCCGTACTCGGCGACCAGATCGAGGACGCCGCGCATGCGCAGGCGCGCGCGGTCGAGCGGCTCGAACGCGAATTGCGCGGCGAGATCGTCGAGAACGCGCGCGGCTCGCGCACCGAGCTGGCCGGCAGCTTCGCGCAGCTTCAGCAGACGCTCGCCGCACAGCTGACGAGCGTGGCGACCGTGCAGAACAGCCAGATCGAGGGCTTCGCGCAGCAGCTCGGCAAGCTCGTCGCCGGCAATGCGCAGCAGTTCGACGCGATGCGCGAGAGCGTGCAGCGCCAGGCGCAGCAGGCGCGCGAAGAGCAGACCGGCGCGCTCCGGCTGTTCGGCGACACGTTGAACCGGCAGCTCACGCAACTGACCGAGTCGAACGACCGCCGGATCGGCGAGGTACGTGCGACGCTCGAACAGCGGCTGAAGGAAATCGAGACCAATAACGCGGCGAAGCTCGAGGAGATGCGCCGCACCGTCGACGAGAAACTGCACGCGACGCTCGAGCAGCGTCTCGGCGAATCGTTCAAGCTCGTGTCGGACCGGCTCGAGCAGGTCCATCGCGGGCTCGGCGAGATGCAGACGCTCGCGGCCGGCGTCGGCGATCTGAAGAAAGTGCTGACCAACGTGAAGACGCGCGGCACCTGGGGTGAAGTCCAGCTCGAGGCACTGCTCGAGCAGATGCTGACGCCCGAACAGTACGCGAAGAACGTCGCGACGGTGCCGAAGAGCACGGAGCGCGTCGAGTTCGCGATCCGGTTGCCGGGGCGCGATGCGGGCACGCGCGACGCGCCGCCGGTGTGGTTGCCGATCGACGCGAAATTCCCGCGCGAAGACTACGAGCGGCTGATCGATGCGCAGGAGCGTGCCGATGCGCCGGCGGTCGAGGAAGCGGCCCGCGCACTCGAAACGCGCGTGCGGCTGGAGGCGCGCACGATTGCCGAGAAATACGTCGCGCCGCCGCATACGACCGATTTCGCGCTGCTGTTCCTGCCGACCGAGGGGCTCTATGCGGAGATCCTGCGCCGCCCGGGGCTGACCGACCTGCTGCAGCGCGACTATCGTGTGACGGTCGCGGGGCCGACGACGCTCACCGCGCTGCTGAACAGCCTGCAGATGGGGTTCCGCACGCTCGCGATCGAGCAGCGCTCGAGCGAGGTGTGGCAGGTGCTCGGCGCGGTAAAAACGGAATTCGGCAAGTTCGGCGACGTGCTCGCGCGCACGAAGGCGCAACTCGAAACGGTCACGCGCTCGATCGAGTCCGCCGAGCAGCGTACGCGCGTGATGAGCCGCAAGCTGAAGCAGGTCGAGGCGCTGCCGGGTGACGCGGCGGCCGGGCTGCTCGGCGCGGAAGGTAGCGACGGCGCCGATGCGGACGACGCGTGACGCGCGCGGCCGCTCCGGCCGGAACGAAAACGGGCGCCGCGGCGCCCGTTTTTTCATGAAGCGATCGCCGGTGCGGCCGCCGTGCGCTCAATGTCCGGCGAGCGTGTCCAGCGTGTCGCCCGTCACACGGACGATGCGCCAGTCGGGCAGCACGGTGGCGCCCATCTTCTCGTAGAAATCGATCGCCGGCTGGTTCCAGTCGAGGACCGACCATTCGAAGCGCCCGCAGCGACGCTCGACGGCCAGTGCCGCGAGGTGGCGCAGCATCGCGGTGCCGAGGCCCGTGCCGCGCTGCGACGGTTGCACGTACAGATCCTCGAGATAGAGGCCGCGGCGGCCGAGAAACGTCGAATAGTTGTGGAAGAACAGCGCATACGCGACGATCGTGCCGTTATGCTCGGCCACTCGTGCTTCGGCGGCGGGGTGCGCGCCGAACAGCGCATCGGCGAGATCGGCTTCAGTCGCGACGAACAGATCCGTGAGCTTCTCGAACTCGGCCAGCTCGCGCATCAGCGCGAGGATCGCGCCGACGTCGCGTGTTTCGGCCGCGCGGATCAGCGGCGTGTCGCTCACGCTTCCTCCGGCGGATCGGACAGCACGATCTCGATGCCGCCGAAGCGCGACGCGACCCAGTTGTACGCGTGGCAGGCGATCCACAGCAGCACGAAACCGAGGATCGCGTTCAGCAGCAGCGCGCTCAGGATCGTGCTCAGTTCGACCATCCCGTAGCGGATGTAGGCGACGAGAATGCCGAGCAGCACGATCGGCACGCTGAACGTCAGGTAGACGAGGATCAGCGCCTTCGCGGTCTGTCCCGCGGCGATCGACGAGATTTGTTTCTTCATGTGCGGATTGCCCCCGTAGAGATATACCAATAGTGGAATTCAGATCAGGCCGTCGAGCGGCAGGATGTCGACCGGGGTGCCCGCGTCGACTGCCGCGGTATCGTGGCCCAGGACGATGAAACAGTTGGCGGCCGCGAGGCCGCTCAACGATGCGGAACTTTGCGAACCGGCCGGCGTGACGTGCCAGCGGCCGTCAGCGGCGCGAGTCGCGATGCCGCGCAGGTATTCGGTGCGGCCGGGGCGCTTCTTCAATGCCTGCGTGCTGAGCGCCGGGTACATCGCCGGCGGCGGCGTTTGCGCGCCGGCCAGCGTCAGCAGTGCCGGGCGCACGATCGCGTAGAACGTGACGGCAGACGCGACCGGATTGCCGGGCAGCCCGAAGAACAGCGCGTGACCGGCGCCGCCTGTCGCACGTGCGAGCGTGCCGCAGGCGAGCGGCCGGCCGGGCCGCAGCGCGAGACTCGCGAACGTCACGTCGCCGAGTTTTGCCATTACGTCGCGCGTGAAGTCGGCTTCGCCGACCGAGACGCCGCCCGACGTGATCACCGCGTCGGCTTGCGCGGCGATGGCGTCGCGCAACGCGGCTTCGAGCGCGGCCGGGTCGTCGCGGACGATCCCGAGATCGATCGCGTCGACATTCAGTCTTTCCAGCATCGCGATCAGCATGCCGCGATTGCTGTCGTACAGCGCGCCGCGATCGAGCGGTTCGCCGGGCTCGCGCAGTTCGTCGCCGGTCGAGAACACGGCGACGCGCACGCGGCGGCGCACCGTGACGTCGGTGAGACCGAACGATGCGAGCAGGCCGAGATCGGAAGGGCGCAGGATGCGGCCCGCGGCGAGCGCGCAGGCGCCGCGCGCCAGATCCTCGCCGGCCTTGCGGCAGTTTGCACCGCGCGCGACGTCGTGCGTGGCGAAATGGATCGTGTCGCCGTCGATGCGCACGCGTTCCTGCGGAATCACCGTGTCGCATCCGGCCGGCATCGGCGCGCCCGTCATGATGCGCACGCATGAGCCGGCTGCCACGGCGCCGTCGAACGGGTGGCCCGCGAACGCGGTGCCGGCGACCGTCATCCCGATGTCACCCTGCGGCGACGCGGGCGTGTCGGCGCTGCCGTCGAATGCATAGCCGTCCATCGCCGAGTTGTCATACGCGGGGATGTTGAACGGCGCGTTCACGTCGGCCGCGAGCACGCGGTCGAGCGCACCGCGCAGCGTCACGGTTTCGCACGCGTCGACCGGCGCCGCGAAACGGCACGCGAGTGCCTGTGCGTCGGCGAGCGACAGCGCGGCATCGGAATCGGGTGCGGTTCGGGAGGCGGGCGAGGATTGCGTGATCATCAGTCGGACTGCGCCGCAAGGCGTATCGGGTTCGTGGCCGGTGGCGCGAGGAGGGTGCCTGGGCGCGGGTTTCGCGTGCGGCGGGCGCCGGGCGGGAACGGCGCGTGCGCCGTCAGCGGCGGGCCAGCGCGGCGAGTTCCTGCCAGGAGTTGGCATTGTAAAACGCACGCTCGTCGCGAAACTCGACTTCGACCGTCTTGTGGCGTGCGTACCACGCACGCACCTTGCGGTCGCCGGCCGCGAGCCGGGCGGCCAGATCGTCGGCCAGCGACGTGCGCAGCAGCGCGAACGTCGGCTGCGGCGCGCGCACCTGCAGCGCATCGACGGTCACGGCCATCGCGATGTCGGCCTGTTGCGCGTCGAGGGCCGCGTGCAGCCGCGCGACGAGGTCGTCGGGCAGGTAGGGCGTATCGCACGGTGAGCACACGACGAGCGGTGCGCGCGCCACCCGCATGCCGGCGAGCAGGCCCGCAAGCGGGCCGGGGAAGTCGGGTGTTTCGTCCGCGACGATGCGCGCGTCGAACGGCGCACCGAGCTCGGCATAGCGATCGGCGTGACGATTCGCGCTGATCAGCGTTTCGTCGACCTGCGGTGAAAGCCTGCGCAGCACGTGCAGCGCGAGCGGCGTGCCGTCGAGCAACTGCAGGCCCTTGTCGACGCCGTCCATGCGTGTGGCGCGCCCGCCTGCGAGCAGCAGACCGGCAATCGAGGGGGAGGCGGAAACGGGCATCGAGCGAAAGCGGAAAGAGCCGGCGTGCGTCAGCCGCCGATATACGACATTTCGACACGCTTGCCGGTGCCGTCGGGCATGGCTTCGGCCGACGCGCTGCCACGCAGCTGCGAATAGCGGTCGGTGCGGGCCTGCCAGATGCGGGCAATCGCGGTCGCGATCTCGGCGTCGGTCGCACCGCCGCGCACGAGCGCGCGCAGGTCGTGGCCCGTCGACGCGAACAGGCACAGGTACAGCTTGCCTTCGGTCGACAGCCGCGCGCGCGTACAGTCGCCGCAGAACGCCTGCGTGACGCTCGAGATCACGCCGATTTCGCCGCTACCGTCCGCATAGCCCCAGCGTTGCGCGGTCTCGGCCGCCGTGTGCGCCTCGAGCGGCACGAGCGGGAAATGTTCGGCGATCCGCGCGACGACGTCGGCAGACGGCAGCACCTCGGTCATGTTCCAGCCGTTCGACGTGCCGACATCCATGTATTCGATGAAGCGCAGGACCACGCCGGTGCCGCGGAAACGCTCGGCCATCGGCAGGATCTCGCTGTCGTTGGTGCCGCGCTTCACGACCATGTTGACCTTGACCGGCGCGAGGCCCACGGCCTGCGCGGCGAAGATGCCGTCGAGCACGTCGGCGCTCGCGAACTCGGCATCGTTCATGCGCTTGAACAGTGCATCGTCGAGTGCATCGAGGCTCACCGTCACACGCGTGAGCCCGGCGTCCTTCAGTGCGCGCGCCTTGCGCGCAAGCAGCGAGCCGTTGGTCGTCAGCGTCAGGTCGAGCGGGTGGCCGGCGTGCGTCGTCAGGCGCGCGAGGCGCTCGATCAGGAATTCGAGATTCTTGCGCAGCAGTGGCTCGCCACCGGTGATGCGGATCTTCTCGACGCCATGTGCGACAAAGAGTCGCGCCACGCGCTCGATTTCCTCGTGCGTGAGCAGCGCGCTGTGCGGCAGGAACGGGTAGTCCTTGTCGAAGACCGCGCGCGGCATGCAGTACACGCAACGGAAGTTGCAGCGATCCGTCACCGAAATGCGCAGGTCGCGCAGCGGCCTGGCGAACGTGTCGGCCAGCGTGCCGTCAGGGGCATGCGCGACGCCGGAGACGTCCGGCATCCCGCTGACGTCGGCGAGAGGAATGATGCGTCGGGACATGTTGAAAGAAGTGCGAACCAGACCTCTATTTTAGCCGCAAGCGGCCGACTGGTCCGGTGGGCGGAAACCCGCAGCGCGGACATGAAAAAGCCCGCCGGAGGCGGGCTTTTCCTGGTCAGGCGATGCGCCGTTTTAGTGGTGCGTCGTTTCGACCTGCTGCATCGGGGCCGTATCGGCCGGCGGCAGCGCCTTGCGTTCACGCGGCACGCGGGACGGACGCGGGAGTTGCGACGCGGCTTCCTGCGCAGCGGCGAACTTGTTGGCGTCCGTGTTCACCCAGACGAGGCCGGCTTGCTCCAGCACGACATCCAGGCTCGCCGAAGCGGGCGCTGCTGCCGGTTGCGCGGGAGCTGCTGCCGGCGCCGCTGCTGCCGGTGCCGGTGCTGCGACGGCCTCGACCGACGCAACTTCGACCGGTGCCGGCTCGACAGCCACCGGAGCGGCTTCGATCGCCACGGCCGGTGCTGCTTGCTCGACGGCCGCGGACTGCGGTGCCTCGACAACGGCCGGGGCCGCAGCTTGGACTGCCGGCACTTCGAACGCGTCGGTCGGCGAAACCTCGACCGGAGCCGGGCCGGCTTCGGTGACGACAGCCGGTGCAACCGGTGCCGGTTCCACTGCCTGGACGGCGACGGCCGGCTCGACCGGCGCAGCTTCGGCGGGTGCCGGTGCCGGCTGGGCTTCGACAGCGGCCGGTGCAGCATGCTGCTCGACGACTGCTTCCACGGCGACGGCGCTTGCCACGGCCGCGACGACTGCCGGTGCGGCCGTGTGGGCCGGTTCGACAGCAGCCGGTGCTTCCGGCGTCACGGCTTGCACTGCCGCTTCGCCATCCGCGCCTTGCTCGGCCTGGTCGATGATTGCGCCGTCTTCGTCACGCTCGCGACGACCGCCGCGGCGGCCGCGGCGGCGGCGACGACGCTCTTCACCGTCACGCGCGCCGGCTTCCGCATCGGCTGCCAGGTCGGCGCCGGGCAGCGCCTCTGCAACGGCCTTGTCGTCTTCCGATTCCGGATGGTTTTCACCGCGGTTGACGGTCTCGAGCGTGGCCGCATGCTGGGTCGGCTTGCGGCGCTCGCCGCGCTCGCGACGCTCGCCGCGTTCCTGGCGCTCGCCACGACCGGTTGCCTCGACGGCTTCCGGCTGCTCGGCACGCTCGCGCGGTTCGCGGTTCTCGCGCGGCTCACGCGGTTCACGGCTTTCACGCGGCTCGCGCGGTTCGCGGCCTTCGCGCGGGCCACGGCCCTCGCGACCTTCGCGGCCCTCACGACCTTCGCGGTTTTCGCGACCTTCACGCGGCTCGCGACCCTCGCGCGGTTCACGGCCTTCACGCGGTTCGCGCACTTCCTTGCCTTCGCGTTCCTGGCGTTGCGGCTGGCCACGGCCTACTGCTGCCTGGTCGCGGCCGCCTTGCGCCTGCTGCGCGCCGCCACGACGGTTGCGATTGCGGTCGCCGCCGCGTTGCTCGCTCTTCTCGGTCCGCTCGCGGGCCGGACGGGCTGCCTGCTCCTTGGCCGGTGCCGGAGCAACCGGTGCGGGTGCCGGTGCCGGCGACACGCCGAACAGGCCCTTCAGCCAGCCGATGAAGCCGCCGCTTGCCGCGACGACAGGGGCGGGCGCGGCAACCGGTTCGACAGGACGCTGCGGCGCCGGGCTCGGGGCCGGACGCTCGGGCGTGATGCCCTTGACCGCGGCTTCCTGCTTCGGCTTCACCTCTGCTGCGCGCTTGCTGTAGCCGGTTTCCGACTCCAGTTCGCGGGCGGCTTCCTCGGCCATCTTCCACGACGCGCGCGGATCGTCGAGGCGCGCATCGTCGTGACGCAGGCGCTCGAGCTTGTAATGCGGCGTATCGAGGTGCTTGTTCGGGATCAGCACGATGCCGACCTTGAAGCGCGACTCGATCTTGTTGATTTCCTGACGCTTTTCGTTGAGCAGGAAGGCGGTCACCTCGACCGGCACCTGGCAGTGGATCGCCGCGGTGTTTTCCTTCATCGCTTCTTCCTGAATGATCCGCAGGACCTGCAGCGCGGACGATTCGGTATCGCGGATGTGGCCGGTGCCGTTACAACGCGGGCAGGTCACGTGGCTGCCTTCCGACAGGGCCGGACGCAGGCGCTGGCGCGACAGTTCCATCAGGCCGAAACGGGAGATCTTGCCCATCTGCACGCGCGCGCGGTCATGCTTGAGCGCGTCTTTCAGGCGCTGCTCGACTTCGCGCTGGCTCTTCGCCGATTCCATGTCGATGAAATCGATCACGATCAGGCCGCCGAGGTCGCGCAGGCGGAGCTGGCGGGCGACTTCGTCGGCCGCTTCGAGGTTCGTGCGGGTCGCCGTTTCCTCGATGTCCGCGCCCTTGGTCGCGCGCGCCGAGTTCACGTCGATCGCGACGAGCGCTTCGGTGTGGTCGATCACGATCGCGCCGCCCGACGGCAGCGGCACCGTGCGCGAGTACGCGGTTTCGATCTGGTGCTCGATCTGGAAGCGGGAGAACAGCGGCACGTCGTCGTGGTAGCGCTTCACCTTCGCGACGTTGTCCGGCATCACGATATCCATGAATGCGCGGGCCTGATCGTGAATTTCGTTCGTATCGATCAGGATTTCGCCGATATCGGGCTGGAAATAGTCCCGGATCGCGCGGATCACGAGGCTCGATTCCAGATAGATCAGCATCGGCTGGCCGGCGTTGCCGCTTTGCGATGCCGCTTCGATCGCGCGCCACAGTTGCAGCAGGTAGTTCAGGTCCCACTGCAGTTCCTCGGCGCTGCGGCCGATGCCCGCGGTACGGGCGATCATGCTCATGCCGTCCGGAATCTGCAGTTGCGCCATCGTTTCGCGCAGTTCCTGGCGCTCGTCGCCTTCGATCCGGCGCGACACGCCGCCGCCGCGCGGATTGTTCGGCATCAGCACGAGGTAACGGCCGGCGAGCGAGATGAAGGTGGTGAGGGCGGCGCCCTTGTTGCCACGCTCTTCCTTCTCGACCTGGACGATCAGCTCCTGGCCTTCGCGCAGGGCATCCTGGATGCGCGCGGAGCGCATGTCGATGCCTTCCTTGAAGTACTGGCGGGCGACTTCCTTGAACGGCAGGAAGCCGTGGCGGTCTTCGCCGTAGTTGACGAAGCACGCTTCGAGCGACGGCTCGATGCGGGTGATGACACCTTTGTAGATATTGCCTTTGCGCTGTTCGCGCCCGGCTGTCTCGATGTCGATGTCGATGAGCTTCTGCCCGTCAACGATGGCGACGCGCAGCTCCTCCTGCTGCGTCGCATTGAACAGCATGCGTTTCATGAACGACTCCAGGCGGCTCCGCTGCCAGCGCCTCGCGGTTGTCAGTCGCGAAGGCGGGAACGACGGCAGGCCGCACCTTGTTGTGTTGTCACAAGCACGCTGGAGCGGGAACGATGGCGGGGAGAATTGCCTGAAGAGGCGCTTGGGCCCGAAAGACGGGGCCGGCGGCCGTAGGGCACCTGCGAATACGGTTTCAAAGCACGGCGTTCACACACCGCACGCTGCAAAAGCGCGCTAAGCCTGAGTCCGGGCATTGCCACGGGCGCACGCAATGCGTCGCGCGCGCCGACGGGCGGCAGATGCTGCGGCTTGGGCCGCAGCGGGGAGTATCGAATCCAGCCCGACTTTCCCGCTTGGGGTGTACTTCCCTGGTTTGACGTCGCCAAGTCCCGCACGCTTCGCGGGACCAAATCGGGCGCAACGCCGTAATTTTCGCAACCGGCAGCCTGCGGACGCACTTCGCGCCGTCGGGCTGCCGATCAAATTCTTTTCAACCAACTTTCCGTTACCGCGGCGCCTTGCCGACCGAATCCGCCTGTGGGCGCGATCCTTGCCGACGGGCAGCGCCGTGCGTGCAACTTGCTGCATCTCTTTGATTAGGGGCGAGCAGCAGACCCCCGGCGCAAGTAAAATAACGGTTTCCGCTTGCGCCTTGCCCGACTCGGTCGGGGCCGGCCGGTCAGGCCACCCTCAACGTCAGGCTGGGCAAAATTATATTCAGTATGAATGAGTTAGGCAAAATATCCCAGAATTCAGTCGCAAGCGGCCAGGTATCGATGATCGAGATCGACGAAAACTCGGCCGGTCAGCGGATCGACAACTTCCTGTTGCGCGTCTGTAAAGGCGTGCCGAAAAGCCATATTTACCGGATCCTCCGCAGCGGCGAAGTGCGTGTGAACAAGGGCCGGATCGATGCGCAGTACCGCCTGGCCCTGGGCGACGTCGTCCGCGTGCCGCCCGTGCGTGTGGCGGCGGCGGACCTCGCACGCGCCGACACGCCCATCGTGCCGCCCGCGAATTTCAACGTGCTGTACGAGGACGACGCGATGCTCGTCATCGACAAGCCGGCCGGCGTCGCCGTGCACGGCGGCAGCGGCGTCGCGTTCGGCGTGATCGAGCAGATGCGCCAGGCGCGCCCGCGCGCGAAATTCCTCGAACTCGTGCACCGGCTCGACCGCGAGACGTCCGGGATACTGATGCTCGCGAAGAAGCGCACGGCGCTGGTCGGCCTGCACGAACAGATCCGCGAGAACCGGATGGACAAGCGCTACTTCGCGTGTGCGCACGGCGAATGGCAGCCGGACTGGGGGCGCCGCCGCGCGGTGAAGGTGCCGCTGTTCAAATATTCGACCCCGGAAGGGGAGCGCCGCGTGCGCGTGCAGGACGACGGGCAGCCGTCGCATACGGTGTTCAACCTCGTCGACAGCTGGCCCGACTACGTGCTCGTCGAAGCGGAACTCAAAACGGGTCGGACCCATCAGATCCGCGTGCACCTCGCGCATCTCGGCCTGCCGATCGCCGGCGACGCCAAGTATGGCGATTTCGCACTCAACAAGGCGCTGGCGCGCGCGAACGCGCAACCGTCGCTGAAGCGGATGTTCCTGCATGCCTACCGGCTGCGGCTTGCCCATCCGATCACCGGCGAGGCACTGCAGTTCGACGCGCCGCTGCCGGACGACTGCCAGCGTTTCCTCGATCAACTCAGCGCATTGCGCGATACCGCCTGAACCGCATGGCTCGACAGCAATTTGACCTGATCGTCTTCGACTGGGACGGCACGCTGATGGATTCGACTGCGCACATCGCGCACAGCATCCAGGCCGCATGCCGCGATCTCGGCCTGCCCACGCCCTCCGACGAGGCGTCGCGCTACGTGATCGGCCTCGGCCTGCGCGATGCGCTGCAGATTACGGCTCCGACCCTCGATCCGTCCGAGTACTCGAGACTCGCCGAGCGCTACCGCTATCACTATCTGCTCGACGACCAGCGCATCGAGCTGTTCGCCGGCGTACGCGAACTGCTCGCCGAGCTGCGCGACACGGGCTACCTGCTCGCGGTGGCGACCGGCAAGGGGCGGGTGGGGCTGAACCGCGTGCTCGACCAGTCGAAGCTGACGAGCGTGTTCGATGCGACGCGCTGCGCGGACGAGACGTTCTCGAAACCGCACCCGGCGATGCTGCACGAGTTGTCGCGGGAATTGGGGCAGGACTTGTCGCGCACCGTGATGATCGGCGACACGACGCACGACCTGCAGATGGCCGCGAGCGCCGGTGCGGCTGGCGTCGGGGTCGCGTATGGCGCGCACACGGCCGATGCGCTGGCGGCGCTCGCGCCGCGCTTCGTCGCGCCCGATGTCGGTGCACTGGCCGAATGGCTGAGGGAGTACGCATGAGCACGGCGCCGGACGCCGTGCGCGTGTGCGCATCGGGCGCGCTGACCGACGGCGGCGCCGGCGTGCGCGTCGACGCGACGCTGCGCGGTGAGCAGGCCGTCGTGTTCTTCGTGCGCTACGACGGGCGTGCCTACGGCTACCTGAATCGTTGCGCGCATGTGCCGATGGAGCTCGACTGGGCCGAAGGGCAGTTCTTCGAATCGTCGGGCCTCTACCTGATGTGCGCGACACATGGCGCGATCTACGAGCCGAACACCGGCAAGTGCGTCGGCGGCCCGTGCCGCGGCGGCCGCCTGCGGCCGGTCGAGGTCGACGAACGCGACACGCCCGACGGCCGTGCGGTATTCTGGGTGCCGGATGCCGACCTGCATCCTGCCACTCCCGCCACGACCGACTGACGACACCACTGCATGGCCGACCAACCGAATTCCCCGGAATCCTCCTCCCGTCCCGACAGCCGTGAACCGAACTGGGAGCGCGCGGCGCTCGAACGGATCGCGCTCGCGGCCGTCAAGGAGCAGCGTGCGGCGCGGCGCTGGAAGATCTTCTTCCGCTTCGCGTTCCTCGGCGTGTTCGTGCTGTTCGCGTTCGCGCTGATCGATTTCTCGAGCGATTCGAAGTTTTCATCGAGCGGGCGGCACACGGCGCTCGTGACGATCGACGGCGAGATCGCGGCCGGCGTCAATGCGAACGCCGACGACATCAATACGGCGCTCGACGCCGCATTCGACGACGACGGCACGGCCGGCGTCGTGCTGCGGATCAACAGCCCGGGCGGCAGCCCCGTGCAGGCCGGGATGGTCTACGACGAGATCCGGCGGCTGCGTGCGAAGCATCCGGACAAGCCGCTGTACGTCGTCGTGACCGACATGTGCGCATCGGGCGGCTATTACATCGCGGCCGCGGCTGACAAGATCTTCGTCGACAAGGCGAGCATCGTCGGGTCGATCGGCGTGCTGATGGACGGTTTCGGTTTCACGGGGCTGATGGGCAAGCTCGGCGTCGAACGTCGCCTGCATACGTCAGGTGAAAACAAGGGCTTCTACGATCCGTTCTCGCCGGAGACGCCAAAGATGGACGCGCACGCGCAGGCGCTGCTCGATCAGGTGCACGCGCAGTTCATCAAGGCCGTGAAGGATGGCCGCGGCAAGCGGTTGCACGAGACGCCCGACATGTTCTCGGGCCTGTTCTGGACGGGCGAGAAGAGCGTCGAACTGGGGCTCGCCGACGGTTACGGCACGACCGACACGGTCGCGCGCGACGTGCTGAAGGCGCCGGATCTCGTCGATTACACGGTGAAGGAAAGCCTGACGAACCGTGTCGCGCGCAAGTTCGGCGCGGCCGTCGGCGGCGCCGCGATGAAGGCGCTGACGGCCGGCGGCGCGTCGGTCAGCCTGCGCTGACAGGCTGGCGGCGGGCCGCGACGGCCCGCTTGTCAGTTTGCTGGTCGCCGATCGTGGCGTCAGTTCGCGAGCAGCAGGAAGATCGCGGGTCGCTTGTGCAGGTTCGGCGCAGGCGCCTTTTTCCAGTCGGCCACGGTGCGGCTCGCGATCGTCTCGGTCGCGAGGGTCAGGTCGGCCGCGACGCAAATCTGCGTCGACGGCGCGCAGGTCGCGACCAGCGTGTCGAGCATCGCGTGATTCCGGTACGGCGTTTCGATGAAGATCTGCGTCTGGCGCGCCTTGCGTGACAGTTGCTCGAGTTCGCGCAAGCGTTTCGCGCGCGCGGCCGCATCGACCGGCAGGTAGCCGTTGAACGCGAAGCTCTGGCCGTTCAGGCCCGATGCCATCAGCGCGAGCAGGATCGAACTCGGCCCGACGAGCGGCACGACCTTCACGCCGCGCTCGTGCGCGCGGCGCACCAGCAGCGCGCCGGGATCGGCGACGGCCGGGCAGCCGGCCTCCGACACCAGGCCGGCGTCCGCGCCGGCCAGTATGGGCGCGAGCAGCCGGTCGATCGCGCCGGCCGGCGTATTGACGTTCAGTTCGCTGATCTCGATTTCCTGGATCGGGCGCGTCGTGCCGATCTTCTTCAGAAACGCGCGCGTCGTCTTCGCGTTCTCGCCGATGTAATAGCCGAGCGTGCCGGCGCGCGCCTGGACGGCCGCGGGCAGCACCGCGGCGAGCATCGATTCGTCGCCTTCGCCAAGCGTGTTCGGGACGAGGTAAAGCGTGCCGGCGGTCATGCGCGGTCTCCACGGGTGGTTGCAAACAGCGGGTATTCGGCGGCGCGCAGCATTCGCGTGAGCGCGATCAGCGGCAGGCCGACGAGCGCGGTCGGGTCGTTGGAATCGATCGCGTCGAGCAGCGCGATGCCGAGCCCTTCGGATTTCGCGCTGCCGGCGACGTCGTATGGCGTTTCCGCGCGCAGGTAGGCGTCGAGTTCGGCCTCGGGCAGCGAGCGGAAGCGCACGTGCGTGACGATGTCCTCGACCTGCGCTTCGCCCGTCCGGCTGTCGTACAGGCAAAGCGCGCTGTGGAATTCGACGGAGCGGCCCTGCATCGACACGAGCTGCGCGAGTGCGCGCTCGTGCGTGCCGGGCTTGCCGATCTGGTGGCCGTCGAAGGTCGCGACCTGATCCGACCCGATCACGAGCACGCCGTCGGGCGCGTCGATCGTCGCGGCGACGGCGCGTGCTTTCGCGTCGGCGAGGCGCAGCGCGGTCGCAGCCGGCGTTTCGCCGTCGAGCGGGGTTTCGTCGAGGTCCGGCGACACGACGTCGAACGGTACGCCGAGGCGTTCGAGGAGCGCGCGGCGGTAGCGGGAACTGGAGGCGAGAATCAGCCGCGGCGGGCGGCAAACGGTATCCGGCATGGTCGGTTGGATCGGTGAGTCGTCAGGTGTGGCGCGGCGTTGCGCGGACGCAAGCTTAAGTGATTGACCGCAAAAGGTAAAACAGGTATGCTTTCCCGCTTTTCGTCGGCAGGCTTCTGTTGTGGTGGCGCCTGCCGGGTCTTCGGAAGTAAAGTACGTCATCCGCGGATGAGCCGTACGCGAGCGGTGCCAAGCCGGATTCGCAAGTCAGCCTGTAGGCAGGAGCGCACATGAACACTTCTTCTGGCAAACCTGCGGCGGCGCTTGATCCGCATGCGGTCGACCTGTTCGAGTTCGCCCGCAGCGGCCGGCAGGCAGCAGGGGCGGTGCACCTCTCGCAACTGCCGCGCATGTTAAACGAAGTGCCGGCGGACGCGCCAGATCGCGACACGGTCTTCACTTGGCAGGCGGAAGGGTTCACGCAGAAGGAATTGCAGGACGACGGCGCCGATGGGCAGCAGCCGTATCTGCGCCTCGCGGTGCATGGCCATGCGTGGCTCACGTGCCAGCGCTGCGTGACCCCGTACGACCAGACGTTCGACGTCGACATGACGTACCGGGTCGTCGCGACCGAAGAAGAAGCTGAAGAATTTCCGCTCGACGACGATGAAGCCGATGTGATCGTGGGCTCACGCCAGTTCGATCTCGTCGACTTGATCGAAGAGGAATTGCTGCTTTCGTTGCCGCTCGTGCCCAAGCACGAGGTTTGCCCGGCAGTCCACGAAAGCCTCGTGTCGGGTGCGAGCGGTCCCGCGGAAGAGACGGATGAAGAGTCCGAGGAAGCCGGGGACGAAGGCAAACGGCCGAATCCGTTCGCAGCGCTGGAGGCGTTGAAGAAGGGCGGTGACGGCACCAAGAAACACTAAGCAGTTGTGGCGCGGGAAGGCGTAAGGGCTTTGGGCCAGGGTAGTTAAGCGTCGGATCGGGCTGTGTTAGAATCCGGAAAATTATTTAGGAGTTAGTCATGGCAGTCCAGCAAAACAAGAAGTCGCCGTCGAAGCGCGGCATGCATCGTTCGCACGATTTCCTGACGGCAGCGCCGCTGGCAGTCGAGCCGAGCACGGGTGAAGTGCATCTGCGTCACCACGTCAGCCCGAACGGCTACTATCGCGGCAAGAAAGTCGTCAAGACGAAGAACGACTAAGCGTCAAGTCACGCGTTGCGCGCTACGCTCGTCGTTCGCGTGACAACTGGTCGCTTGACACTTTCCTGGCGCAACAAAAAGGCGGCATTCAACTGCCGCTTTTTTGTGCCTGAAATTCGTCGCATTCCATGACCGTAAAGCTCACTATCGATTGCATGGGAGGCGACCACGGCCCGTCCGTGACCGTTCCCGCAGCAGTCAAGTTCGTCCGCGCGCATCCCGATGCGCACCTGATGCTCGTCGGCATCGAAAGCGCAATCCGCGCTCAGCTGAAGAAGCTGAAAGCCCTCGACGATCCCGCGCTGACCATCGTTCCCGCCACCGAAGTCGTGGCGATGGACGACCCTGTCGAAGTGGCGCTGCGCAAGAAGAAGGATTCTTCGATGCGTGTTGCGCTCAACCACGTCAAGGAAGGCGCGGCGCAGGCCTGTATCTCCGCCGGCAATACCGGCGCGCTGATGGCCGTTTCCCGTTACGTACTCAAGACGCTGCCCGGCATCGAGCGGCCCGCGATCGCGTTCGCGCTGCCGAACCCGACCGGCTACACGATGATGCTGGACCTCGGCGCGAACGTCGACTGCGAACCGCAGCACCTGCTGCAGTTCGCGGAGATGGGGCACGCCCTCGTGGCCGCGCTCGAAGGCAAGGAGCGCCCGACGATCGGCCTGCTGAACATCGGCGAAGAGGTCATCAAGGGCAACGAGACGATCAAGCGCGCAGGTGAACTGCTGCGTGCCAGCACGCTCAATTTCCGCGGCAACGTGGAAGGCAACGACATCTACAAGGGCACCGTCGACGTGATCGTGTGCGACGGCTTCGTCGGCAACGTCGCGCTGAAGACGTCCGAAGGGCTCGCGCAGATGCTGTCCGACATCATCCGCGAGGAGTTCGGCCGTTCGCTGATGTCGAAGCTGATGGCGCTGCTCGCGCTGCCGGTGCTGATGCGTTTCAAGAAGCGCGTCGACCACCGCCAGTACAACGGCGCGGCGCTGCTGGGGCTGAAGAGCCTCGTGATCAAGAGCCACGGTTCGGCCGACGCCTACGCGTTTGAGTGGGCAATCAAACGCGGGTATGATGCCGTCAAAAACGGCGTGCTGGAGCGCCTCACGCGTGCGATGGCGGATAATTCGGTGTCGCTCGGCGATGGCGAACACAACGCGGGCGGCGCGGGCCATGCAAGCCCCGCCGCAGGCCATCACGCCGAACCTTCCGCTGCGCAATCCTCTAAAGCATAAATGGCCCAATCGACTCTCTATTCCCGCGTGCTCGGCACGGGCAGCTATCTGCCGCCTGACCGCGTCACGAACCAGCAGTTGACCGATCGCCTTGCGAAGGAAGGCATCGAGACGAGCGATGAATGGATCGTTGCGCGCACGGGCATCCATGCGCGCCATTTCGCCGCACCGGACGTCACGACGAGCGATCTCGCGCTCGAGGCATCGCGTCGCGCGATCGAAGCGGCCGGCATCGATCCGCAGTCGATCGACCTGATCATCGTCGCGACTTCGACCCCCGATTTCGTGTTCCCGAGCACCGCGTGCCTGCTGCAGAACAAGCTTGGCATCAAGAACGGCGGCGCGGCATTCGACGTGCAGGCCGTGTGTTCGGGCTTCGCGTACGCGATGGCGACGGCCGACAGCTTCATCCGCAGCGGCCAGCACCGTACGGCGCTCGTGGTCGGCGCGGAGACGTTCTCGCGTATTCTCGACTTCAAGGACCGCACGACCTGCGTGCTGTTCGGCGACGGCGCCGGCGCGGTGATCCTGTCCGCGTCGGAAGAGCCGGGTATCCTCGGCAGCGCGCTGCACGCGGACGGCAGCTATTCGCACATCCTCTGCACGCCGGGCAACGTCAATCGCGGCGTGATCGAGGGCAGCGCGTTCCTGTACATGGACGGGCAGGCCGTGTTCAAGCTCGCCGTCAACGTGCTCGAAAAGGTCGCGATCGAGGCGCTCGCGAAGGCGAATCTCGCGCCCGAGCAGATCGACTGGCTGATCCCGCACCAGGCCAACATCCGCATCATGACCAGCACTTGCCGCAAGCTCGGCCTGCCGCAGGAGCGCATGGTCGTGACGGTCGACCAGCACGGCAACACGTCGGCTGCGTCGATCCCGCTGGCGCTCGACACCGCGGTGCGCGACGGTCGCATCCAGCGTGGCCAGCACGTGCTGATCGAAGGCGTCGGCGGCGGCTTCACCTGGGGCGCGTCGGTCTTCCGCTTCTGATCCGCGACGCGCGATTGCTGCGCGCGGATCCCATCGGCGCGCCGTTCGTGCGCGCCGTCCGAATCGATTCAATTGGGGACGATATGAAATTTGCATTCGTTTTTCCGGGGCAGGGCTCGCAGGCGATCGGCATGCTCAACGCATTCGCCGATCTGGCCGTCGTGCGCGAGACGCTTCAGGAAGCGTCCGATGCACTCAATCAGGATCTCGGCAAGCTGATCGCCGAAGGCCCGGCCGAAGAGCTGAACCTGACCACCAATACGCAGCCCGTGATGCTGACGGCCGCCTACGCGTGCTACCGCGCGTGGCAGCAGGCAGGCGGCCCGGCACCGTCGATCGTCGCCGGCCACAGCCTCGGTGAATACACGGCACTCGTCGCCGCGGGTGCGCTCGCGTTCAAGGACGCGGTGCCGCTCGTGCGCTTCCGTGCGCAGGCGATGCAAACGGCCGTGCCGGTCGGCCAGGGCGGCATGGCCGCGATCCTGGGCCTCGACGACGACACGGTGCGCGCAGTGTGCGCCGAAGCCGCGGAAGCGGGCGTCGTCGAAGCGGTGAACTTCAATGCGCCCGCGCAGGTCGTGATCGCAGGCAGCAAGGCCGCGGTCGAGAAGGCGTGCGAGATCGCGAAGGCGAAGGGCGCGAAGCGCGCGCTGCCGCTGGCGGTGTCGGCGCCGTTCCATTCGTCGCTGCTCAAGCCGGCGTCGGACCAGCTGCGCGACTACCTCGTGAACGTCGACGTGAAGGCGCCGCAGATTCCGGTCGTCAACAACATCGACGTGGCCGTGATCAGCGATCCGGCAGCGATCAAGGACGCACTGGTGCGCCAGGCCGCGGGCCCGGTGCGCTGGGTCGAGTGCGTGCAGCACATCGCCGGCACCGGCGTCACGCACGTGATCGAATGTGGTCCGGGCAAGGTGCTCGCCGGCCTGACGAAGCGCATCGACGGCAACCTGACGGGTGCGTCGGTGTTCGATCCGGCGTCGCTCGACGAAGCCCTCAAGCTGGTGACCGCCTGACGCGGCGCCTTTTTTCAAGAAACGGATATTCGATTCATGGAAAAGACTCTGGATAAACAGGTTGCGATCGTGACCGGCGCGTCGCGCGGCATCGGCCGTTCGATCGCGCTCGAACTCGCGCGCCTGGGCGCGACGGTGATCGGCACGGCGACGAGCGAATCGGGCGCCGCCGCGATCACCGCGGCATTCGCGGAAGCGGGCGTCACGGGCCGCGGCGCGGTACTGAACGTCAATGACGCAGCCGCCGCCGAGGCGCTGATCGATGCGACCGTGAAGGAATTCGGCGCGCTGAACGTGCTCGTCAACAACGCGGGCATCACGCAGGACCAACTCGCGATGCGGATGAGGGACGAGGACTGGGACGCGGTGATCGACACCAACCTGAAGTCGGTGTTCCGCCTGTCGCGCGCGGTGCTGCGCCCGATGATGAAGGCGCGCGGCGGCCGTATCATCAACATCACGTCGGTGGTCGGTTCGGCCGGCAACCCGGGTCAGGTCAACTATGCGGCCGCGAAGGCCGGCGTGGCGGGCATGACGCGTGCGCTCGCGCGCGAGATCGGCAGCCGCGGCATCACCGTGAACTGCGTGGCGCCGGGCTTCATCGATACCGACATGACGAAGACGCTGCCGGAAGAACAGCAGGCCGCGCTCAAGACCCAGATTCCGCTCGGCCGCCTCGGCAGCCCGGAAGACATCGCCCATGCCGTCGCGTTCCTCGCATCGCCGCAGGCCGGTTATATCACCGGCACGACGCTGCACGTGAACGGCGGCATGTACATGTCGTAACGGTTTTCGTTTACCATCCGCGCCGTATCCCGATTTTCAGGCGGATCGGCGCTTGATCGACCATCAAGCCAACGCGCGTTTTGGCGTCAGCAAACCTGATAAAATGCGCGCACTTGTAAATCTGAACTTTCCCTCGGAGGGGTAATGGACAACATCGAACAACGTGTCAAGAAGATCGTCGCTGAACAACTGGGCGTCGCGGAAGCCGAGATCAAGAACGAAGCTTCGTTCGTGAACGACCTGGGCGCCGACTCGCTCGACACGGTCGAACTGGTGATGGCTCTGGAAGACGAGTTCGGCATGGAAATCCCGGACGAAGAAGCAGAGAAGATCACGACCGTTCAGCAAGCGATCGACTACGCTCGCGCAAACGTCAAGGCGTAAGCGCCTTTCGCGCTTGTCCGCCACGTCGCCGCGATCTTCGCGATTGACGCGCCATCCTGCCGGCTTCGCGCCGGACGGACTAACAGCCACAGGGCTCGCAGGGCTGGTTCCTGTGGCCACTGTGGCTTTTGTTTTTGTCATCCAATAATGGAAAAGAGGTTACCGTGAGCCGCCGTCGTGTTGTCGTTACAGGCCTGGGGCTGATTTCGCCTGTTGGCAATAGTGTTGCCGACGGCTGGGCCAATCTCGTCGCCGGCAAGTCCGGTATCGCCACCGTCACGAAGTTCGATGCGTCGAACCTCGCCTGCCATTTCGCGGGCGAAGTGAAGGGTTTCAACGCCGAGGAGTACATCCCGGCGAAGGAAGCCCGGAACATGGATACGTTCATCCATTACGGCATCGCCGCCGGCGTCCAGGCCATCAAGGACAGCGGGCTGGAAGTGAACGAAGCCAACGCCGAACGCATCGGCGTGCTGGTCGGTTCCGGCATCGGCGGCCTGCCGATGATCGAAGATACGCACCAGACCTACGTCGATCGCGGCCCGCGCCGGATTTCGCCGTTCTTCGTGCCGGGTTCGATCATCAACATGATCTCGGGCCACCTGAGCATCATGTTCGGCCTGAAGGGCCCGAACCTCGCGGCCGTGACGGCCTGCACGACCGGCCTGCACAGCATCGGCCTCGCCGCGCGCCTGATCCAGGCCGGCGACGCCGACGTGATGGTCGCGGGCGGTGCCGAATCGACCGTGTCGCCGCTCGGTATCGGCGGGTTCGCGGCAGCGCGTGCGCTGTCGACCCGCAACGACGATCCGGCGAGCGCATCGCGTCCGTGGGACAAGGACCGCGACGGCTTCGTGCTGGGCGAGGGCGCCGGCGTGATGGTGCTCGAGGAGTACGAGGCGGCGAAGGCGCGCGGCGCGAAGATCTATGCGGAAGTCTCGGGCTTCGGCATGACGGGCGACGCGTACCACATGACCGCCCCGAACATGGACGGCCCGCGCCGCTGCATGGTCGCGGCACTGCGCGACGCCGGCGTGAACGCGGACGAGGTCCAGTACCTGAACGCGCACGGCACGTCGACGCCGCTGGGCGACAAGAACGAGTCCGACGCGGTGAAGGCGGCCTTCGGCGAGCATGCGTACAAGCTCGTCGTGAACTCGACGAAGTCGATGACGGGCCACCTGTTGGGCGGCGCGGGCGGCCTCGAATCGGTGTTCACGGTGCTGGCGCTGCACAGCAACGTGTCGCCGCCGACCATCAACATCTTCAACCAGGACCCCGAGTGCGATCTCGATTACTGCGCGAACACCGCGCGTGACATGAAGATCGACGTTGCCGTGAAGAACAACTTCGGCTTCGGCGGGACCAACGGCACGCTGGTGTTCAAGCGCGTCTGACGCTGAATCGCTTGACGAGTCCATTCGATGCGCCGGCCGGGCGTCCGCAGCGCTTTGCGTTGCGGGCCTCGGCCGTGTCGTATGTCGTGCTGGCCGTGTTCGTCGCGGCGGCTGCCGCGTCGGCGTACCTGTTCTGGGCGCCACGCGCGGGCGCTGCCGCCGGTGCATGCGTGTCGGCCGCGACGGCCGCCTTGCTGGCCGTGTGTGCCGCGCGGGCCTGCGCCCGCCGGTTGCCGGCCGAGCTGCGGATCGACGCATTCGGGGAAATCGCGGCGTTTGGTCGCACCGGGAGGCTGCTGGCCCGCGGCCGCGTGACGGGCCATGCGCACTGGAGCAGCCTGCTGCTGGTGCTGTCGGTCGGGCAGGGCGCCCGGCGGGCCCGGCCGCTGCTGATTCCGGCCGATGCGCTCGACGCGGCATCGTTCAGCGCGCTTTCCGTGCTGGCGAGCACGGCGGGTGCGGCGGGGCGGGCATGACGACGGCGCGGTTACGTACCGTAACCAGCGTCCGGCGCGGGAACGTTACAATGACGCTCCGCGTTGCATCCCTAGTTAATGGATTTGTCAGGTGAGTGAAAAAGAAATCGATCAGGCTCTGGTCGAACGCGTACAGAAGGGCGACAAGGCGGCGTTCGAACTCCTGGTCTCCAAATACCACCGCAAGATCATTCGGCTGATCTCGCGCCTCGTGCGGGATCCCGCCGAGGTCGAGGATGTGGCCCAGGACGCGTTCATCAAGGCGTATCGTGCGCTGCCGCAATTTCGCGGCGAATCGGCGTTCTATACGTGGTTGTACCGAATTGCCGTCAACACGGCGAAGAACTACCTTGCGACGCAAGGCCGCCGGGCGCCGACCTCGACCGAGGCCGATGCGGAAGAAGCGGAAACTTTCTCCGACGCAGACCAACTAAGGGATATCAACACGCCTGAGTCGATGTTGATGAGCAAGCAGATTGCCGAAACGGTCAACGCTGCAATGGCTCTGCTGCCCGAGGAACTGCGCCAGGCAATCACGCTGCGCGAGATCGAGGGCTTGAGCTACGAAGAGATCGCGGAAATGATGGGCTGTCCGATCGGGACGGTCCGGTCGCGGATCTTCCGTGCGCGCGAAGCAATCGCTGCCAAATTGCGTCCGCTGCTCGATACGCCCGAAGGCAAGCGCTGGTAAGCGCCAGGGGCGGAACGACGCGGGTCGGGGTCTAGTTACGGATAGAGTCGTGAAGTCACGACGGGGTGTGCAAGATGGGGAGCATCATGGGGTCGGTCAATACGCAATCGCAAGCGTGCTCGCGCGGCGAGCGCCTTTCCGCGCTGGTCGACGGCGAAATGTTCGATGGCCCGGACCACGGGCAGTTTCTGGGTGAGCTCGACGGCGCGGATCGCGCTGTGTGGGCCCAATACCACCTGATCGGCGATGCGCTGCGCTCGGACGAGCTCGCGCTGTCGCCCGCGCTGAGCGTTGCGTTCACCGCGCGCATGTCGGCTGCGCTCGAGAGCGAGCCGCACCTGCTCGCGCCGGCGGCCGCGCCGGTCGCGCGCAAGCTGCTGTCGCTGCGCCGGCGCGTCGTGCCCGCGTTCGCGGTTGCGGCCGCGGCGGCCACGCTGACGTGGATCGTCGTCCCGCAGATGCAGACGGCCGGTGCCCCGGGCGCCGTCCAGGTCGCGTCGGCCGGTGCGCAGCAAGGCGGCAATATGCAGCGCGTGACGGTTGCACAGGCATCGGCCCAGCCGGGCCTGCAGGACGTCAACATCATTCGCGACGCGAGCCTCGACCAATATCTTGAAGCGCATCAGCAATTCGCGCAGCAACCCGTCGTCACGGGTTCGATGCCGCTGATTCGCGCAGCCGTGACCACCACGCCAGGCCAATAAACCCGATGCGGACATTGCAGTTGAATCACGCCATCTCCGGATGGAAGCGGCTGCCGGCTCTCCTGCTTTGCGCAGCCGCCCTGTTGTCCGTTCAATCCCTTCCTGCCAGCGCCCAGCAACCGGACGATCCCGTCGCGACCCGCAAGGGCGCCGCGGACTGGCTCGACCGCGTCCAGCAGGCGGCGCAGCAGCAGAGCTACGAAGGTACGTTCGTCTATCAGCGCGGCGGGTATGTCCAGTCGTCGCGCATTGCGCACGTCGCGTCCCGCGATGGCGAGTTCGAGCGGATCGAGACGCTCGACGGCAAGCCCCGCAAGCTGCTGCGGCATAACGACGAGCTGTACACGTTCGTGCCCGAGCGCAAGCTGTGCGTGGTCGAGCGCCGTCAGACGCGCGACTCGTTCCCCGCGCTGCTCGGCGCGAGCGGCGAGCACGTGATGTCCGTCTACGACGCGAAGTCGCTCGGCAAGGACCGCGTGGCCGGGATCGACGCGCAGGTCGTCGAGCTCGTCCCGAAGGATGCATACCGCTTCACGTACAAGCTGTGGGCCGACGCGCGCACGGGGCTGCTGCTGCGTTCGCAGACGCTCGATGCGAACGATCACGTGCTCGAACAGATTGCGTTCTCCCAGTTGCAGACGGGCGGCGCGAGCGGCGACAAGGCCGCGATCGCGGCGGGCATGCGCAACCTGAGTGGCTGGACGGTCGTGCGCCCGCCGGTCGCGGCGGTCGACATGGAAGCGCAGGGCTGGCAGCTCGCACCGAGCGTGGTCGGCTTCCAGAAGATTCGTGAAGTGCGCCGGCCGATGGCCGCGCGCGACGCGGGTGAGCCGCCGATTCCGGTCGATCAGGCCGTCTTCACCGACGGTCTCGCGACGATCTCGGTGTTCATCGAGCCGGCCGAGAAGAATACGCGCAAGGAAGGCGCGGGCAGCACCGGTGCAACGAACGTTCTCGTGAAGCGCCGCGGCGACTACTGGATCACCGTGCTCGGCGAAGTGCCGCCGGCTACGTTGCAGCAGTTCGCGTCTGCCATAGAATACAAGGCTTCCAAGTAACGCTACGGCTTCCGACATGATGAAACTCACGCTGCGTAAATGGCTCGCGGCGGCGGCGCTGTCTGCCTGCCTGCCGCTCGTGCCGCATACCGCGTTCGCGGTGACGGCTCCCGCGGCCAGCCTGCCCGACTTCGCCGATCTCGTCGAAAAGGTCGGGCCGGCCGTCGTGAACATCCGGACCACCGCCAACGTGCCGACGAACAGCGGCCCGCGCGGGATGCTCCCGCCGGGCTTCGACAACGGCGACATGTCGGAATTCTTCCGGCGCTTCTTCGGCATTCCGCTGCCGCAGGCGCCCGGTAACGGCGGCGGCAACGGCAGCAACCCGAAGAACGCGCCGGCGCCGGACAATCCGCCCGACACCGAGCAGAACCGTGGCGTGGGGTCGGGCTTCATCGTGTCGGCCGACGGTTACGTGATGACCAATGCGCACGTCGTCGACGATGCGGACACCATCTACGTGACGCTGACCGACAAGCGTGAATTCAAGGCGAAGCTGATCGGCGTCGACGATCGCACGGACGTCGCGGTCGTGAAGATCCAGGCGTCGAACCTGCCGGTCGTCGCGATCGGCGATTCGAACAAGGTGCGCGTCGGCGAGTGGGTCGTCGCTATCGGTTCGCCGTTCGGCCTCGACAACACGGTCACGGCCGGCATCGTCAGTTCGAAGAGCCGCAACACGGGCGACTACCTGCCGTTCATCCAGACCGACGTCGCCGTGAACCCCGGCAACTCGGGCGGCCCGCTGATCAACATGCAGGGCGAGGTGATCGGCATCAACTCGCAGATCTACAGCCGGACCGGCGGCTTCATGGGCATCTCGTTCGCGATTCCGATCGACGAGGCGATGCGCGTAGCCGACCAGCTGAAGGCGACCGGCAAGGTCACGCGCGGCCGGATCGCGGTCGCGATCGGCGAGGTGACGAAGGAAGTGGCCGATTCGATCGGGCTGCCGAAGGCCGAAGGCGCGCTCGTCAGCAGCGTCGAGCCGGGCGGTCCGGCCGACAAGGCGGGCATCCAGCCGGGCGACATTATCCTGAAGTTCAACGGTCGTTCGGTCGATACGGCGTCGGACCTGCCGCGCATGGTCGGCGACACGAAGCCTGGCGCGAAGGCGACGGTCAGCGTGTGGCGCAAAGGTCAGGCACGCGATCTGCCGATCACGATCGCGGAGACGCCGGTCGAGTCGACGGCGAAGGCCGAGCAGCGCAAGAACGCGCCGCAGAAGCCGCGCCAGACCAATTCGCTCGGCCTGACGGTCAGCGACCTGACGGCCGACCAGATGAAGACGCTGAAGCTGAAGAACGGCGTGCAGATCGACGGCGTCGACGGTCCGGCCGCCCGTGCGGGCCTGCAGCGCGGCGACATCGTGCTGCGTGTCGGCGACACCGACATCACGAACGCGAAGCAGTTCGCCGACGTGACGGCGCAGCTCGATCCGCAGAAGGCGGTCGCGGTGCTCGTGCGGCGTGGCGACAACACGCAGTTCGTGCCCGTGCGGCCACGCCAGAAGTAACGCACCGATGTTCACGCTCTACGGCCGCGGCTGGTGCCACCTGTGCGACGACATGCGCGACGCACTGGCGCCGGTGGCGGCCGAATTCGGCGTCGCGGTCGATTACGTCGACATCGATACCGATGCGGCGCTGGTTGCCCGTTACGACGAAGACGTGCCCGTGCTGCTTCTGGACGGCGTGGAAGTGTGCCGCCACCGGTTCGACGACACGCGGGTGCGCGACGCGCTGGCGGCCCGGCGCTGAGCCCGGCCTGCAGCCGGCTGGCGTCGCTTCGTGCGGGGCTCGGCCCGGTGGGCGCCTCCGGCGGGCCGCCGTCCGAAATCCCGCCCGTCGTAAGCCTTTTCGGCTAAAATAGGCTGTTTTTTCACCGACTTACACAAGGCGTGCTCCGCAGTCGTCGAGCGCGCCTTTTTCGCTTGATCGGCACTGAATGGATCATATTCGCAATTTCTCGATCATCGCGCACATCGACCATGGCAAGTCGACGCTCGCGGATCGCATCATCCAGGTATGCGGCGGTCTCGCCGACCGTGAAATGGAAGCGCAGGTGCTCGACTCGATGGATATCGAGCGTGAGCGCGGCATCACGATCAAGGCGCAGACGGCCGCATTGTCCTATCGCGCGCGCGACGGCAAGGTCTACAACCTGAACCTGATCGACACGCCGGGGCACGTCGATTTCTCGTACGAAGTCAGCCGTTCGCTGTCCGCGTGCGAAGGCGCGCTGCTGGTCGTCGATGCCAGCCAGGGCGTCGAGGCGCAGACGGTCGCGAACTGCTACACGGCGATCGAGCTCGGCGTCGAAGTCGTGCCCGTGCTGAACAAGATCGACTTGCCGGCCGCGAACCCCGAGAACGCGATCGAGGAGATCGAGGACGTAATCGGCATCGACGCGACCGACGCGACGCGCTGCAGCGCGAAGACGGGGCTCGGCGTCGAAGACGTGCTCGAAGCGCTGATCGCGAAGGTGCCGCCGCCGAAGGGCGACCCCGACGCGCCGCTGCAGGCGCTCATCATCGATTCGTGGTTCGACAACTACGTCGGCGTCGTGATGCTGGTGCGCATCGTCAACGGCACGCTGCGTCCGAAGGACAAGATCAAGATGATGGCGACCGGCGCGCAGTATCCGGTCGAGCACGTCGGTGTGTTCACGCCGAAGTCGCGCAATCTCGATTCGCTGTCGGCGGGGCAGGTGGGCTTCATCATCGCCGGCATCAAGGAACTGACGGCCGCGAAGGTCGGCGATACCGTCACGCACGCGACCAAGGCCGCCGCTGAAGCGCTGCCGGGCTTCAAGGAAGTGAAGCCGCAGGTGTTCGCCGGGTTGTACCCGGTGGAAGCGAACCAGTACGACGCGCTGCGCGAATCGCTCGAGAAGCTGAAGCTCAACGACGCGTCGCTGCAATACGAGCCGGAAGTGTCGCAGGCACTCGGCTTCGGGTTCCGGTGCGGCTTCCTGGGTCTCCTGCATATGGAGATCGTGCAGGAGCGCCTCGAACGCGAATTCGACATGGACCTCATTACGACCGCACCGACGGTTGTCTACGAGGTCGTGATGAACGGTGGCTCGATCGTCAAGGTCGAGAATCCGGCGAAGATGCCGGAGCCGCCGAAGATCGAGGAGATCCGCGAGCCGATCGTCACGGTGAACCTGTACATGCCGCAGGACTACGTCGGCTCGGTGATCACGTTGTGCGAGCAGAAGCGCGGCTCGCAGATCAACATGCAGTATCACGGCCGCCAGGTGCAGCTGACCTACGAAATCCCGATGGCCGAGATCGTGCTCGATTTCTTCGATCGCCTGAAGTCGGTGTCGCGCGGCTATGCGTCGATGGATTACGAATTCAAGGAATACCGGTCGGCCGACGTTGTGAAGGTCGACATGCTGATCAATGGCGACAAGGTCGACGCGCTGTCGGTGATCGTCCACCGGTCGCAATCGCAGTATCGCGGCCGCGAAGTGGCGGCGAAGATGCGCGAGATCATTCCGCGCCAGATGTACGACGTGGCGATTCAGGCGACGATCGGTGCGCACATCATCGCCCGCGAGAACATCAAGGCGCTGCGCAAGAACGTGCTGGCGAAGTGTTATGGCGGCGACATCACGCGTAAGAAGAAGCTGCTCGAAAAGCAGAAGGCCGGCAAGAAGCGCATGAAGCAGGTGGGTTCGGTCGAGATCCCGCAGGAAGCGTTCCTTGCGATCTTGCGCGTCGAAGACAAATAACAGGACTGTTCCTTTTATGAATTTTGCGCTGATTCTTTTTGTGCTCGTCGTCGTGACGGGCGTAGCGTGGGTGCTGGACAAGCTGGTGTTCCTGCCGCGGCGACGCAAGGCGGCCGACTCGGCGATCGAGGAGTTCGATCGCCAGCAGTCGCGCATCGACAAGCGTTTCGCGGACGAAAACGCCGTGCAGACGCGTTCGAAGCTGCGTGACGAGAAGCTGCGCCAGCCGTGGTGGCTCGAGTACACCGCAAGCTTCTTCCCGGTGATCCTGGCCGTGTTCGTCGTGCGTTCGTTCGTCGTCGAGCCATTCAAGATTCCGTCGGGCTCGATGGTGCCGACGCTGCTCGTCGGCGACTTCATCCTCGTCAACAAGTTCGAATACGGGCTGCGCCTGCCGGTCACGAACACGAAGATCACGCAGGGCAGCCCGCTGTCGCGTGGCGACGTCGTCGTGTTCCGTTATCCGAAGGACGAGTCGGTCGACTACATCAAGCGCGTCATCGGCCTGCCGGGCGATACGGTCGCGTATCAGGACAAGCAGCTCACGATCAACGGCCAGCCGGTGCCTGAAACGCCGCTGCCCGATTTCTTCGACGACGAGCGTCAGAACTACGCGAAGCAGTTCGAAGAAACGATCGGCAACAAGAAGAACGCGATCCTCAACAACCCGGCCGTGCCGCCGTTCGTGATGGGCGCCTACGACTATCCGTATCGCGACAACTGCACGTACAACAGCCGCGGTGTGATCTGCAAGGTGCCGCCCGGTCACTACTTCATGATGGGCGACAACCGCGACAACAGCGCGGACAGCCGCTACTGGGGTTTCGTGCCGGACCAGAACATCGTCGGCCGCGCGTTCTTCATCTGGATGAACTTCAGCGACCTGAAGCGCATCGGTTCCTTCAACTGATCGCAGTCGACTCGCACGCAATACGTGACGCACGGGCCGCGTCACGTATTGTCGAACTACTTTAAGAACCGGCGGTAACACCGCCTCGTCACGCCTTTTCGTGTCCGGCCGAGCCGTTTCGGCCCGACCGGCGCCCGCGTTATACTCCTGCACATGCCCCTATCCCAGTTGGAAAGCCGGCTGCGCTACGAATTTCGCAATGCGGAATTGTTGCGCCAGGCTTTGACCCATCGCAGTCACAGTGCCACGCACAACGAACGGCTCGAGTTTCTCGGCGACTCCGTTCTGAATTGCGCGGTGGCCGCCCTTTTGTTCCAGCGTTTCAGCAAGCTGGACGAAGGCGATCTGTCGCGCGTACGCGCCAACCTCGTCAAACAGCAGTCGCTGTACGAAATTGCTCAGGCCCTGAATATTTCTGACGGCTTGCGGCTGGGCGAGGGCGAATTGCGCAGCGGCGGGTTCCGTCGCCCGTCGATCCTCGCGGACGCGTTCGAAGCCATCATCGGGGCCGTGTTCCTCGATGGCGGCTTCGAAGCCGCCCAAGGGGTCATCAAGCGCCTCTATATCCCGATTCTCGACCACATCGATCCGCGTACGCTCGGCAAGGACGCGAAGACGCTGCTGCAGGAATACCTGCAGGGGCACAAGATCGCGCTGCCGACCTACACGGTCGTCGCGACGCATGGTGCGGCGCACAATCAGCAGTTCGAGGTCGAATGCACGGTGCCGAAGCTTGACGTGAAGGTATCGGGTTCCGGCGCGAGCCGGCGCGCGGCCGAGCAGGCCGCCGCGAAGAAGGCGCTCGACGAAGTGATGGCAGCCGCGCCGATGCTGGCCACGAAGCCGAAGCGCTCGAAAAACGCGCGCGGGTCGAAGCATGTCGAACCGGAAATCGTGCCGGGCGTGAAGGGCGTGCAGGAAGCGCTCGACCTGCGCTCGCCGGAACGGAAGGAACGTGCGGCTGCACGCGAGGCCCGGGCGGCGGCGGCCGGTGCGGTGCCCGTGACAACCGCTGCGGCTGGCGCCGAGCCGGCCGTCGCACCGATGGCCGCGATCCGCGCGGCGCATGTCGAGACGGCTGCCGACAAGGGCGAACGGGCGGCGAAGCCGGCGACCGACAAGGTGGCCGATAAATCCGCCGACCGGCCCGACAAGGCTGCGGACAAGCCCGCGGACGCCACGCCGCGCGCAGCCGATCCGGCTGCTTCGGCCGCTTCGCCCGCCGACAAGCCGTCCACCGGATCCGACCCCGCGGTGCGCCCGGCCGCGCGTGCACGCGATGCCGCGGCACCGGATGCCGAGACGCCGCCGGGCGGCGCGAGCCTCGCTGCCGCGCAGGCGCGCGTGGCCGATGCCGACCACTGAATTGCCCATCGATCGTGCCGCGCGCCGCGCGGCCGTTTCCGAACCTGTCTCCCAAACGATATGAACACTCCCGCTCCTACCGGTTTCCGTTGCGGCATGATCGCGATCGTGGGCCGCCCGAACGTCGGCAAGTCGACGTTGATGAACGCACTCGTCGGCCAGAAGATCAGCATCACGTCGCGCAAGGCGCAGACGACCCGCCACCGCATCACCGGCATCAACACGTTCGACGACGCGCAATTCGTGTTCGTCGACACGCCGGGTTTCCAGACCCGTCACAGCACCGCGCTGAACCGTTCGCTGAACCGCGCGGTCACGTCGACGCTGACGTCGGTCGACGTGATCCTGTTCGTGATCGAGGCCGGCCGCTTCGGGCCCGACGACCAGAAGGTGCTCGACCTGATCCCGCCCGGCATGCCGACGCTGCTGATCACGAACAAGATCGACCGTGTGGCCGACAAGGCCACGCTGTATCCGTTCATGCAGAAAATGAACACGCTGCGCGAGTTCGCCGAGCTCGTGCCGCTGTCGGCGCAGCAGCCGGAAGACATCAAGCGCCTGCTCGAGACGATCAAGCCGTACCTGCCGGAAGGCGCGCCGATCTACGGCGAGGACGAGCTGACCGACCGCAGCTCGCGCTTCCTCGCGGCTGAAATCCTGCGCGAGAAGGTGTTCCGCTGGACCGGCGACGAACTGCCGTACACGAGCACCGTCGTGATCGACAAGTTCGAGGAAGAAGGGCGGCTGAAGCGCATCTTCGCGACGATCCTCGTCGAACGCGATTCGCACAAGGCGATGGTGATCGGCAAGAAGGGCGAGAAGCTCAAGCAGATCAGCACCGAGGCGCGGATGGACATGGAGAAGCTGTTCGACGGCCCTGTGTACCTCGAGACCTTCGTGAAGGTGAGGAGCGGCTGGGCCGACAACGAGGCCGGACTGCGCGCCTATGGGTACGAATGACGCGCTGACGTCGACTGAAGACGCGGTGACGGCCGGCGCGAACGACGCGCCGCTGCCGGCTCCGCCCGAACCGCCGCGCAAGGCGCGGCGCGCGACGTCTCGCACGTCCGATTTTCGCGTCGCCGAGCAGCCGGCGTTCGTTCTGCACAGCTATCCGTATCGCGAAACGAGCCTGATCGTCGACGTGCTGACGCGCGATCACGGCCGGCTTGCGCTCGTCGCGAAAGGCGCCAAGCGCCCGCACTCCGCGCTGCGCGGCGTGCTGCAGACCTTCCAGCCGCTGCTGCTGTCCTGGTCCGGCAAATCCGAAGTGCGCACGCTGACGGGCGCCGAGTGGGTCGGCGGCATGCTGCCGCTCGGCGGCGACGGGCTGCTGTGCGGTTTCTACGCGAACGAACTGCTCGTGAAATTCTGCGCGCGCGAGGATCCCCAGCCGCCGCTGTTCAATCACTATGTCCTGACGCTCACGCGCCTCGCGCACGGCGAACCCGCGGTGCAGGTGCTGCGCTCGTTCGAGCGCGTGCTGCTGCGCGAGACCGGCTATGCGATGGCGCTGAACCGCACGGTCGCGCGCCGCGCGGTCGAGCCCGATCGCCGCTACGTGTTCGATCCCGAGCGCGGCGTGCGCAATGCGGACGACGACGTGCCGTCGCACTGGCCGGTCATCACCGGACAGACGTTGCTCGACATGGAGCAGGACGATTACCATCGAGCCCAGACGGTTGCGCAAAGCAAGACGCTGATGCGCTTCCTGCTGAACACCTATCTCGGCGGTACGCCGCTTGCCACGCGTCAGATCCTGATCGACCTGCAAAACCTATGAGCTTCTTCCTGACAACGCCCACCGCCATCGACCTCGGCGTGAACATCGACCACGTCGCGACGCTGCGCAATGCGCGCGGCACGACCTATCCCGATCCGATCCGCGCGGCGCTCGCCGCCGAAGAGGCCGGTGCGGATGCGATCACGCTGCATCTGCGCGAGGATCGCCGCCACATCGTCGACGCCGACGTGCGCAAGCTGCGCCCGTTGCTGAAGACGCGCATGAATCTCGAATGCGCGGTGACGGCCGAGATGCTCGACATCGCGTGCGAAGTGCGTCCGCACGACGCGTGCCTCGTGCCCGAGAAGCGCGAAGAGCTGACGACCGAAGGCGGTCTCGACGTCGCCGGTCACTTCGAGGCCGTGCGCGCGGCGTGCAAGCAACTGGCCGACGTCGGCGTGCGCGTGTCGCTGTTCATCGACCCGGACGAGACGCAGATCCGCGCCGCGCACGAAGCCGGCGCGCCGGTGATCGAACTGCACACGGGCCGCTACGCCGAAGCGCACGACGAAGCCGAGCAGCAGCGCGAGTACGAGCGCATCGTCGCGGGCGTGCAGGCCGGTGCGCAGCTTGGCCTGAAGGTCAATGCGGGGCACGGACTGCATTACACGAACGTGCAGCAGATCGCCGCGATCGACGGCATCGTCGAGCTGAACATCGGCCACGCGATCGTCGCGCATGCGATCTTCGCGGGCTGGGACAACGCGGTGCGCGAGATGAAGGCGATCATGGTCGCCGCCCGCGTCGCCGCGCTGCACGGCGGCGCGCGCTGAAGATGAAATTCCACCGCATGCGCGCGTACTGACATGGCGATCTACGGCATCGGTACCGACATCGCCCAGGTGAGCCGCGTCGCGGCCGTGCTCGAACGCACGGGCGGCCGGTTTGCCGAGAAGGTGCTGGGTCCCGACGAGCTGCGCGTGTTCCATGCGCGCCGCGCCCGCTCCGAGGCGCGCGGCATCGCATTTCTCGCGACGCGCTTTTCCGCGAAGGAAGCGTTCTCGAAAGCGATCGGGCTCGGCATGCACTGGCCGATGACGTGGCGCGCGCTGCAGACGCTCAACCACCCGAGCGGCGAGCCATACGTGGTCGCGTCGGGCGAGCTGGCCGACTGGCTGGCCGCGCGCGGCATCACGGCGCGTGTGACGGTCAGCGACGAACGCGACTACGCGGTGTCGTTCGTGATCGCGGAGACGGACGCCGCGCCTGCACCTGCACCTGTTTCCCGAACCTCCTCCTGACGGAATTTCCGATTCGATGAAAACGACTCCCGGCCCGGTCATGCTCGACATCGTCGGCACGGCCCTGTCGCGCGACGATGCGCGGCGCCTTGCGCATCCGAATACCGGCGGCGTGATCCTGTTCGCGCGGCATTTCCAGAATCGCGCGCAGCTGACCGCGCTGACCGACTCGATCCGCGCGGTGCGCGAAGACATCCTGATCGCCGTCGATCATGAAGGCGGGCGCGTGCAGCGGTTCCGTACCGACGGCTTCACGGTGTTGCCCGCGATGCGCCGCCTCGGCGAACTGTGGGATCGCGACGTGCTGCTCGCGGCGAAGGTCGCGACCGCCGTCGGCTACATCCTCGCCGCCGAGCTGCGCGCGTGCGGGATCGACATGAGCTTCACGCCCGTACTCGACCTCGACTACGGGCACTCGAAGGTGATCGGCGATCGCGCATTCCATCGCGACGCGCGTGTCGTCACGCTGCTCGCGAAGAGCCTGAACCATGGGCTGTCGCTCGCCGGCATGGCGAACTGCGGCAAGCATTTCCCGGGGCATGGTTTCGCGGAAGCCGATTCGCACGTCGCGTTGCCGACCGACGATCGCACGCTCGACGCGATCCTCAAGCAGGACGTCGCGCCGTACGACTGGCTCGGCTTGTCGCTGTCGGCCGTGATTCCCGCACACGTGATCTATACGCAGGTCGACAAGCGGCCGGCCGGATTCTCGCGCGTGTGGCTGCAGGACATCCTGCGCGGAAAGCTCGGGTTCACGGGCGCGATCTTCAGCGACGATTTGTCGATGGAGGCCGCCCGCGAAGGCGGCACGCTCACGCAGGCAGCTGACGCCGCGATCGCTGCCGGTTGTGACATGGTGCTCGTCTGCAACCAGCCGGAGGCGGCCGAGGTCGTGCTGAACGGGTTGAAGGCGCAGGCGTCGGCCGAGTCGGTGCGGCGCATCAAGCGGATGCGCGCGCGCGGCAAGGCGCTCAAGTGGGACAAGCTGATTGCGCAGCCGGAGTATCTGCAGGCGCAGGCACTGCTGAAAAGCGCGCTGGCGTAAGCGGGGAGGGGACGGCGCGGGTTCGCGTCCTTCCGGTCGCCGAAACAAAAAGCCGCGCAATTGCGCGGCTTTTTTCGTGGGCTTGACAGCTGCATTCATGGGCTGTGTTGCGGCAGCGGCGAAGCAGGTAATCGGGCGTCGGGCATTTACGCAACTAACGGTCAAGCCCAGCCCGTGCCCGCATTCACGGGCGCCCGCTCAGTTCACCTTCATTCGCTGCAGCTTGTTGTACAGCGTCTTCGGGCTGATGCCGAGCAGCGTGGCCGCGCGATGACGCGTGCCGCCGACCGCGTCGAGCGTCGCGCGGATCAGCAGGTCCTCGACGTCGGACAGCGGCGTGCCGACCTTGATCTGCACGCTGCTGCCGTTCAGTGCGGCGCCGGCGGAGAAGCTCGGCTCGCCCGCGCGCAGCGTCTCGATGAAATCACCCGAGGCGTCGTATGCGAAGCGCACGCGCTCCTGCAGTTCGCGCACGTTGCCGGGCCATTCGTAGGACAGGCATTCGCGCACGAAGCCCGGCGCCGCGCGCTTGTCGGTCGTGCTGCGGCCGGTGGCGCGTGCTTCGCGGTTCAGTTCGTCGATCTGCGCGTCCGCGATCGCGAGTGCGTCGCCGTCGCGCTCGCGCAGCGGCGGCATCGTGATCGACGCCGCATCGAGACGCAGCCACAGATCCTCGCGCAGCGTGCCGTTCGCGACCGCTTCGCGCGCCGGGCGGCGCGTGGTCGCGATCAGCCGGAAATCGCTCGTGATCGAGCTCGTGCCGCCGATCCGCATGAAGTTCTGCGAATCGAGCGCGTGCAGCAGTGCTTCCTGCAGCACGAGCGGCAGCGCGGTGATCTCGTCGAGGAACAGCGTGCCGCCGCCGGCCTGTTCGAACAGGCCCGATTCGCGGCGCTCGGCACCGTCGAACGCGCCGCGCTCATGGCCGAACAGCACGCTGTCGAGCGACGCGCCGTGCCGGCCGGCTTGCGTGATCGTCCGGCAGTCGAACGACACGAACGGCCCCTTGCGGCGCCGGCTCAGGTCGTGCAGCGTGCGCGCGGCCAGCTTCTTGCCGGTACCGGCCTCGCCCGAGAACAGCACGGCCGTTTCGGTGCGCGCGTTGTGCTCGATCATGTCGTACACGTGCTGCATCGCGTCGCTGCGGCCGACCAGTGCGCCGAAGCGGCCGAGATGACGCAGCGACGCACGCAGCGACTGCACTTCGTCGATCAGTTCGTACGGGCGCGGGATCCGCGCGAGCAGGCTGCGCAGGCGCGGGATGTTGATCGGCTTCAGCAGGTAGTCCCAGATGCCGTGACGCAGGCCCTCGATGGCGCTCTCGACCGTTGCGTTGCCCGTCAGCACGATCACGGGCAGCGAGCCGTTCGGCTGTTGCTGCGGCAGGTGCTGGAGCAGGTCGAACCCGCTGCCGTCCGGCAGGTTCAGGTCGACGAGGACGACGTCGGGGATCGAGCGGCCGAGCGCCGTGCGCGCCTCGGCGAGCGATGTGGCCGTGTCGACCGAGAAGCCGTCTGCGGCGAGCAGCGCGGTGAGGCCGGAGAGACTGTTGGGATCGTCTTCGACAATCAGGGCGTGTGGCATGGTGGACGCGAGTCGAGTCAAGAGAGGCGGGCTGTCGGCCATCGGGGGCCGCAGCCGCATGTCAGATTAAAAACTGATTTTATGCCCCACCGAACGCGTAACGCTCATTATTTCTCCTGCGCTATAAAACAGTTACCGATGATACAAATTGAATATCTTTACCGGTGGATTTTGTGCTTCTTATACCCTTGGCGCATGCCCGCTGTTGGCGCCAGACAAACAAAAAGCGCCCCGAAGGGCGCTTTGTTCGATGCGGGTATCGCTGACGATTACGCGCGGCTGCGGTATTCGTTCGTACGCGTATCGATTTCGATCTTGTCGCCGGTGTTGCAGAACAGCGGCACTTGCAGTTCGAAGCCCGTTGCGAGCTTGGCGCTCTTCAGCACCTTGCCCGACGACGTATCGCCCTTGACGGCCGGTTCCGTGTAGGTGATCTCGCGAACGAGGACCGTCGGCAGGTCGACCGAGATCGCCTTCTCGTTGTAGAACACGACTTCGCACGCCATGCCGTCTTCGAGGTAGTTCAGCGCTTCGCCCATCATTTCGGCTTCGACTTCGTACTGGTTGTAGTCGGCGTCCATGAACACGTACATCGGGTCGGCGAAGTACGAATACGTCACTTCCTTGCGATCGAGCACGACGACGTCGAACTTGTCGTCTGCCTTGTAGACCGATTCCTGGCCTGCGTTGGTCAGCAGGTTCTTCATCTTCATCTTGACGACGGCGGAGTTACGGCCCGACTTGTTGTATTCCGCCTTGGCGATGACCCAAGCATCGCTGCCGATCTGCACGACGTTGCCTACGCGGAGTTCCTGTGCGGTCTTCATAAAAACTGTCCTGATCAAATCAAATAAATAGGTGCCTGAGCGTTGCGCAACGGCTGACGGCGCAAGCGGCGCGTTCCGGTGGACGCCAAAAGCGAGCGCTTGCCTGGTCAGCCGTCGGATAACCGCTTATTTTAACTGAGATTTTGCGTATTCCGCCAGCTTTCCGGCGAGATCGCCGACGGCCGCAAGCGCGTCGGCCCAGCGGGCCGCGTTGGCGTCGAGTGCGGCGCGGTGCTGCCAGAAATCGGCCCAGTCGGGCGTGCCGACACCGTTCCATGCATGCCAGAACCGCTCGAGCGCCGCGCGCGGCGCGTCGGCGAGGCCGGCCGACAGATGCGCGAGCGCGGCGTCGAGCTTCGGCAGGTGCACGTCGTCGGCCTGCGGGTAGATGTGCCACACGAACGGCTTGCGCGCCCACTGAGCACGGACGAACGAATCCTCGCCGCGCACGAAATTGATGTCCGCCACCCACAGCAATGGATCGTAGTCGGCCTGAGGGACGAATGCGAGGCCATGTGCGACCAGATTGCCGCTGTGCGCATGCGCGCCCGCGCCGAACGAATCGACCCCGAAAAAGCGCGCGACAGCGGGCGACAGGCGACCGGCTGGCACGAGCGCGACGACCGGCGACGGGCCGTCGCGCCATTGGGCGAGCAGCGCGTCGACGGCCGGATTCTCGTACGCGAACAGGCTGACGACCGTTGTGCCGGTGGCCGGCGGCGCGCCGCCGGTCGCGCGCCGCCACCATGCGTCGCGTGCCGCCGCGTCGGCTTCGAAGGCCATGCGGCGCGAATCGAGGTCGTGCTCCTTCAGGACACCGCCGGTGCCGGCCGACAGGCCAGGGAAGAAGAATGTCTTCAGTAGCGGGTAGCGCGGGTGCGGCGACGGCCGCAGATGGAAATCGGCGACCCAGTCCTCGGCGCTCAGGTATTCGAGGTTGATCCACACGGGGCGGCGCTCGCGGCGCGCCATCGCCGCGAGATACGCGCCGGGCAGCTCGCACGCAAATGCCTCGATCACGACATCGGCGATCTCCAGCGCATCGCCGACTTCCGCGTGCCAGTGCTCGATCACGATCGTGTCGACCGTCTGCCGCCCGGCGTCGGGGTCGACCCCCGGCAGCAGGCGCGCGAACGTGCGCAGGTCGTCGACGAACAGCCGAACCTGCCAGCCGTGCTCGTGCGCGAGCTGGCGCGCCACGCGCCAGCACACACCGATGTCGCCGAAATTGTCGATGACGGTGCAGAAGAGGTCGCAGGCGATCGGTTCGCCCGGCGCGAGCGGTACGGTGGGGAGTGGGGCAGCGGTGGTGCGTGGCATCGAAGCGGGCCGGTGAATGCTCTAAACTGGCGATTCTAATAGACCCGTTCCGCGTTACAAGGCGCCCGGATCACGCATGACAGCCCCAGAAGCCTCCGATACTCCGTTCGAACCGAAGAAGATCCTTGCGCAGTTGCCGCACATGCCCGGTGTCTATCGTTATTACGACACGGCGGGCGCCGTGCTTTACGTCGGCAAGGCGCGCGACCTGAAGAAGCGCGTATCGAGCTATTTCACGAAGACTCAGCTGTCGCCGCGCATCGCGATGATGGTCACGCGCATCGCGCGCATCGAGACGACCGTCACGCGCTCGGAAGCCGAGGCGCTGCTGCTCGAGAACAACCTGATCAAGGCGCTTGCGCCGCGCTACAACATCCTGTTTCGCGACGACAAGTCGTACCCGTACCTGAAGCTCACCGCGCACCGTTTTCCGCGGATGGCCTACTACCGCGGGTCGGTCGACAAGCAGAACCAGTATTTCGGGCCGTTCCCGAGCGCGTGGGCCGTGCGCGAGAGCATCCAGATCCTGCAGCGCGTGTTCCAGTTGCGGACCTGCGAGGATTCGGTCTTCAACAACCGCACGCGGCCGTGCCTGCTGCACCAGATCGGGCGCTGCACGGCGCCGTGCGTCGGCGCGATCTCCGGCGAGGATTATGCGGTCGACGTGTCGAACGCCGCGCGGTTCCTGCTCGGCCGGCAGTCCGAAGTGATGAAGGAGCTCGAGCAGAAGATGCACGCGTTCGCGGCCGAGCTGAAATTCGAGCAGGCGGCGGCCGTGCGCAACCAGATGAGTTCGCTCGCGACGGTGCTGCATCAGCAGGCGATCGAGGTCGGCAGCGACAGTGATGTCGACATCCTCGCCGTCGTCGCGCAGGGCGGGCGCGTGTGCGTGAACCTCGCGATGGTGCGCGGCGGCCGACATCTCGGCGACAAGGCGTATTTCCCGACGCACGTCGAAAGCGCGCTGACGCTCGCCGAAGGCGGTCTTGGCGACGAGGCCGAATCGCTGGAAGCGGTCGATGCAACCGGCGCGACCGCCGTCGCGGTGCCCGAACAGCCTGCGGAAGAAGCCGGCAGCGCGCGCGGCGGCGCGGCGGCGTCGGTCGAGGCCGAAGTGCTCGACGCGTTCATCGCGCAGCACTATCTCGGCAACCGCGTGCCGCCGGTGCTCGTCGTCAGCCATGCACCGGCGAGCCGCGACCTGCTCGAGCTGCTGTCCGAACAGGCCGGCCACAAGGTGTCGCTCGTGCGGCAGCCGCAGGGGCAGCGGCGCGCGTGGCTGTCGATGGCCGAACAGAATGCACAGATCGCGCTCATGCGGCTGCTGTCCGAACAGGGCTCGCAGCAGGCGCGCACGCGCTCGCTGGCCGACACGCTCAGCTACGATTGCGACGATCTCGCGACGCTGCGGATCGAGTGCTTCGACATCAGCCACACGATGGGCGAGGCCACGCAGGCGTCGTGCGTCGTGTACCACCATCACAAGATGCAGTCGGGCGAATACCGCCGCTACAACATCACGGGCATCACGCCGGGCGACGATTACGCGGCGATGCGGCAGGTGCTCACGCGCCGCTACGAGAAGATGGTCGAGCAGGCCGCGCAGGCGGCCGCCGTCGACGAAGCGGCCGGCATCGAAGGCGAGTCGACGCGTCAGGCCGAGGCGTCGAGCCTGCTGCCGAACATCGTGCTGATCGACGGCGGCAAGGGGCAGGTCGAAATCGCGCGCCAGGTGTTCACCGAGCTGGGGCTCGATACGTCGATGCTGGTGGGCGTCGCGAAAGGCGAGGGGCGCAAGGTCGGCCTCGAGACGCTCGTGTTCGCGGACGGCCGCACGCCGCTCGAACTCGGCAAGGAGAGTGCCGCGCTGATGCTCGTCGCACAGATCCGCGACGAGGCGCACCGCTTCGCGATCACCGGCATGCGGGCGAAGCGGGCGAAGGCGCGCCAGACGTCGCGGCTCGAGGAGCTCGAAGGCGTCGGCGCGAAGCGCCGGCAGCGGCTGCTCGCGCGATTCGGCGGATTGCGCGGCGTGGTGGCCGCGAGCGTCGAGGAACTCGCGAGCGTCGAGGGCATCTCGCACGCGCTCGCCGAACAGATCTACAAGCAGCTTCACTGACACGGCCGTGCGGCCGGCTGCCTCGCGCGCTTTTTCGCGTTCTTGTGGCAGGCCGGTCGACACGGCACAATTGCGAATCCTTTACTGTCCCGCATGCCATGCCGTTCAATTTCCCGATTTTCCTGACGTGGGTACGGATCGTGCTGATTCCGCTCGTCGTCGGCGTGTTCTATCTGCCGGACACGGTGATGGGCGGCGCGCACCGCAATCTCGCGGCGGCGGCGATCTTCATCCTCGCGGCGCTGACCGACTGGTTCGACGGCTATCTCGCACGCAAGTGGAACCAGACGTCGTCGTTCGGCGCATTTCTCGATCCGGTGGCGGACAAGCTGATGGTGACGGCCGCGCTGCTGATCCTCGTGCAGATTTCGCGGGTGGACGCGGCGATCGCGCTCGTGATCGTCGGCCGCGAGATCGCGATTTCGGCATTGCGCGAGTGGATGGCGCAGATCGGTGCGTCGAAGAGCGTCGCGGTGAACCAGCTCGGCAAGTTCAAGACCGCGTGCCAGATGGTCGCGATCCCGATGCTGCTGTTCTATGGGCCGCTGCCGCTCGGTGTCGTGACGATCGACACGCGCGTGTGGGGTGAGTGGCTGATGTATCTCGCGGCGGTGCTGACGATCTGGTCGATGCTGTACTACATGAAGCTCGCATGGCCGCAGATTCGCGAGCGCGGCGGTGCGTGAGACGTGCGTCTCGCGCTCGGTCGAGACGGTTTTTGGAAAAAGGGCTGGAAAAGCCCTTGACACACGAATGTGCCTTCGACATAATCTCGCTTCTCCGCTGCACGACGAAGTAAGTGTGTGACGGGGAAGCAGTAGCGCAGCAATACGCGGGAGTAGCTCAGTTGGTAGAGCGCAACCTTGCCAAGGTTGAGGTCGCGAGTTCGAGACTCGTCTCCCGCTCCAGATTTTATCTGGCAGCGTGTTGGTTGGCGAAGCGCTGCAGATGCAGGACACATGCGGGAGTAGCTCAGTTGGTAGAGCGCAACCTTGCCAAGGTTGAGGTCGCGAGTTCGAGACTCGTCTCCCGCTCCAGATTTTTCTGGCAGCGTGTTGGTCGGCAAAGCGCTGCAGGTGCAGGACAATGCGGGAGTAGCTCAGTTGGTAGAGCGCAACCTTGCCAAGGTTGAGGTCGCGAGTTCGAGACTCGTCTCCCGCTCCAAGTAATGGGGAAGCCAAGCTTCCCTTTTTATTTGATGGACTTCCGGTCCTCGAATAAAAAATCTGTCGCTTGCCTCACGGCATCCGGACAGTCCGCTTTTGGCGCGATAGCAAAGCGGTTATGCAGCGGCCTGCAAAGCCGTTTAGGCCGGTTCGACTCCGGCTCGCGCCTCCAGGTAGAACGAGAAAAAGCCCCGCTTCGGCGGGGCTTTTCTTTTTTCTGCCTCGCTTCGCGGCCGTCGAGCAGGGTGCATGCGACGGCCTCCAGTCGATCAGCCATCCACCGGCTGCGCCGGCGTTTCGAGCTTCAATTGATAGAACGCCGCGTCGAGCCAGCGGCCGAACTTGAATCCCGCCTCCGTGATCGTGCCCGAGTGCACGAATCCCAGTTTCGTATGCAGTGCGATGCTCCCGGCATTGGTTGCATCGATGCAGCCGACCAGCACGTGCACCTGTGCGTCGCGCGCACGCCGGACGACTTCGCGCAGCAGCAGCTCGCCTAGCCCGCGGCCGCGCTGGTCGCTGCGCACATAGACGCTATGTTCGACCGTGTACTTGTACGCGGGAAATGCACGGAACGTGCCCCAGCTCGCGAAGCCGAGTAGTGCGCCCGATTCGTCGACGGCGCCGACGACTGGAAAACCGCCCGCGCGCTTCGTCGCGAACCACGTGACCATTGCTTCCGGCGGGCGCGGCCGGTAGTCGTACAGTGCGGTCGAGTTCGCGATCGCGTCGTTCAGGATCTCGAGGATGGCCGCTGCGTGCTCGGCCTCGCTGCAATCGATCAGGCGCACGTCGTCGTGCTGTTTCGGGGAATTCATACGGGCTCCTGGTGGTGTTGAACGGGGCGTGCGTGCATTACGCGCTCCGCACGCCGGCAGCGGCGGACGCATCGCAGATCACGACGACATAGCGCGCGGGATGCGGTGACGGATTGCTGAAGATCAGCGGCTGGTCGAGCCGCATGGCCAGACAGTCGCCTTCGTGAAGTTCGTGGAGCGCATCGCCGAACGTGACGTCGACGCGGCCGCTGATGACCCACACCTGCTGATGCAGCGCGCTTTCGCGCCCGCCGCTGTCGTACGCGACGCGCGCGCCGGGCGGGAAATCGACTTCGACGAGCTGGATCGGCGACGGCCAGCCGGCCGGGGACAGGTTGCGCCGCACATAACCGGACGCCGGATCCCGCCATTCGGCCTGTTGCGCGCGTCGGGCCAGCGGCTGCGCGGGCGTATCGTCCCGGTCGCCACCGAACAGTCCGGCCAGCGACACGCCGAGGCCGGCCGCGAGCTTGTCGAGTACGACGGCTGTCGGGCTGGCCGATGCGCGTTCGATGAGCGAGATCATCGAACGGCTGACGCCGGAACGCGCGGCCAGCGCATCGAGCGTGTAGCCTCGAACGGTGCGCAGGTCGCGCACGCGCCGCGCGATGCGTTCGTTGATGCCGGTGTCGTCGGCCTGGGTGATCGTTGATTCTTTCATGATGGATTTATTTTCCAGCAAACTGGAATTCGATGTCAACGGCATCGGTTGTGGCGGGCCGATGGTTCGACGGATGCCGAGCAGCTTGCCCGGCCGTCGTGCGCAGCGTAATATACGAAACAGCTACGTTTCGTTTAATTGGGGATATATGGGCATCATCAAGATTTCCGAGCACATGCATGAACGGCTGCGCTCGACGAGCACGGCGCTGAGCCGTTCGATCAACGCGCAGGCCGAACACTGGCTGCGCGTCGGGATGCTGGCGGAACTCAACCCGGCACTGTCCTACGGCGACATCTGCAAGATGTTGATCGAGGCCGAGGCACGGGGCGGCGACGTAGTGCCGGCGGAACCGGTCGCGTCGCACATCGAGCAGGTGGCGTAATGGCGAAGCGAGAAATTCCGATCCGCGGCGCCGCGGAGATCGCCAAGTCGCGCGAAGCAGCCAAGCTTGCGTCGCAGGTGCTGACGATGATCACCGAGCACGTGAAGCCGGGCGTGACCACCGACGAACTGGACGCGCGCTGCCGCGAATACATCGTCGACGAACTCGGCGCGATTCCCGCGAACATCGGCTACCACGGCTATCCGAAGACGCTGTGCACGTCGGTCAACCACGTGGTCTGTCACGGCATTCCGACGTCGCGGCCGATGCGCGACGGCGACATCGTGAACCTCGACATCGCGGTGATCAAGGATGGCTGGTTCGGCGATACGAGCCGCATGTATTTCGTCGGTGAGCCGAACGAACTCGCGCGGCGCCTCGTCGCGGCGACCTACGAGGCGATGCACGCGGGCATCCGCGCGGTGCGTCCGGGCGCGACGCTGGGCGACGTCGGCTATGCGATCCAGCAGGTCGCGCATCGCGAAGGATTCAGCGTGGTGCGCGAGTATTGCGGGCACGGCATCGGCGATGTTTATCACGACGAGCCGCAGGTGCTGCACTACGGCCGCCCCGGTACCGGCGTGCCGCTGCGGCCGGGGATGATCTTCACGATCGAGCCGATGCTCAACGCGGGCAAGCGCGACACGCGCGTGCTGGCCGATGGCTGGACGGTCGTCACGAAGGACCATTCGCTGTCCGCGCAATGGGAGCACATGGTCGTGGTGACGGAAACGGGCTTCGAGGTGCTGACCGAGGACGCGAAGCCGCAGGCGTTCGCGGCGCTTTCCGGCACGCACGCGGCCTGACGGCAGAGGTGCGCCGCGCAGGGTGGCGCGGTGCGGTGCTGCAATGAAACGGGCCCCTTCAAGTGAAGGGGCCCGTTTCGTTTGTGGCGACCGGTGCTGAGAGGCTTAGCCGCGCGCCTTCTGCCACGCGTGTTCGACGAACACGCGGCACAGCGCTTCCATGCCTTTGCGATCGTCGTCGTCGAAGCGCGCGGCGACCGGGCTGTCGACGTCCCACACGCCGATCAGCGTGCCGTCGCCGGCCACCAGCGGCACGACGATTTCCGATTCCGAGGCCGCGTCGCACGCGATGTGGCCGGGGAATTCATGCACGTCGCGCACGACCTGCGTCTCGCGCGTCTGCGCGGCCGTGCCGCACACGCCCTTGCCGAGCGCGATGCGCACGCAGGCGGGCTTGCCCTGGAACGGCCCGACAACGAGTTCGGTGCCGTCGAAGAAGTAGAAGCCTGCCCAGTTGAGACGATCGAGCGAGTGATAGACGAGCGCGGAGAAATTCGCGGCGTTTGCCGTCAGGTCGCGTTCGGACTCGACGAGGGCACGTGCCTGCTCGACGAGCGTTGCGTATTGATCGGCCTTGGAGGCGTTGGGGTCGTTGGACAGCGTGAACATGGCGGGAAAGCGATCAGGGTTGTCAAAATGCGCGTGGCGCGTACCGCAGTCTACGGTACGCGCGTGCGGTCTGCAGCGCTCAGTCGGGTTCGAGTTCGGCAAAGCGCTCCGCCAGGAAGTCGAGCAGCGCGCGCACCGCGGGCAGCAGCCCTCGGCGCGACGCGAACACCGCGTGCACGATCTCGCGTCGTGGCGCCCAGTCCGGCAGCACCGTGGCCAGTTCGCCGCGCGCGACTTCGTCGCGCACCATCATCGTCGGCAACTGCACGACGCCGACACCCGCGACGGCCGCCGCGCGCAGCGCGAGCATGCCGCCCGTCACGAAGCGCGGCTGGTGATGGATTTCCGCGTGTGCGCCGTCGGGCCCGCGCAGCCGCCACACGTGCGTGGATTGCGGCACGCCGTGATCGAGGCTCGGCAGGCGTGTGAGATCGGCGGGAACGGCCGGTGCACCGTGCTCGCGCAGCAGCGCGGGGCTCGCGACGAGGCACTGGCCGCGCTCGGCCAGCACGCGCAGCGCGAGATCGCTGTCTTCGAGCGGCGGCGGGCGCACGCGGATCGCGACGTCGATCCCTTCGCCGACCACGTCGACACGCCGGTTGGTCGCTTCCAGATGAATCTCGACACGCGGGCACGCGGCCATGAACGCGGCAATCATCGTACCGGCCAGTGAATCGAGCAGCACGATCGGGCAACTGACGCGCACGATGCCGCGCGGCTCCTCGTGCAGCAGCGCGATCGCCTCGTCGGCCGCGTCGGCCTCGACGAGCATCGCACGGCAATGCGCGTAGTACGTCTGGCCGACGTCGGTGACCATGAAACGGCGCGTCGAACGCTGGATCAGCCGCATGCCGAGCCGTGCCTCGAGCAGCGCGATGCGACGGCTCAGCTTCGATTTCGGCATGTCCAGCGCACGCCCGGCCGGCGCGAAGCCGCCGTGTTCGACGACCTGCACGAAGTAGTAGAGATCGTTCAGATCCCGTGCTTTATCGTTCATGAAATAGAACGCTGAGTGCGATTTCGGCAGTCTACCGGATCGATCGTTCCACCACTATATTGCTACTTATGGATGCGAAACACGTGTTTCGCCGCAATTTGGAGAAGGCAATGAAGAAGATCCAGGGTGTGTACAGTGCGCCGCGCGGCCATTGGGTCGGTGACGGTTTCCCGGTGCGTTCGATGTTCAGCTACCAGTCTCACGGCACGCACCTGAGCCCGTTCCTGCTGCTCGACTACGCTGGCCCGACCTCGTTCGAGCCGGGTTCGGTCTCGGCACCGCGCGGTGTCGGCCAGCATCCGCACCGCGGGTTCGAGACGGTGACAATCGTCTATGACGGCGAGGTCGCACATCGCGACTCGACCGGCGCGGGCGGCGTGATCGGCCCGGGTGACGTGCAGTGGATGACGGCCGCGAGCGGGATCCTGCATGAGGAATTCCACTCGGAAGGGTTCACGAAGCACGGCGGCCCGTTCGAAATGGTGCAGCTGTGGGTGAACCTACCCGCCGCCGACAAGATGGGCGCGCCCGGCTACCAGACGCTGCTGAACGCGGACATTCCCGTGGTCGAGCTGCCGGACGGTGCAGGGCGTGCGCGGATCATCGCCGGTGAACTCGACGGGCGCCGCGGCCCGGCCCGCACGCACACGCCGATTGACGTGTGGGACGTGCGGCTCGTGGCAGGCGGCCATGCGCGGTTCCCGGTTGCCGAAGGGCGCACGCTCGCGGTGGTCGTGCTGAGCGGTACCGTGCAGGTGAACGGCGAGACGGTCGCGCGTGAAGCGCAGTTCGTGCAACTCGGTCGTGACGGCAGCGATGTCGAGATCGAAGCGAACGGCGACGCGAAGCTGCTGATCCTGAGCGGCGAGCCGATCGACGAGCCGGTCGTCGGCTACGGTCCGTTCGTGATGAACTCGCAAGCGGAGATCCGTACCGCGATCGAGGACTTCAACGGCGGCCGCTTCGGCCAGATGCCGGTATGACGGTCATGGCAGTCATGACGGCATGACGGCATGACGAACAGGCCCCGCGTGATGCGGGGCCTTTTTTTCGCGCGCGAGCAGGCGGTCGCGCGCGGTGTGCGCTTCGAGGCATAATCGACGGTTGCCGCGCGCCGGCCGGCGCGCCCGAATCAGGACCGCACATGAACGCATCCGCCGTATCCCCGAGCGCCGCCGATCTCGACTGGCGCTGGAAATCCTTCGACGCGCTGACGGCGCGCGAAGTCTATTCGATCCTCGAGGCGCGCAGCGCCGTGTTCGTCGTCGAGCAGAACTGCGTGTATCGCGATATCGACGACGCGGACCAGACCGCGTGGCACCTGGCCGCGTTCGATCCGGCCGGCCGCTTGGCCGGCTATCTGCGTGTGCTGCTGCCCGATGCGCAGAACACCGACGTGCGGATCGGCCGCGTGCTGACGACCGCCGCGTTCCGTGGCGCGGGCCTCGGCAACGGGCTGCTGTCGCGCGCGCTCGAGCATATCCGCGCGCAGTGGCCGGATACGCCGGTGAGCCTGCATGCGCAGGCTCACTTGCAGCGTTTCTACGGCGCATTCGGCTTTACGCCGAGTTCGGACGTGCATGACGAGGACGGCATTCCGCACGTGTGGATGAGCAGCGCGCGCGCGTGATGCGCGCCGCGCTGCGCCGCGGTCAGTGCGCGGCGTGCGGCACCGGCGGCTTGTCCGTGTGCTGCACCGCGCGTTCGCCGATCAGGCGACCGCGCGCGGACAACCGGAGCCAGTGCCGCAGCGCGATCAGCGCGCCGATCACGCTCATCATCGAGCCCGGAATCCACAGCAGCAGCCCGCCGATCTGCTGATCACGCAGCGGGCTCAGCCACGTGAATGCGCGGCCGCAGATCGAGTAGATCGGATACAGCTCGTGCGGCGTGAAGAAGATCAGCGCGCCGAGCGCGATCTGCGGCGGGATCGCCGCGACGACGATCAGGATCCGGTGGCCCGGCGACAGCCGCGCAGGCGGCGCCGGCCGCGGATCGACGACGAGCCACCAGAACAGCAGCCCGTCGATCACCATGCTCCAGTTCATCACGCGATAGAGACGCCAGTCGAGCATCGCGATGAAGTGGATCGGCGACAGCAGCCAGAAATAGATCAGCCCGACGAACAGCACGACCGCGACGACCGGATGGAACACCACGTCGAGCGTCGCGCGCACGGGCGCCCACGCGAGCGCGGGGCGCACGAAGCGCTGCCGCCAGCTGAACGGGATGCCCGCGCGGATCGCCGCGCCCGGATAGGACAGCGCGATGAAGAACGGCCCGAGGTGGTGCAGCACGAGGTGCTGCGCGCGGTGCATGAAGAACTCGTGCTCGAAGAAATAGTCGAGCCGCGTATGCAGCGCGATATAGAGCGCCGTCAGCCCGAACCAGAACGAGAACTGCCGCAGCGGCGTCACCTTCGCTTTCTTCACGCCACGCGCGAACAGGATGGCAGCCGTCAGCACCGCGATGACGACCGTCGGCGACGGTTCCCACGGGTCGAGCCAGTACAGGAGATTCATCGCGCGCGGATCACTTCGTCTGGGCCGGCGACTTCACGGCAAACGGCGCATCGACCGTTTCGCCGTCGGAGAATTTCAGGCGCAGGTGCACGGTGTCGCCCGGCTTGATCGCGTGCTTCGGCTCCTCGAGCATGAAGTGATAGCCGCCTGGCGCGATGTCGACCTTGCCGCGTGCGGGGATCGTCAGCTTGTCGACCATTTCCATCTTCTGCGTCGAGCCGTTCGACACGGTCTGGTGCAGCATCGCCATCCCGTAGTCGGGGCTGTCGACGTCGACGAGATCGACCGGTTTGTCGCCGGTGTTCACGAGCGTCACGTAGCCGCCCGCGGGCAGCTTGTTCGGCAGCCAGCGCACCCACGCGCCCTGGGCGGTGATCGCGCCGGCGGCATACGCTTGGGCGCCGGCGCACAGCGCGGCGAGGAGGGCGAACGTCTTGAGGGTCGTCTTCGTGTTCATGTCGGAATTCAGGTCGTGGAGGCGGTGTCGATGATCCGGCGCACATCGGCGGCGATGGCGTCGGGCGAATCGCGATCGGTCGCGAGCAGGCGTGCGCGGCCGGTTGCGTCGAAGATGTAGACGGCCGAGCTGTGCGTGACTTCGTAGCCGCCGGACGGATCGCGTTTTTCCATCTGGTACGCGACGCGGTAGCGTTTCGCGAGCGATTCGATCTGGCCGTCGGTGCCGGTCAGGCCGCGCGCGTGCGCGGCGTCGAACGCGGCGACGTACGACTGCATCAACTGCGGCGTGTCGCGCGCGGGATCGACCGACACGAACAGGATGCGCACGTCATTGGCCTGCGGGCCGAGCTTGCCGAGCACTTCCATCAGCCGTGCCATCGTTTCGGGGCAGACATCGGGGCAGTGCGTATAACCGAAGTAGACGAGCGCGACACGGCCGTGGAACGCATCGGCGTCGACGGGACGACCGTCGCCGCCCGTCAGCGTGAACGACAGGTCGGGCAGGTGGCCGGTAACGTTGGTCAGGTTCCAGCGCGGCTCGTCGTGCGTGCACGCGGTGAGCGCCACGGCGGCGGCGAGGGCCGCGGCCGTGCGGATGAAGCGGGAGATGCGCCGGTGCGGCGCGGGACGGGCAGACGACATCCTGGGGCTCGAACGGTCGGAAAAGTACCCGGCCGGCGCGATGCCATGCGTCGCGCGGCAGGCGGTTGCGACTGTAGCGCAATTCGCGCGCCCGCGTCCTTTCGAAACCCGTACGGGGCGGGCGAGCGGGGCAATATGTCGCAGTTGACGCAATCGGCGGCGCGAGGCTGGCGATGAACCGGTTTCGCCCATCTCGGTGCGCAGGCGCGGTAAGATGCGCACAATTCCATTCGCGCAGCGGCGGCCTGCGTTTGCCGGCCGACCCTCAGACTATCGAATCGATGCAATCCGTTCCGGCTTCCCTGTCCCTGACCGATACCGCGTTCTTCTTCGACTTCGACGGCACGCTCGTCGAACTCGCGCCGACTCCCGACAGCATTCATGTTCCGCCGTCGCTGCTGACGCTGCTCGACGAGCTGCGCCGCCGCTCGCACGGTGCTGTCGCGATCGTGTCGGGGCGCGGTATCGACAACCTCGACACGTTCCTGAAGATGCCGGGCCTGCCGATCGCCGGCTTGCACGGTGCGGAGCGCCGCGATGCGAACGGCGACACGCAGCGCATCGGCTTCAACGACGAACGCCTGCTGCGGATCGAACGCGAGCTGGCGGGTGTCGTCGACCGTTATCCGGGCATGCTGCTCGAAATCAAGGGCGCGGCCGTCGCGCTGCACTTTCGCAATGCGCCCGAGCGCGAGGCGGTCGCGCGCGAAGCGGCCGAGCGTCTCGTGGCCGACTATGCCGACGCGTATGTGCTGCAGCCCGGCAAGATGGTGTTCGAGATCAAGCCGAAGGGCGTCGACAAGGGGCGCGCACTGGCCGCGTTCCTCGACGAACCGCCGTTCGCCGGCCGCGTGCCGCTGTTCGCGGGCGACGACCTGACCGACGAGAAGGGCTTTTCGGTGGTCAACGCGCGCGGCGGCCTGTCGATCAAGGTCGGCGCGGGCGAGACGTCGGCCCGCATGCGGCTCGATTCGGTCGACGCGCTGCATGAGCAGATCGCGTGCTGGCTTGGCGCGGGGCAGCCGCACGCATGAGCCGGCTCATCATCGTTTCAAACCGCGTCGCACCGATTTCGGAAGGTGAACCGGCGGCGGGCGGCCTGGCGATCGGCGTTTACGACGCGCTGAAGGAGACGGGCGGCATGTGGTTCGGCTGGAGCGGCGAGGTCGTCGCGTCCGGCGCGCCGCAGCCGCAGATCCGCATCGAGGAGCGCGGGCCCGTGACGTTCGCGACCGTCGGGCTGTCGCGTCGCGATTACGACCAGTACTACCGCGGTTTCTCGAACGCGACGCTGTGGCCCGCGTTCCATTACCGCGCGGACCTGATCCAGTACGACCGCCACGAATTCGACGGCTACCGTCGCGTCAACGTGTGGCTCGCGCAGCAGCTCGTGCCGCTGCTGCAGGACGACGACGTGATCTGGGTGCACGACTATCACCTGATCCCGTTCGCGCGTGCGCTGCGTGATGCCGGTGTGAAGAACCGGATCGGCTTCTTCCTGCATATCCCGTTTCCGGCCGCGCAGGTGCTCGTCAACGTACCGCCGCATCGCGAGCTCGTCGAGTCGCTGTGCGCGTTCGATCTGCTCGGCTTCCAGACCGAACCCGACTTGCGCGCATTCTGCGACTACGTCGAGTTCGAGGCGGGCGGCGAAGTCGAGCGCAACGGGCACAACACGGTGCGCGTGCGCGCGTTCGGCCAGACGCTGCACGCAGCCGCCTATCCGATCGGCGTGTATCCGGACGAGATTGCGTCGCTCGCGCAGGCGGGCGAGCACGGCAAGGCCGTGCGCACGCTCGCGACGTCGCTGCGCGGGCGGCAGCTGATCATGAGCGTCGACCGGCTCGACTATTCGAAGGGGCTCGTCGAGCGCTTCCGTGCCTTTGAGAAGCTGCTCGAGCACCAGGCGTCGATCCGCAACCGCGTGTCGTTCCTGCAGATCGCACCGTCGACGCGCGCGGACCTGCGCGCGTACCAGGACATCCGGCTGCAGCTCGAAGCGGAGTCGGGGCGCATCAACGGGCGCTACGCGGAGCTCGACTGGGCGCCAATTCTCTACATTCACCGCCAGTACGACCGCCAGGTGCTGGCCGCGCTGTACCGGCTCGCGCGCGTGGGCTTCGTGACGCCGCTGCGCGACGGGATGAACCTCGTCGCGAAGGAGTATGTGTCCGCGCAGAATCCGGACGATCCGGGCGTGCTCGTGCTGTCGCGTTTCGCGGGCGCCGCGCGCGAGCTGACGGGCGCGCTGATCGTCAATCCGATCGACATCGACGGGATGGCCGATGCGCTGTCGCAGGCGCTGACGATGCCGCTCGCCGAGCGGCGCGCGCGCTACACGGACATGATCGCGCAGCTGCGCGAGAACAACGTGTCGGTATGGCGTGACAACTTCCTGCGCGATCTGCAGCACGCCTGACCGGCTGCTGCCGATGCGATAAAAAAAGCCGCGGTGCGTGATGCACGGCGGCTTTTTTGTCGGCTGCGCGCGGGCGCGTCAGGCCACGCGCTCGCCGGTCGGCGTGTTGCCGTCCGCGTGATGGCGGCCGTGCTGTTTCGCGAGGAGATCGCGGTACAGGCCGGGACGGTTGCGCAGCACCTCGGGCGTGCCGTCGTCGATCACCTTGCCGCTGCTCATCACGATGATCCGGTCGAAGTTGCGCAGCGTCGACAGGCGGTGTGCGATCGCGATCACCGTGCGGCCGACCATCAGGCGGTCGAGCGCGCTCTGGATTGCTTCCTCGGACGCGCTGTCGAGTGCCGACGTCGCTTCGTCGAGCAGCAGGATCGGCGCATCCTTCAGGATCGCGCGTGCAATCGCGATGCGCTGGCGCTGACCGCCCGAGAGCTTGACGCCGCGATCGCCGACGATCGTGTCATAGCCTTCCGGCATCGCCTCGATGAACTCCGCGCAGCGCGCGTCGCGCGCGGCGGCGAGCACTTCGTCGCGGGTCGCTTCGGGGCGGCCGTACGCGATGTTGTCGTAGATCGTCCGGTGCAACAGCGAGATGTCCTGCGGCACGAGCGCGATCGCATGGCGCAGGCTGTCCTGCGTGATCGTCTTCACGTCCTGGCCGTCGACCTTCACGACGCCGTCCTGCGTATCGTAGAAGCGCTGGAGCAGCGCGAGCACGGTCGATTTGCCCGCGCCCGACTTGCCGATCAGGCCGACGCGCTGGCCCGGTTCGATATGGAGGTCGAAGTGGTCGAGGATCGCGCGGCGGTGCGGATACGCGAACGTCACGCGCTCGAAGTCGACGCGGCCGCCCGTGGCCGACAGCGGCTGCGCGTCGGAGCGGTCCGGCATCCCGTGCGGCTCGAGCAGCGTCTTCACGGCTTCGGACAACCGTGCGACGTGCTGCGTGACGTCGACGAGCGCGACCGCGAGGTCGCGCGTGCCGTGCAGGATCGTGAAGCCGAGCGAGCTGACGAGCACGATGTCGCCCGACGTCGCGCGGCCCTGATCCCACAGCCACAGCGCCCAGCCGAGCAGGCCGGCCGACAGCATCGCGGTGATCACCGCGTGCAGCAGGCGCAGCTTTTCAAGATAGAGCAGGCTTTGCTGGCGCGCGTCCATCTCGGCCTTGACCGTCGCGCCGAAGCGCTTCTGTTCGCGCAGTGTCATCCCGAACGCGCGCACGAGGCCCATGTTGCCGATCACGTCGACGAGCTCGCCGTCGACCGCCGCAGCCTTCGCCGCGAACGCATGGTGACGGGCCGAGCCACGCCCGGCGAGCTTGAACAGGATGACGGACAGCACGGCCGAACAGCCGAGCAGGCCGGCGGCCATCAGCGGATTGACGACGATGATCATCAGGATCGCGCCCATCACCGCGATGCACGGCGGCAGCACGTTCCACGCCATCGTGTTCTCGGACGTGTAGACCGCGTTCGACGTGGCCGTGATGCGGCTCGCGAGCGTGCCCGGCTGTTTCTCCGAGTAATACGTCGGCGAATGGCCGATCAGGTACTGGAACAGGTCGCGCCGCAGGTCGCCGGTCACCGCGACGAACGTGTGCGCGGCGACCCAGCCGCCGACGCGCCACAGCAGGTTGTCGGCCGCGATCAGCCCGACGAGCAGCGCGAACGCGCTCCACAGCGGGCCCGGGTGATGGCGCCCGGTCGCGAGTACGTCGATCAGGTGCTTGATCGCGTATTGCGAGCCGAGCGCGCAGCCGACGGCGGCCAGCACGCTGCAGAACACGATGAGGTGCGCGACGGGGTGGAGACGGATGTAGCGGAACAGGAACGCGATCGGCCGGTGCGCGTAGCTCGACAGCTCCGCGTTGTGGGCGTTGCGCTGGGCGGGGGTGAGAGATTCCAAAATATGCGTGCGGTGATTCGGTGATTGAGCGTTGCGGCTGGATCGCATGCCGGCGTTCGCCCGGACTGAATAATCCGGCATTGTAAACAAGGCCGTGCGTCGCGCTGCGCGAATCTTGCCTTGGCCAGGGCTCGCGATCGATTTTGAGATAAAATCCGGCATCCCGTCTGCCTCATGTGCCGGAATCACGCTGCCGGCAGCCACGGGTGACTCGGATCGCCAAAAGGGCCTTCCACTCTAGAACGGACACCCAAGTCCGCGGGTTGCAAAGTGTTGCGCCTTTGTAACAAAGTAAAGTGTTTGAAATGTTGTGCGCCGTATCGGGATTAACCCTAGATAATCGGCTCCGGGTTCGATTCCAGGTTTTTTACGAACCCCTGTCAACGGGTCTTCGTTTCAAACGTTCTATGCCTGTCGCGTCGCCGACGCTCCTTGAGCAGCGCGGGTTCGACGCCCCCGGCAGGCTGATTTGTCCGATCTTCGGACGAAATGCATCCAGCCCGGACCGCCGGCAGGTTGCCGACCCATACCTGGTTTTTAGCCGATTTTTTAGGAGTTACGCATGCGAATCGCCCAAATCGCTCCGTTGCACGAAGCGGTGCCCCCGAAACTGTACGGTGGTACCGAGCGAGTGGTGTCCTACCTCACCGAAGCACTTGTAGAGATGGGGCATGACGTCACGCTCTTCGCGAGCGGCGATTCGCAAACTTCCGCGAAGCTCGAAGCGTGCTGGCCGCAGGCGCTGCGCCTCGACCCGACGATCCGCGACGTGATGGCGCCGCACATGCTGCTCCTCGAGCAGGTGCGCCGCCGCGCGGAAGAGTTCGACGTCCTGCACTGCCACATCGACTACTACCCGTTCTCGCTGTTCTCGCGCCAGCCGGTCCCGCATCTGACGACGATGCACGGCCGTCTCGACCTGCCGGAACTGCAGCCGATCTTCAATGCATTCAGCGACGTGCCGGTCGTGTCGATCTCCGACAACCAGCGCATCCCGCTGCCGCAGGCGAACTGGCTGTCGACCGTGTACCACGGCCTGCCGGAAAACCTGCTGACGCCGATCCCGAACGTGAAGCCGAGCTACCTGGCGTTCCTCGGCCGCATCTCGCCGGAGAAGCGCGTCGACACGGCGATCCGCATCGCCGAACAGGCCGGCCTGCCGATCAAGATCGCCGCGAAGCTCGACAAGGCTGATCGCGCGTACTACGAAGAGAAGATCAAGCCGCTGTTCGCGCTGCCGCACGTCGAGTACATCGGCGAAATCAGCGAGTCGGAAAAGGCCGAATTCCTCGGCAACGCGCATGCGCTGCTGTTCCCGATCGACTGGCCGGAGCCCTTCGGCCTGGTGATGATCGAGGCGATGGCATGCGGCACGCCGGTGATCGCGTTCAAGCGCGGCTCGGTGCCGGAAGTGATCGACAACGGCGTGTCGGGCTTCGTCGTCGAAGACGAACTGTCGGCCGTCGCGGCGCTCAAGCGCCTCGATACGCTGCCGCGCGAGAAGGTTCGCGCCGCGTTCGAAGCACGTTTCTCGTCGAAGGTGATGGCGCAGAACTACGTGAAGGGCTACGAGGAACTGCTGCGCCAGAAGCGCCGCACGGTGCTCCGCGAAGTCAACGCAAGCTGATCGCGGGCCGCTGCCGCGCTGCGGCGTGCGGCCTTCATCGACGCCCCGTCCGGGTTTTCCGGCGGGGCGTTGTCACATCCGCGGCGCGGATGTGTTGTATTCTCGCCGCGCCCGGCGCCGCGAACGGCCCCTGAAGCGGCCCGGCACGCCATCCGGCCGTCTGTCCAGACGGTAATGTCCCTATAATGGCCGTGCCGTGAAATCCGGCCCTGTACACATACCCAGAGGAGAGCAGTCTTGGCGAGAACGAAAACCACGCGCGCAGCGCCGGCCCCCGGCGCCGGTGTGATCTTCGCGTTGCGTGCGATCGGTCTCGTGCTGCTCGCGCGCTGGCTGTTCTCGATGTCCCAGATGGGCTATCGCTCGTCGCTGTCCGCGATGGTGTCGTCGCCGTGGGCGTTCGTCTACCTCGTGCTGATCTTCCTGCTGCTCGCGCTGCCGGGCGCCGTCGCGCGCGCCGAGCGGCCGTTCCATCCGCTGCCGCAGTGGCTGCGTCAGGCGCTGCGCGTCTTCGCGCTGATCGGTTTCCTGTTCGCGGTCTGGTCGATCGGCATGTACGCGTGGGTAGCCGGCTGGCGCCACGCGCTGCATGCGGTGACGGCGACCAACGGCTGGCTCGTCGCCGCGCCGGCGCTCTACGCGGCAATCGTCTGGATCTGCCGTCCGCGCCCGCTGTGGCGCACCAACGTAGCTGCCCGCCGCTTCGCGGTCGGCCGGTATGCGATTTCACTCGACGTGCTGACGCGCACCGCGATCGTCTGGATGGAAAGCCGCAAGGTCGGCCAGTACGACGCACGTGAGCTGTCGGTGCGCTGGCCGGGCCGCAAGGCTGCCGCGCCGAGCGGGCAGGATACAGCGGACGCGCAGCCGGCCGTCGTGCCGCCGCGTCGCGGCAGCCTGTTCAATCGGCCGAAGGTCGAACTGCTGTGGGATTCGCCGGCGGCTGTCGGCCATAACCGGCAGATCGTGATGCGCGCGCCGCTCGCGACCGAGGGCGACCGCGTCGCGGTGCTCGCGCTCGACGCGGCACTCAAGCAGATCGTCTGACAGGCCCGCGCACCGGGCGCGGGCGGCAAGGAGGCACGATGATCGTCCGCTGGTTGCTGGCCGCCATTCACCTGAGTGCATTCGGCGTCGCGTTTGCCGCGATCGCGGGGCGTAACCGCGCATTGCGCCGGCTCATCGCGTCCGCGCAGACGGCCGACCTGCCCGGCGTATTCAAGGCGGATGCCGCGTGGGGGCTGTCGGCGCTCGTGCTGATCGTCACGGGCCTCACGCGCGCGTTCGGCGGTTTCGAGAAGGGCGCCGCGTACTACCTGCACGCGCCGCTCTTTCACCTGAAGATGACCGCGCTCGTGCTGATCCTGCTGCTCGAGGTCGTGCCGATGCTGGGGTTGATCCGCTGGCGTGCGGCCGCGCGGCGACAGCAGATGCCCGATCTCGGCCGGGCGCGCACTTATGTGCGGATCGGCCATTGGCAGGCCCTGCTGGTGATCGTCATCGTGTTCGCCGCGTCGGGGATGGCGCGGGGGATTGGGGCGGCCGGCTAGGTATGGCCGGGCACGTGCGGCCGCGTCGATGCGGCCGGCCGGGCCCGCCATCACCACCCGGTCCGCATCCCGTTCGACCCGCGCAGCATCTTCCGCGAGATACCCGCAAGCCGGGTGCAGGCCGAGTCGCTTCCCCCGATTCCGACTCGACCGGGCGATCCAGCCGCCCGGTTCATCCCTGGCTCAGCGCACGAGACAGGGCCGTTTGTTGTTGAACGTCCACCCCGGAATCAGATACTGCATGGCCGCCGCATCGTCGCGGGCGCCGAGGCCGTGCCGCTTGTACAGCTCGTGCGCGACCGCGACGGCATCCATGTCGATGTCGACGCCGAGACCCGGCCGCTTCGGCACTTCCACCAGTCCGTTCTCGATCTTCAGCGGCTCGCGCGTCAGCCGTTCGCCGTCCTGCCAGATCCAGTGCGTGTCGATGGCGGTGACCTGACCGGGCGCGGCGGCCGCGACATGCGTGAACATCGCGAGCGACACGTCGAAGTGGTTGTTCGAATGCGAACCCCACGTCAGGCCCCAGTCGCGGCACATCTGCGCGACGCGTACCGAACCCTGCATGGTCCAGAAGTGCGGGTCGGCGAGCGGAATGTCGACGGCCTGCAGCTGCACCGCGTGGCCCATCTGCCGCCAGTCGGTCGCGATCATGTTGGTCGCCGTCGGCAGCCCCGTCGCGCGGCGGAATTCGGCCATCACCTCGCGGCCCGAGTAACCGTTCTCCGCGCCGCACGGATCCTCCGCATACGCGAGCACGTGATGCTGATCGCGGCACAGCCGCACGGCTTCGTCGAGCGACCATGCGCCGTTCGGGTCGAGCGTCACGCGCGCGTCGGGGAAGCGTTCGGCGAGCGCCGTCACGGCCTCGATCTCGCGTGCGCCTTCGAACACGCCGCCCTTCAGCTTGAAGTCGTTGAAGCCGTAGCGCGCATGCGCGGCCTCGGCGAGCCGCACGACGGCCTCGGGCGTCAGTGCGGCTTCGTCGCGCACGCGCGTCCAGTCGTCGGTCGCGCCGCTGCCGTCGCGATAGCCGAGTGCGGTTTTCGTGCGGTCGCCGATATAGAACAGGTAGCCGAGCATTTCGACGCGCTCGCGCTGCTGGCCTTCGCCGAGCAGAGCGGCGACCGGCACGCCGAGATGCTGGCCGAGCAGGTCGAGCAGCGCGGCTTCGAGTGCGGTGACCGCATGGATCGTCGTGCGCAGGTCGAAGGTCTGCAGCCCGCGGCCGCTTGAATCGCGATCGGCGAAGGTGCGCCGCACGTCGTTGAGCAGCGCGTGGTAATTGCCGACCGGCTGGCCGACGACCAGTGCGCGCGCATCGTCGACCGTACGGCGGATGCTTTCGCCGCCCGGCACTTCACCGACGCCGGTTCGGCCCGCGCTGTCCTTCAGGATCACGAGGTTGCGGGTGAAGAACGGACCGTGCGCGCCGCTCAGGTTGAGCAGCATGCTGTCGTGGCCGGCGACGGGAATCGCTTGCAGGTCGACGATGCGCGGCGTGTCGTGGGAAGGCGAGGCGGTGACGGCGTTCATGGGCGGCGATGGCAAAAGAGTGGGCAATGCCGTGCGGCAAAAGCTTTGCCGCGCGCGGCGGGAGGTGCGATCATTCGACAACCGATGTGCGCGGCGCGCAAGGCCCGCATGTCGACAGCAACCCGGAACAGGGCGGGAGCGACAACGAGACCGGCAGAGCGCAGAACGCGAACGCTGGCTGATCGTCAAGCATGGGACCAGGCGGCGCTGAAATGCCGATTTGAGTCAACAGGAGATCCGTGCACCGATCATCAGTCGTCGGATGACTTGTGACGCAGTATAATGAATCATCGGCTTTCGCTCAAACCCCGCGTAAACCCTCGGCTCACATTACGATCATTCAAAAAGGAACCGGCCTCATGTCCGTGCCTACGCTTCCCGCAGCGCCGCGCCGTCGCGCGCGCAGCCTCGCACAAGATGTCGTCGACGCGCTGACCGCGCAGATCGAAAACGGCACGCTGCGTCCCGGCGACAAGCTGCCGACCGAAACCGAAGTCATGGCGGCGCAGGGCGTAAGCCGCACGGTCGTGCGCGAGGCGATCTCGCGGATGCAGGCGAGCGGCCTCGTCGAGACGCGCCACGGTATCGGCAGCTTCGTGCTGGAGCCGTCGCGCCGGCAGACGCTCGGCATCGATCCCGCGACGATCACGACGCTGCGCGACGTGCTCGCGGTGCTTGAGCTTCGCATCAGCCTCGAGAGCGAGTGCGCGAGCCTGGCCGCCCAGCGCGCCAACGATACCGACCTCGCCGCGCTGCGACGCGCGCTCGACGCGATCGCGACAGGGGCGGGCGGCGGGCGCGACACCGCGCAGCTCGACTTCCAGTTCCACCTGCAGATCGCGCAATCGACCGGCAACCGCTATTTCGTCGACATCATGACGCAGCTCGGCACGTCGATCATCCCGCGCACGCGCGTGAATTCGGCACGCTTCGCCGGCGACGATCTCGAGCGCTACGTCGGCCGGCTGAACCACGAGCACGAGGATATCTACGAGGCGATCGCGCGCCACGACCCGGAAGCCGCGCGCGCCGCGATGCGCACCCACCTCACGAACAGCCGCGAGCGGCTGCGTCGCGCGCACGAAGCGGCCGAAGCCGAGGCCAGCTGACTGCGAGAGGTGGCGTGTCGAAACGCCTCAACATCAGTCGTCATACAAGAGATGTGACTGCATCGATCTGCACGGCCTGGCGGCGCACGCGCCGCCGGCCGCTGAGCCTGCCGATCAGCCTCCCTTCGTCGTGATCGTCTTCCACGCGCCGCTCTTCACCTGGTACAGCGTCGACATCCCGCTCTTCAGCGAACCGTCGTTTGCGAACGAGATGCGGCCGGTGACGCCTTCGAAGTCGATCTTCTTCAGCGCCGGGCGATAGACCTTCGGGTCGGTCGAGCCGGCCGCCTGCATCGCCTTGATCGCGGCCCACGCCGCGTCATAGCCGAACTGCGCATACGACAGCACGTCGACGCCGAAGCGCTTCTTGAAGCGCTGTTCGAAATCCTTCCCCTGCGGCAGCTCGTCGAGCGGCCGGCCGTACTCCCAGGCCATCGCGCCTTCGGCGGCCGGGCCCGCGATCTTGATGAACTCGTTGTCCTTCACGCCGCCGCCGCCGACGAACTGCGCATTCAGCCCGAGCTGGCGCATCTGCTTGATGAAGTTCGCGGCGAGCGAGTCGAGGCCGCCGAAGAAGATCAGATCGGGATTCTTGCCCTTCAGGCTCGTGATTTGCGCGCGGAAGTCGACCGCCTGGTTGCTGGTGAACTCGCGGCCGATGATGTTCCCGCCGGCGGCCTTCACGGCCTTCTCGAACTCGTCGGCCTCGCCCTGGCCGAACGCGGTGCGGTCGTCGATGATCGCGATGCGCTTCGCCTTCGTCACGTCGACCGCGTACTTGCCCGCGTTGCCGGCGTTCTGGCCGTCGGTCGCGATCACCATGAACATGTTCGCGAGCCCGCGTGAGGTGAGCGTCGGATTGGTCGCCGCCGGGTCGATCACCGGGATACCGGACTTGTCGTAGACGACCGAGGCCGGAATCGTCGTCCCCGAGTTGAAGTGACCGACCACGACCGACACGTTCTGGTCGACCAGCGCCTGCGCGGCCTGCACGCCGATGCGAGGGTCGGCCTGGTCGTCCTGCACGACGAGATTGAAGTGCGCGGGCTTGCCGGCGATCTGCACCTTCTGCGCGGCCGCATCGTCGAGCGCGAGTTGCACGCCGTTCTGCAGATCCTTGCCGTACCCGGCGTTCACGCCCGTGAGCGGCGCGGCGAAGCCGACCTTCACATCGGTTGCGTCGGCAGCGTGGGCGGCCTGTTGCGAGAGGAGGGCAAGCGCGGATGCAATCGACACCGACAGCAGGGAATGACGGAATTTCATGTTGTTCCTCTTGTTCGACACCTGCGAGTGGGTACCGCGCGCGTCCGGGCGGGCCGGGCGCGTGCGACGGGCGGGCGGTTCGACCGCTTCTCGGAATCGGGCGGGGAGGTCGGCATCGTTATCCTCGGAACAATCTCCCGTCAGGCTCTTTGCGAAGAGCCCCGATCGCCTCGATATATAGGTCGCCGATATGCCCGGGTCTTGGCAATTTGCCGCGCATTCGGTGCGGATTTGCGCATAGCTTCCGCGCGGGCGCAGCCGGCCGGTATCGGGAGTTTCCCGTCGCTGACTGAACGGGCGAAGAGGAGGGAAGGAGCGGCGAGAAAAAAAGCGCGGCGCGGCCCGTCGGGCGCGCGCCGCGCAGGCGATATACCGTCAGTCGGACAGTGCGTCCGATGCGGCTTCGGTGTCGTCGTGCGACGCGTGCGTGCGGATCAGCGGATCGCTGGTGCTCGGACGGCCCGTTTCGACGTGGCCCGCGAAGCGGCGCAGGAACCCGAGCAGCCGGCCGTCGCTGACGGTCAGGTCGTACCAGCCGTGGCTGCCGCGCAGGTCCCAGTAGTCGTCGACGTGCGTGCCCGGCGCGAGATCGAACGTGCGCGAGCGGCCGTGGCCGTACGCGTTCGTGACCTTGAGCCGCACGGCCTTGTGGCCGCGGTTCATCAGGCGCAGCGTGATGTTGCCGTTCGCGACGTCATAGCCGTAGACCACCTCGGGGTTCACGTTCGCGCTGCCGACGCCGGTCGCGAACGGGCCGCGGAAATGGCAGTAGAAGCCGTTCGGACCATACACGTCGAGGTCGTACAGGCCGAGCGATGCTGCCGCGCTCCACGTGTCGGCGATCCGCTTGCCGGCTTCGACCGTGTATGCCCACGGGCCGTCGAGGCGGTTGCGCGACTGCACCTGGAACGCGGCGCCCGCCCGGCCCGTGTTCGCGAAGGTCAGCCGGAACAGGCCGTTGACCGATTCGACGCGGCCGTGCACGAACAGCTCGTACGGCAGCGCGCGCGCCGGACGCAGCCCGGCCTCCTGCTTCGGCAGCTTCTGCAGCGCCGGCGGCACCGGGATGTAGTCGGGGTGACGCAGGCGGTCGGGCGGCGCGTAGCTGCTCGTGTCGGGCAGCGTCGGCCAGGCGGCATCGGACGTCGCGAAGTCGAACGCGGCGGTCAGGTCGCCGCACACCGTCCGGCGCCACGGCGACACGTTGGCGGCCGTGACCGGGTATTGCGCGCCGAATCGTGCCTCGATGAATTGCAGCAGCGACGTGTGATCGAAGGTCTGCGAGCAGACCCAGCCGCCCTTGGTCCACGGCGACACGACGAGCATCGGCACGCGCGGTCCGAGCCCGTACGGGCCGGCCATGTGCGACGCGTCGCCGGCGAACACCTCGTTGGTCGTCGCGACCGTCGACAGCCCGTTGTCGCGCGACTGCGGCGCGAACGGCGGCTGCACGTGGTCGAAGAAGCCGTCGTTTTCGTCATACGTGATGAACAGCGCGGTCTTGCTCCACACTTCCGGATTCGACACGAGCGCCTTCAGCACCTGCTCGATGTACCACGCGCCGTAGTTCGCGGGCCAATTCGGGTGCTCGGAATACGCTTCCGGCGCGCAGATCCACGACACCTGCGGCAACGTGCCGTTCTTCACGTCCTGCTGCAGCACGTCGAACAGCGTGCCGCCGGCGCTGATGTTGGTGCCGGTGCGCGCCTTGTCGTACAGCGGCGTGCCGGGCAGCGCGGTGCGGTACTGGTTGAAGTAGAGCAGCGAGTTGTCGCCGTAGTTGCCGATGTACGGGTTCTGCGTCCAGCCCCACGAGCCGTTCGCGTCGAGCCCCGTGCCGACGTCCTGGTAGATCTTCCACGACACGCCGGCCTGTTCGAGCACTTCCGGATAGGTCGTCCAGCCGTAGCCCTTTTCCTCGTTGCCGAGCACCGGACCGCCGCCGGTGCCGTCGTTGCCGACGTAGCCCGTCCACATGTAGTAGCGGTTCGGGTCGGTCGAGCTCGGGATCGCGCAGTGGTAGGCGTCGCAGATCGTGAACGCGTCGGCGAGCTGGTAGTGGAACGGGATGTCGTCGCGCTTCAGGTACGCCATCGTCGTGGTGCCCTTGTTCGGCACCCACTGGTCGTAGCGGCCCTTGTTCCACGCGGCGTGCATGTCCTGCCAGCCGTGCGGCAGGTCCTGCAGGAACTGCAGGCCGAGCTTGTCGGCGCCAGGATGGAACGGCAGCAGTTCGGCCGGGCCGACGGGCTGGTGGAACACCGACTTGCCGTTCGCGAGGCGCAGCGGGCGCGGGTCACCAAAGCCGCGGACACCGCGCATCGTGCCGAAGTAGTGGTCGAACGAACGGTTCTCCTGCATCAGGATCACGATGTGTTCGATATCGCGGATGGTGCCGGTGCGGCGGTTCGCGGGAATCGCGAGCGCATCGCGGATCACGGGCGGAAACAGGTTCAGCGCGGCAGCGCCGGCAGTGCCGGCGGCGACGCGCAGGAAGTCACGACGGTTCGATCGGGTCATGGTCGTTATCGTGCGGTAAAGGGGGGAGCCGATTGGCGGGACCTACGGGAAGGGCGCGCTCCGGGCGCAGGATGCGGCTGCGCCGGTTCGTGCCGCCGCGAGCATAGCGAGGAATCGGTGTCATTCATGTGAAGTCCGGAAACGTTTGCATGTGCGGCGAAGCGGCAGCAAAGCAGCATCTGGGCGCAGGGCGGCTGCGGTCGTGGCGCAACAGGGGAAGCGAGAAAGCGGCGCGAGCGGCACGCCGGCGAAGCGGACAGCGGTACCGGTGCGTCAGGCGTCGGTCACCCACGCGCCGAACCATTCGCTCGGGCGGGCGATCTCGTCCTGCGCGGCGACGAGTTCGAGTTCGTAGCGACGCGCATCGTAGGTGGCCTTCACGACCGCATGCACGGCCGCGAGCGTGTGCTCGAACGCGGCGCGCACGGAGTCGCCGCGCAGCCGGCATGCGACGAAGATCGCACTGGTCAGGTCGCCGACGCCGACCGGATGGCGCGGAAATGCGTACAGCGGGCGCTGGCCGATCCACGCTTCGGTTTCGGTGACGGCGAGCATGTTGAAGCGGTCGGCCGGACTGTTGCGGTCGTGCAGGTGCTTGACGAGGATGATCTGCGGGCCGCGACGGATCAGCGCGCGGCACGCGTCGACGGCTTCGGCGACGGTCTCGATGCGCCGCCCGGCGAGCTTCTGCAGTTCGGTGTGGTTTGGCGACATGCCGTCGGCGAGCGCCGGCATTTCCTGCACGATGAATTCCTCGACGCCGGGCTCGGGCCGGATGCCACCCGTCTGGCCCATCGCGGGATCGCAGAAGTACCACGCGTCGGGATTCATCGCCTTCACCGAGCGGACGATCTCGACGGCCGCGCGTGCCTGCGGCGGCGAACCGAGGAAGCCGGACAGCACGGCGTCGCAGCGCTTGAGTGCGCCGATCGCGGCGATCCCGTCCACGAGCTGTTCCATCTTCGCGGCATCGATCGCGCTGCCGGCCCAATGGCCGTACTGCATGTGATTCGACAACTGGACGGTGTTGAGCGGCCAGACGTTGACGCCCAGGCGCTGCATCGGGAACACGGCCGCACTGTTGCCGGCATGGCCGTAGATGACGTGCGACTGAATGCTGAGGACGTTTTTCATGGGAATCGCCTGCACGCGTTTCAGGGTCACGTCACACGATACCCGAGTTCGTCGCACGCGCGGAAGTCGCGCCGCACCGGAGTGTTGCGCGCCGTCGTCAGCGCGACCGCGTAGAATCGCGGGGCGCGAGGCGGCCCGGCTTGCCCGCGTGCGTCTCCAATCACCGTGATCGCCATGCTTTCGATTTGCAAGAAGTTGTTGTCCGTTGCGCGCGCTGCCGTGCTCGGCGCGGCCGCCGCCGCCGTGTGCGCCATGCCTGCCGTGGCTGCGGCCGTCGCCGCGCCACCCGCCGGCAACGACGGGCCCGTGTACGGCCCGCGCCTGGAAGGGTTCACCTATCCGGCGCCCGTGCACCTGTACACGTTCGTGTCGCAGCGCGAAACGCTCGAGATGGCGTTTCTCGACGTGCAGCCCGCGCACCCCAACGGCCGTACCGTCGTGCTGCTGCACGGGAAGAACTTCTGTGCGGCCACCTGGGAGGACACGATCGGCGTGCTGAGCCGCGCGGGCTACCGCGTGATCGCGCCGGACCAGATCGGCTTCTGCAAATCGTCGAAGCCCGAGCGCTATCAATACACGTTCCAGCAACTCGCGCGCAACACCCACGCGCTGCTCGAATCGGTCGGCGTGAAGTCGGCGACGATCGTCGGCCATTCGACCGGCGGGATGCTCGCGATCCGCTATGCGCTGATGTATCCGAAGGCGACCGACCAGCTCGTGCTCGTGAACCCGATCGGCCTCGAGGACTGGAAGGCGCTCGGCGTGCCGCCGCTGTCGGTCGACTACTGGTATGCACGCGAGCAGAAGACGACGGCCGACGGCATTCGCCGCTACGAGCAGGCGACGTATTACGCGGGCAAGTGGTTGCCGTCGTACGAGCGCTGGGTGCAGATGCTGGCCGGCATGTATCGCGGCGCCGGGCGTGACGCGGTCGCGTGGAACTCCGCACTGATCTACGACATGATCCTCACGCAGCCGGTGGTCTACGAACTCGGCGCGATTCGCGTGCCGACGCTGCTGATGATCGGCGACAAGGACACGACGGCGATCGGCAAGGACGTTGCGCCGCCCGACGTGCACGCGAAGCTCGGCCGCTATCCGGAACTCGCGAAGCGCACGCAGGCGGCGATCCCCGGCGCACAGCTCGTCGAATTTCCGGCGCTCGGGCACGCGCCGCAGATCCAGGACCCGGACGCGTTCCACAAGGCGCTGCTCGACGGGCTGGACGCCGTGCACCCGCAGTAACGCGAGGCACGCTGCCGACGGCGCGCGGCCGTGCCGTCAGCGCGCCTCGCTCGCGAGCTCGTCGCGAATTTGCGCGGTCAGTTCGAACGAGCGCAGCCGCGCGGCGTGATCGTAGATCTGCGCGGTGACGATCAACTCGTCGGCGCCGGTTTGCGCGATGCGGTCGCGCAGCTTGTCGCGCACCGTGTCGCGCGAGCCGACCGCCGCGAACGACAGCGAATGCGCGACGGTCGCGAGCTCGAGCTCGTTCGCCTCGAGCACGTCGACGGGCGGCAGCAGCTTGCCCGGCGTGCCGCGCCGCAGGTTGATGAACTGCTGCTGCAGCGACGTGAACAGGCGCCGTGCCTCGTCGTCGGTATCGGCGACGAACACGTTGACGCCGACCATCGCGTGCGGCTTCGGCCACGCGGCCGACGGCCGGTACTGTGCGCGATAGATCTCGAGCGCGCGCATCAGGTAGTCCGGCGCGAAGTGCGACGCGAAGGCGAACGGCAGCCCGAGCATCGCGGCGAGCTGGGCACTGAACAAACTCGAACCCAGCAGCCACACCGGCACGTCGAGCCCGGCGCCGGGCACCGCGCGCACGCGCTGGCCGGGCACCGGCTCCGCGAAGTAGCGCTGCAGCTCGGCGACGTCGTCCGGAAACGAGTCGGCGCTGCCGATCAGGTCGCGGCGCAGCGCGCGCGACGTGGTCTGGTCGGTGCCGGGCGCACGGCCGAGGCCAAGGTCGATGCGCCCCGGATACAGCGATGCCAGCGTGCCGAATTGCTCGGCGATCACGAGCGGCGCGTGGTTCGGCAGCATGATGCCGCCCGAGCCCACGCGGATCGTCCGCGTCGCGCCCGCGACATGACCGATCACGACGGCGGTGGCCGCACTCGCGATACCCGGCATGTTGTGATGCTCGGCCAGCCAGTAGCGCTGGTAGCCCCAGCGTTCCGCGTGCTGCGCGAGATCGACGGTGTTACGGAACGCTTGCGAGGCGTCGGCGCCGGCCGGAATGGGGGCAAGATCGAGTACGGAAAACGGTGTCATCGGGTGGCCTTCGAATAGGGGAGCGCGGTGATGCGCTTACGCAACAAATGCCAAGGATTTTGCCAAAGGGTTCCGGAACGTGCTGGTGACGCCCCGATACCCATGCGCCTTACAGGGGTGCAGGGTCGAATACCTCGATTGTTGCAAAAATCAAACCAATCTCTGATTAATTACCAATCTTTACGGCGATTGGGCGTGAATCCGCATCGACATACAAATTTGCACGAAACGTTTGATTTTCAAGACTGCAATACGCCTGCAAAGTGCTTACGCTAATGTGAACGTGGCTGTGGCGATAAGGTTCGTCGACGACTCAGCTTTGCCGGAATTGCACCAGTCCGTTTCGCGTAGTGCCGAGCGCGGGGTGCCGCAGACTGATAAAATCCGGCGCCTGCCCATGTTGTGCCGATGGTAGCCATTCGAGTCTTCCCGCATCCCGTCCGGGCATTGCGCGGAGCGAAGCCACGCGAAGCCGGGCATGGCCGTACCCGAATAACGGGTCGTGCTTTCCCCCATTACAGACGCTGCTGGAACAAGGAGTCGGGTCGTGCCCGCGTTCGTCGTAGTCGGAATACCGCATCACGTTCAATCACGCTCAAGCGTTCTCCATGGCGTTCAGGTCGCCGGGAGGCGTTGCGCATGACGCCAACCGCAACGCTGCTCGACTGGCTCCTGATCGTGTTCACGCTGGCCGCGGCCGGCTATGCGCTCGTCGCCGCGTTCGCACCGCGGCCGCGTACGCCGCGCACCGCCGCGCGCGACGGTTTCGAGCCGGTCAGCGTGCTCAAGCCGCTGTGCGGCGCGGAGCCGCACCTGTACGAAAACCTCGCGACGTTCTGCGAGCAGCGCCATCCGCGCTACGAGGTGCTGTTCGGCGTCGCGTCGTCGGCCGATCCGGCGATCGCCGTCGTCGAGCGGCTGCGCGCCGACTATCCCGAGTGCGACATCACGCTGGTGATCGACACGCGCGTGCACGGCAAGAACCTGAAGGTCAGCAACCTGATCAATCTCGCCGCGCGCGCGAAATACGGCCGCATCGTGATCGCGGACAGCGATATCGCGGTGCAGCCCGACTATCTGGAGCGCGTGACGGCGCCGCTCGCCGACGTGTCGGTCGGTGTCGTCACGTGCCTGTATCATGCGCGCAGCGTCGGCGGGTTCTGGACGCGGATCGGCGCGCAATTCGTCGACGCATGGTTCGCGCCGTCGGTGCGGATCACGCACCTCGGCCGCTCGAGCCGCTTCGGCTTCGGTGCGACGCTTGCGCTGACGCGTGACACGCTCGACCGGATCGGCGGCTTTTACGCACTGAAGGACGAGCTGGCCGACGATTTCTGGCTGGCCGAATTGCCGCGCCGCCTCGGGCGGCGCACCGTGCTGTCTGAGGTCGAGGTCGCGACCGACGTGATCGAGCCGTCGTTCGGGCCGCTGTGGCACCGCGAGACGCGCTGGCTGCGCACGATCCGTTCGCTGAATCCGGCCGGTTTCGCGTTTCTGTTCATTACGTTTACGGTGCCGTGGCTCGCGATCGGCGCGGCGCTCGCGCTGCGTCTGGACGGCACCTTCGCCGGCACGCTGGCGGGCGGGGCGGCCGTGGTCGGCGCATTCGGGCGGCTGGTGCTGCACGCGCGCGGCGAAGATGGCTGGCGCGCGTTCTGGCGCGACCTGCCGCTCGTCGCGGTGCGCGACACGCTGCTGGCGCTCGAGTGGCTCGCGGCGGCGTTCGGCACGCATGTCGTGTGGCGCGGCGCAAGGATGACGGTCGTCGGCGGTGAACGCGCGACAGCCGCAGTGGAAGCAGTGGACGGCCGCTAGGGCCGTCGATCGAACCCGGCCCGAGGGCCGAGACGCGCTGCACGGCGAAGCCGCGCGGCGCGACATGACAGAGAGGCGGGCGCCGGCACGGCGGCCCGCGGTTTTTTGACTGAATCGTTGCAACGAATCGAACTATGCAGGCTACCGGAGCATTCATGAAAACGCTGTTCTTGCAGGCCCCTTCGTATGACGGCTTCGACGGCGGAGCCGGCTCGCGCTATCAGGCTAAGCGCGAAATCCGTTCCTTCTGGTATCCGACGTGGCTCGCGCAGCCGGCCGCGCTCGTGCCGGGCAGCCGCGTCCTCGATGCGCCGGCCGATGGCCTGTCGGTCGAGGAAACGCTGAAGATCGCCAACGACTACGACCTCGTGATCATCCACACGAGCACGCCGTCGTTCCCGACCGACGCGATGTTCGCGCAGGATCTGAAGAAGATGAAGCCGTCGATGCTGGTCGGCATGGTGGGCGCGAAGGTGATGGTCGATCCGCACAACTCGCTCACGGCGAGCGAGACAATCGACTTCGTGTGCCGCGAGGAATTCGACTACACCTGCAAGGAAATCGCCGAAGGCAAGCCGTTCCCCGAGATCAAGGGCTTGAGCTGGCGCGCGAAGGACGGCTCGATCGAGCACAACGAAGCGCGTCCGATCCTCGAGAACATGGACGAACTGCCGTTCGTCGCGCCCGTCTACAAGCGCGACCTGAAGATCGACAACTACTTCATCGGCTACCTGAACTACCCGTACGTGTCGATCTACACGGGCCGCGGCTGCAAGTCGCGCTGCACGTTCTGCCTGTGGCCGCAGACGGTCAGCGGCCATCGCTACCGCACGCGCTCGGTCGAGAACGTGCTCGCGGAAGCGAAGTGGATTCGCGACAACATGCCGGAAGTGAAGGAACTGATGTTCGACGACGACACCTTTACCGACGACCTGCCGCGCGCCGAAGCCATCGCCATCGGTCTGGGCAAGCTCGGCATCACGTGGTCGTGCAACGCGAAGGCCAACGTGCCGTACAAGTCGCTCAAGATCATGAAGGAAAACGGCCTGCGCCTGCTGCTGGTCGGTTTCGAATCCGGCGACGACCAGATCCTCGTGAACATCAAGAAGGGCGTGCGCACCGATTTCGCGCGCCGCTTCAGCGCGGACTGCAAGAAGCTCGGCATCAAGATCCACGGCACCTTCATTCTCGGCCTGCCGGGCGAGACGCAGGAGACCATCAAGAAGACGATCGAGTACGCGAAGGAAATCAATCCGCACACGATCCAGGTCTCGCTCGCCGCGCCGTATCCGGGCACGACGCTCTACAAGCAGGCCGTGGAAAACGGCTGGATGGAAGAGAACAAGACCATCAACCTGGTGAGCAAGGAAGGCGTGCAGCTCGCGGCGATCGGCTACGCGCACCTGTCGCGCGACGAGATCTATCACCATCTCGAGCAGTTCTACCGCCAGTTCTACTTCCGTCCGTCGAAGATCTGGGAAATCGTGCGCGAGATGCTGACGAGCTGGGACATGATGAAGCGCCGCCTGCGCGAAGGTGTCGAGTTCTTCCGCTTCCTGCGTGCACACGAGGCCTGATTCGTGGCGACGCAGCGGGCGGCGCGGGCGCTGATCTTCACCGCGGACGACTTCGGGCTGCACCCGCGCGTCAACGCGGCGGTCGAGCGCGCGCACCGCGACGGCGTGCTGAACGCCGCCAGCCTGATGGTCGGCGCGAGCGCCGCGCAGGATGCGATCGAACGCGCGCGGCGGTTGCCGTCGCTCGCGGTCGGTCTGCATCTGGTGCTCGCGGACGGGCCGGCCACGCTGCCCGCGCATGAGATTCCCGCGCTCGTCGGCCGCGACGGGCGGTTCGGCGATGCCATGGCGAAGGACGGCTGTCGCTTCTTCTTCCTGCCGCACGTTCGCGCGCAACTGCGCCGCGAGATCCGTGCGCAGTTCGACGCGTTCGCGGCGAGCGGCCTGCCGCTCGACCACGTGAACGCGCACAAGCATTTCCACCTGCATCCGACCGTGCTGTCGATGATCATCGAGATCGGCCGCGACTACGGGCTGCGCGCGGTGCGGCTGCCGTACGAGACGAGCGCGCCCGCGCTGCTCAAGCCGTGGATCGCGCTCGTGCGCGCGCGGCTCGACCGCGCGGGGCTCGCGCACAACGACTACGTGGTCGGGATCGAGCATACGGGCGCGATGGACGAGGCCGTGCTGCTCGACGCGCTGGCCAAGTTGCCGCCGGGCGTCGGCGAGATCTACTGCCATCCGGCCGAGGCCGGCGACGGCCCGATCACGCCGACGATGGCCGCGTACCGCCCGGTCGACGAACTCGATGCGCTGCTGTCGCCGCGCGTCGCGGCCGCGTTGAAGGCGGCGGGCGTCGCGACCGGCGGCTTTGCCGACGTGTTCGGCCAGCCTGCGGCGCGGCGGGGCGCTCAAGCACCGCGCGCACCGGGAGCGCTGCCGTCATGAGCAAGTGGGTCAAATGGCTCGGCTGGCCGATCGGCATCGGCATCCTGCTCGCGCTGGGGCTGCACGAAGGCGTCGGCGACGTGTCGCAGATGCTCGCGCGCGCCGGCTACGCGCTGCTGTGGCTTGTGCCGTTCCATGGGCTGCCGCTGCTGCTCGATGCGTATGCGTGGCACCTGCTGCTCGACAAGCGCTCGTCGCTGCCGTTCCTCTGGTGGATCGCGACCGTGCGCGAGGCCGTGAACCGGCTGCTGCCCGTGGTCGGAATCGGCGGTGAGATCGTCGGCATCCGGCTGGCGCGCTGGCAGGTGCCCGACGCGAGCCGCGTCACCGCGTCGGTGATCGTCGAGGTGCTCGTGACGATCGTCGTCCAGTATGCATTCGCGGCGCTCGGCCTCGTGCTGCTGCTCGCGACGACGGACAACATGGGCGGCGGCACGATCGGCCTCGCGCTGTTGCTGACGCTGCCGTTGCCGGTGCTCGGCGTCGTGCTGATGCGCCGCGGCGGCGTCTTCCATGCGATCGAGCGTTTCGCGGGGCGCCTGCTCGGCGATTCGCACCGGCTGTTGCAGGGCGTCGACGGCAAGCGGCTCGACGCCGACATCGACTCGCTGATGTCGCGCACGGGCCTGCTGTTCAGCGCGTTCTTCTGGCAGCTGGCCGGTTACGTGCTGGGCGCGCTCGAGATCTACTGGGCGCTCGCGCTGCTCGGCCATCCGGTGTCGATCGGCGGCGCGATCGCGATCGAGGCGATGACGCAGGCCGTGCGGCATGCGGCGTTCATGGTGCCGGGCGGGCTCGGCGTGCAGGAGGCGACCGTCGTGCTGCTCGCGCAGATGTTTGGTGTCGACCGCGAGACGGCGCTGTCGCTCGCGGTGGTCAAGCGCGGCCGCGAGGTGTTGTTCGGCTGCCTGGCGCTCGGCTCGTGGCAGCTTGCCGAGCTCGTGCGTACGCGTCGCCGCATCGGCGTGCCGCCGACCGTGCCGCGCGCGCCGCAACCGACGGGCCGCGTGTCCGAAGCCGAGACCGAAACGACGCATTGAACACGAGACGGGCCGCGCGCCCGTCTCGCGCTTTTGGCGTCGCACGGGTATCCTTGCCGCGTGTTTTCTTCACGCGCATTTCTTCCGATGATTTTCCGATTCCGGCTGCTTCCCGTGACGATGCTGGCTGCCGCGCTGGCGCTGACCGGCTGCGACGACAAGCAAGGCGACCTCGACGTGCAACGTATCAGGGACTTCTTCAACGCGATCAAGCCCGCGCCGCTGCTGTTGAAGGGGCTGAAGGTCGGCGAATCGACCGAGGCCGACGTGCGCGGCACGATGGGCAAGCCCGAGATCGTGCGCGAGTTCACCGACGGCTCGAAGCGCTACGAATATCCGCGCGGCCCGATGGGCAACCAGACCTGGTTCGTCGATCTCGATGCGAACGGGCGCTACGCGGGCGCGACGCAGGTGCTGACCGCCGAGAATTTCGCGAAGGTGCGCCCGGGGATGAACGAGGACGAGGTGCGGCGCCTGCTCGGCAAGCCCGGCGACATCGCGCAGTATCCGCTGAAGCCCGAGACGGTCTGGAGCTGGCGCTGGCTCGAGGACGGCGTCAACACCGACGCGTTCTTCAACGTCCATTTCGGCCCGGACGGCCTTGTCTATACGACTTCGCGCTCCGACATCCTGAAGGGACGGTAGGCGCGGCCGGCAGCCTTCGGCGCTATATCGAAAAAGCGACCGGAAAATTGCAAAAAGTCCGCTTCCCTGCGTGTCATCCGACTGTCAGGAAGCGGCTTTTTTCCTTTTGAAACAGCGGCGTAGGACACGGTCGCAAATGATGGGACAGGTTGCTGCGATGCAGCAATCGTACGCAAGGTGATTTGAGGCAATCAATTTCGCTTGCGACTATCCGCGTCAGCCCGGCGCGGGACAGGCAGACGCGTCGGCATTCATTCCAACTCTGGAGACGCGCGTGTTCCTTTACGGCTTTGGTCCTGTCCTCTGGGCCGGCACCGTGCAGACCATCGAGCTGTCGGTGCTGTCGCTCGCCACTGCGGTGGTGCTGGGGCTGATCGGCGCGGTGGCGAAGCTGTCGCCCAACCGGGTATTGCGAGCGATCGCGACCGGTTATACGACGCTGATCCGCTCGGTGCCCGATCTTGTGCTGATGCTGCTGCTGTTCTATAGCATCCAGATCTGGCTGAACCAGTTCACCGACCTCGTCGGCTGGGACCAGATCGACATCGACCCGTTCGTGGCCGGCGTGCTGACGCTCGGCTTCATTTACGGCGCGTACTTCACCGAGACCTTCCGCGGCGCGTTCCTGTCGGTGCCGCGCGGCCAGCTCGAGGCCGGCGCGGCTTACGGGATGAGCGGTGCGCGGGTGTTCGTGCGGATCATGTTTCCTCAGATGATGCGCTTCGCGCTGCCGGGCATCGGCAACAACTGGCAGGTGCTCGTGAAGGCCACCGCGCTGGTGTCGATCATCGGCCTCGCGGACGTCGTGAAGGCCGCGCAGGACGCCGGCAAGAGCACGTTCAACATGTTCTTCTTCATCCTCGTCGCGGCGCTGATTTACCTGGCGATCACGACCATTTCCAACCTCGTGCTGATCCAGCTCGAGAAGCGTTATTCCACGGGCGTGCGGCACGCAGAACTATGATCGAGATCCTCCAGGAATTCGGCAAGGCGTTCTTTTTCTGGGACGGCCAGCGCATCTCCGGCCTCGCGGTAACGTTGTGGCTGCTCGTGGCGTCGATCTCGCTCGGCTTCGTGTGCGCGGTGCCGCTTGCGGTCGCACGCGTGTCGAAGAAGAAGTGGGTGTCGATGCCGGTACGCTTCTACACGTACGTGTTCCGCGGCACGCCGCTCTACGTGCAGTTGCTGCTGATGTACACGGGCATGTACAGCCTCGAATTCGTGCGGTCGCACTCGTTGCTCGACGCGTTCTTCCGCAGCGGCTTCAACTGCGCGATTCTCGCGTTCGCGCTGAACACCTGCGCGTACACCACCGAGATTTTCGCCGGCGCGATCCGTGCGATTCCGCACGGCGAGGTCGAGGCGGCGCGCGCGTACGGGATGTCGCCGTTCACGATGTACCGCCGCGTGATCCTGCCGTCGGCGCTGCGCCGTGCGTTGCCGCTGTACAGCAACGAGGTGATCCTGATGCTGCACGCGACGACCGTGGCGTTCACGGCGACCGTGCCGGACATTCTCAAGGTCGCGCGTGACGCGAATTCCGCGACCTACATGGCGTTCCAGTCGTTCGGAATCGCCGCGCTGATCTATCTTGCGGTATCTTTCGCACTCGTCGCGGCGTTTCGCCGCGCGGAGCGCCACTGGCTCGCGTATCTCGCGGCCGCCCGTCATTGATTCACTTCGAGGAGAGCCAGTTGGCCGAGATCACTCAAACGAACGGTGCCACCAAGCTTGCGGCGCTCGACATCCACAAGTGCTATGGCGACAACGAGGTGCTCAAGGGCGTGTCGCTGAACGCGAAGGCCGGTGACGTCATCAGCATCATCGGTGCGAGCGGCTCGGGCAAGAGCACGTTCCTGCGCTGCATCAATTTTCTCGAGCGGCCGAATGCGGGGCAGATCGTCGTCGACGGCGAGGTCGTGCGTACGAAGGCCGACCGTGCCGGCGCGCTCGAAGTCGCCGATCACAAGCAGCTGCAGCGCATCCGCACCAAGCTCGCGATGGTGTTCCAGCACTTCAACCTCTGGGCGCACATGAACGTGCTCGAGAACGTGATGGAAGCACCCGTGCATGTGCTTGGCATTTCGAAGAAGGAAGCCGAGGAGCGTGCGCGCGAGTACCTGGAGAAGGTCGGCCTGCCGCCGCGCGTCGAGAAGCAGTATCCGTCGCACCTGTCGGGCGGCCAGCAGCAGCGGGTGGCGATTGCGCGAGCGCTTGCGATGCATCCGGACGTGATGCTGTTCGACGAGCCGACGTCGGCGCTCGACCCGGAACTCGTCGGGGAAGTGCTGAAGGTGATGCAGAAGCTCGCCGAGGAAGGCCGCACGATGATCGTCGTGACGCACGAGATGGGTTTCGCGCGCAACGTGTCGAATCATGTGATGTTCCTGCATCAGGGGCGGACCGAGGAAGAGGGCGATCCGAAGGAGGTGCTGGTGCGCCCGCAGAGCGAGCGGCTCAAGCAGTTCCTGTCGGGCAGTCTCAAGTAACGCGACAGGGCAGGTTTCAAACGTGGTACCGGTGTCTCGTCCCGCAGGCGCCACCCGCACGACGCAGGTGGCGATCGTTGCATTGCCGCCCGTGTCGATGTCGGGTGTGGGTCCGATCGTCGATGCGTTGAACCTCGCGAACGAGATCGACGGGCGGCTGTTGTATCGCTGGCAGGTGTGTTCGTGGGACGGGCGGCCCGTGCCGCTTGCCGGCGGTGCGCAGTGGCATGCCGATGCGGCGTTCAACGATGCGATCGCGTGTGACTGGCTGATCGTCGTGACGGAGCGGTTCCAGCAGTTTGCCGATTACCGGCTGTTTCTCGCGAGTCTCGCGCGGGTCGGGCAGCGGACGCCGGTCGTGACCGGCATTCACCACGGCGTGTGGTGGCTCGCGATGGCCGGGCAGCTTTCCGGGTATCGCGTGAGCGTGAACTGGGAGACGTATCAGCAGTTCGCCGAGCAGTTCGAGCGGTCGATCGTCACGCAGCAGATCTTCGAGATCGATCGTGATCGGGCGACGTGCGCCGGTGGGCAGGCTACCGTGGATTTCATGCTGGCCATGATTGGCCGGGAGCACGGGGCGGACCTCTCGGAGCGGATTGCCGATGCACTCGGGGTCGGGACGTTGCGCAGTGGCGAAGAGCGGCAGCGGATTCCTTTCGTGACCGCGCCGGGCGAGCGGCATCCCCGGTTGAACGATGCGTTGCAGCTCATGGAAGCCAATGTCGAGGATCCGTTGACGACGGATGAAATCGCCGAACTCGTTGGCGTTTCACGCCGGCAGCTCGAGCGGCTCTTTCGACAGTATCTCGGGGCGATGCCCTCCAAGTATTACCTCAATCTCCGATTGCTCAAGGCAAGGACGCAGTTGCAGCGGACCAGCAAGTCTGTCGTTCAGGTTAGCCTCGCCTGTGGGTTCTCTTCTGCTGCGCACTTTTCTAACGCGTACCGCGAAAGGTTTGGGGTCACGCCTCGGGAAGATCGAAGAGCGTGGCTCGAGAAGCAGACCGGTGGGGGGAGCGAGCCTCGCGGGGGCGCGTTGGTTGAGCGTGGGGGGAAGGATTGATTTTGGTTTTTGCGGTTCGCCGTTGTTTGGCGTGAAGCACCTGTGATCGTGTCGGTCTATTAGTGTCGCCCCTGCGCGGGGCGGCGGTTACTTTTCTTTGTCTTGCCAAAGAAAAGTAACCAAAAGAAAGGCGCTCGGAGAACGCATGACTTCCCGGTGCCATGGTCGTCAGAGTGGTTCGCATCTAAGTGTCCGCGCCAGTTGCGAGCGCGGAGTGGTTCGAGCAATGGTTCTGACATCACTCCCTACCCAACAGAGCGGTATACCGCCCGCTAGCTCCATCCTCGCTTCGCTCGGCTGCAAGGTGCTTCACGTCGCGGTTCATGCGCTCGCGTGCTTCTGTCGGCATTGCATCAACTGCCTCGGCTTTCTCTTTACTCACATCATTCGCACCCATCGGACTGCTTGCCATCGACGGTGCTTGATAACGTCTTGCGCCACATGTTTTCGTGCGTGCAAACCTGCTTGCTGCGTCCCCTTTTCCTTGCGAATGAAGGCACGCCTTGATTTGCTGAATCCGGGGGCTCGCCCGCGATTGCGGGACCTGATTGACCTCAAGCGTTACTGGAGCGGGTGTACCTGTCGGCCGAGCGAAGCGAGGGCGGAGCTCGCGGGCGGTATACCGCTCTGTTGGGTAGGGAGTGGTGTCAGAACCATTGCTCGAACCACTCCGTGTTCCTGACTGGCGCGGACACTTAGATGCGAACCACACTGACGACCACGGCACCGGGAAGTCATGCGTTTTCCGGGCGCCTTTCTTTTGGTTACTTTTCTTTGGCAAGACAAAGAAAAGTAACCGCCGCCCCGCGCAGGGGCGACACTAATAGACCGACACGATCACAGGTGCTTCGCACCAAACAACGGCGAACCACCCAAAAAGCCTCAAAATACCGACACCCAACGAAGCCCCCCGAACTGGCCCGCGAGGGCAAAAACCAAAACCTTCCGATAGAACCCGTCGCAAATCCGCAAGACGCTTGCGTCACCCTTACCTAAACTTGATCCTGTTGAACCCTCTTACGAAACCGAAAGGAACGACCATGACGACCTCGACCGTGAACCGCCAGACATTCGACGAAGTGATGGTGCCGGTATTTTCTCCCGCCCCGTTCGTGCCGGATCGCGCAGAGGGCTCCCGCGTGTGGGACACGGCCGGCCGCGAGTACATCGATTTCGCGTGCGGCATCGCAGTGACGTCCCTCGGCCACGGCCACCCGGAACTGCTGAAAGTCCTGGACGAACAAAGCCGCAAGCTCTGGCACATCGGCAACGGCTACACGAACGAGCCGGTGCTGCGCCTCGCAAAGCGCCTCGAATCGCTGACCTTCGCCGATCGCGCATTCTTCGCGAACTCGGGCGCGGAAGCGAACGAAGCCGCCCTGAAACTCGCACGCCGCGTTGCGTTCGACCGCCACGGCGCCGATAAAGCGGAAATCATCTCGTTCGTGCAGTCGTTCCACGGCCGCACGTTCTTCACGGTCAGCGTCGGCGGCCAGCCGAAATACTCGGAAGGCTTCGGCCCCGTGCCGGGCGGCATCAAGCACCTGCCGTACAACGACATCGAAGCCGCGAAGGCCGCGATCGGCCCGCAAACGTGCGCCGTGATCGTCGAGCCCGTGCAAGGCGAAGGCGGCGTGATCCCGGCCGATCCGGCCTTCCTGAAAGCACTGCGCGAAGCCTGTGACGCGAACGACGCACTGCTGATTTTCGACGAAGTGCAAACGGGCGTCGGCCGCACGGGCCAGTTCTACGCTTACATGGATACCGGCGTCACGCCGGACATCCTGACGACCGCAAAGGCACTCGGCAATGGCTTCCCGATCGGCGCGATGCTGACGACGAACGAACTCGCCGCGCACTTCAAGGTCGGCGTGCACGGCACGACGTACGGCGGCAACCCGCTCGCATCGGCGATCGCCGACAAGGTCGTCGAACTGATCGGCGACCCGGCACTGCTCGAAGGCGTGCGCGAACGCAGCGTGCGCCTGAAGGGCGCGCTCGAGCGCATCAACGCGCGCTTCGGCATCTTCAAGGACGTGCGCGGCAAGGGCCTGCTGGTCGGCGCCGAACTCACCGCGGCATTCGACGGCCGCGCGAAGGACTTCGTCACGGCCGCTGCCGAGAACGGCCTGATCATGCTGATCGCCGGCCCGAACGTGCTGCGCTTCGTCCCGTCGCTGGTGATCCCGTTCGACCTGCTCGACGAAGGCATGAAGCGCTTCGAGAAGGCAGTCGAACAGGTGCTCGCCGCCCAGGAAGCCACCGCGCGCTGATCGGCGCCCCCATCGCAGACAGGAACGACGATGCTATTTGTTCGCCCCGGCAAACTCACGGATCTCGATGCGCTCGCGCACATGGCGCGCACCGCGCAGCCGGTCCTGCACTCGCTGCCGCACGACCGAGCGGCGCTCGAAGCGCGCGTGGCGCTCTCCGAGGATTCGTTTCGCGCGGACGTCGACTTCGCCGGCGAGGAGTTCTACCTCTTCGTGCTCGAGGATTCGTCGACGGGCAAGCTGCTCGGCACGGCGAGCATCGTGGCCGCGGCCGGCTACTCGGAACCGTTCTACGCGTTCCGCAACGACGCACTGATCCACGCGTCGCGCGAGTTGCACGTGAACCGCAAGATCCACGCACTCACGATGTCGCACGAGCTGACCGGCAAGAGCCGGCTCGCGGGCTTCTACGTCGATCCGTCGCTGCGCGGCGACGCGGCCGCGCACCTGATCTCGCGCGCCCGGATGATGTACATCGCCGCGAACCGCCGCCGCTTCACGCCGGAAGTGTTCACGCTGCTGCTCGGCGTGAGTGACGGCAACGGCGCATCGCCGTTCTGGGAAGCGGTGGGGCGCAAGTTCTTCGGCCGCAACTTCACCGACGTCGACATCGCGTCGGGCGGCCGCAGCCGTACCTTCATCGCGGAAGTGATGCCGGCGTATCCGCTCTACGTGCCGCTGCTGCCGGAAGCCGCGCAGCGCGTGCTCGGCGAGCCGAACGAAACGGCCTTGCTCGCGTACGACATCCATCTCGAGGAAGGCTTCGAGCCCGACCGCTTCGTCGACATCTTCGACGCAGGCCCGGTGCTGACCGCGCAGGTCGACCGCACCGCGTGCGTGAAGCACGGCTCGGAGCGCGTCGTGCGCGAGGCCGCGCACCAGCAGGGCGATGTTGCATACATGGTGTCGACGGGCAGCGGCGAATCGTTCCGCTGCGTGCTGGCCGACCTGCCGGGCGATGCGGGCGATGCCCCGCTCGCCGGCGACGTGCGCGCGGCGCTCGATGTGAAGGATGGCGATGTCGTGCGCTGCGTGCCGCTGCACCGCCGCGACGATGAAGATTTGAAGGGAGACGCAGCATGATCGTCGTTCGGGTCGTACAAACGGGCGACGTCGACGCGCTCGTGTCGCTCGCGAAGGAAACCGGGCCGGGCCTGACCACGTTCAAGCCCGACCGCGACGCGCTCGCCGCGCGCATCGAACGCACGCGCCGCACGCTCGCGGGCGAGGCAGCGGCCGGCGAGGCCGGCTACTTCTTCGTGATGGAAGAATCGAAGACCGGCGACATCGCGGGCGTGTGCGGGATCGAAACGCAAGTCGGCCTCGAGCAGCCGTTCTACAACTATCGCGTGAGCACGGTCGTGCACGCGAGCCAGGAACTCGGCGTGTGGACGCGGATGTCCGCGCTGAACATCTCGCACGACCTGACCGGCTATGCGGAAGTGTGCTCGCTGTTCCTGAGCCCGCGCTATCGCACGGGTGGTGTGGGCGGGCTGCTGTCGCGCTCGCGCTTCATGTTCATCGCGCAGTTCCGCGAGCGCTTTCCGGAACGCATCTGCGCGGAACTGCGCGGCCACTTCGACGAGGACGGCACGTCGCCGTTCTGGCGCGCGGTCGGTTCGCACTTCTACCAGATCGATTTCAATGCGGCCGACTATCTCAGTTCGCACGGCCGCAAGTCGTTCCTCGCGGAACTGATGCCGCGCTACCCGGTGTACGTCGACCTGCTGCCGCAGGATGCGCAGGACGCGGTCGGCCTCACGCACCGCGACACGCTGCCGGCCCGCAAGATGCTCGAGGCGGAAGGGCTGCGTTACCAGAATCACGTCGATATCTTCGACGCAGGCCCGGTGCTCGAATGCCACGTGAATGACCTGCGCACGGTACGCGAGAGCGTCGTCGTGCCGGTCGCGATCGGCGAGCCCGATGCGGGCGAAGGCGCGCGGGGCGACCATGCGCCGAAATCGCTCGTGTCGAACACGTCGCTCACCGATTTCCGCGTCGGCGTCGCGCCGGGCGTGGTCGCAAACGGCTCGTTCGTGCTGTCGGCCGACGATGCCGCCGCGCTCGACGTGAAGGCCGGCGATCCGGTTCGCGTGCTGCCGCTCAAAGTCAAACAGGGATAAACGAATCATGACGGAACTCTTCATCGACGGCGCCTGGGTCGCAGGCTCGGGCCCCGTGTTCGCTTCGCGCAACCCGGGCACCGACGAGATCGCGTGGCAGGGCGAAAGCGCATCGGCCGCCGACGTCGACCGTGCGGTCGCGAGCGCGCGCCGCGCGTTCGCCGGCTGGTCGGCGCTCGACTTCGAATCGCGCTGCGCGATCGTCAAGCGTTTCGCCGCGTTGCTCAACGAACGCAAGGAAGCGATCGCGACCGCGATCGGCCGCGAGACGGGCAAGCCGCTGTGGGAAGCCCGCACCGAAGTCGCGTCGATGGCCGCGAAGGTCGGCATCTCGATCCAGGCCTACCAGGAACGCACCGGCGAGAAGCGCCAGGACATGGCCGACGGCGTCGCGGTGCTGCGCCACCGCCCGCACGGTGTCGTCGCGGTGTTCGGCCCGTACAACTTCCCCGGCCACTTGCCGAACGGCCATATCGTGCCCGCGCTGATCGCTGGCAATGCGGTGGTGTTCAAGCCGTCGGAACTCGCACCGGGCGTCGCGCGCGCGACGGTCGAAGTGTGGAAGGATGCGGGGCTGCCCGACGGCGTGCTGAACCTTGTGCAGGGCGAGAAGGACACCGGCATCGCGCTCGCGAACCATCGGCAGATCGACGGGTTGTTCTTCACCGGCAGCTCGGACACCGGAACGCTGCTGCACAAGCAGTTCGGCGGCCGTCCGGAAATCGTGCTCGCGCTCGAGATGGGCGGCAACAACCCGCTCGTGATCGGCGAAGTCGAAGATATCGACGCGGCCGTGCATCACACGATCCAGTCGGCGTTCCTGTCGGCCGGCCAGCGCTGCACATGCGCGCGCCGCATCTTCGTGCCGCAGGGCGCGTTCGGCGACCGCTTCCTCGCACGCTTCGCCGACGTCACGTCGAAGATCACGGCCGACGTGTTCGATGCCGATCCGCAGCCGTTCATGGGCGCGGTGATCTCGGCCCGTGCGGCCGCGAAGCTGGTCGACGCGCAGTCGCGCCTGGTCGAGCAGGGCGCGAAGCCGATCATCGCGATGACGCAGCGCGACCCGCGCCTCGGCTTCGTGAACGCCGCGATCGTCGACGTGACGAACGTCGCGAACCTGCCCGACGAAGAACATTTCGGCCCGCTCGCGCAGATCGTCCGCTACGCGACGTTCGACGACGCGATCGAGCGCGCGAACGACACGGCATTCGGCCTGTCCGCCGGCCTGCTGGCCGACGACGAGAAGGCATGGGAACACTTCCGTCGCACGATCCGCGCCGGGATCGTCAACTGGAACCGGCCGACCAACGGTGCATCGTCCGCTGCACCGTTCGGCGGCACCGGCCGCTCGGGCAACCATCGCCCGAGCGCGTACTACGCGGCTGACTATTGCGCGTATCCGATGGCGTCGGTGGAAAGCACGCAACTGACCTTGCCCGCGAGCCTGTCGCCGGGCCTGCATTTCTGATCGAGGGAACGACGATGAACGCACAAGAAGCCAATTTCGACGGGCTCGTCGGCCCGACCCACAACTACGCCGGGCTGTCGTTCGGCAACGTGGCGTCGCTCAACAACGAAAAATCGGCCGCGAACCCGAAGGCCGCCGCGAAACAGGGGCTGCGCAAGATGAAGCAGCTCGCGGATCTCGGTTTCGCACAGGGCGTGCTGCCGCCGCAGGAGCGGCCGTCGCTGCGCCTGTTGCGCGAGCTCGGCTTCTCGGGCAAGGACGCTGACGTGATCGCGAAGGCCGCGAAGCAGGCGCCCGAGCTGCTCGCCGCGGCGAGCTCGGCGTCGGCGATGTGGACCGCGAACGCGGCCACCGTCAGCCCGTCGGCCGACACGAGCGATGGTCGCGTGCACTTCACGCCGGCGAACCTGTGCAGCAAGCTGCATCGCGCGATCGAACACGAAGCGACGCGCCGCACGCTGTCGACGCTGTTCGCCGATCCCGCACATTTCGCGGTGCATGAGGCGCTGACGGGCACGCCGGCACTCGGCGACGAAGGCGCGGCGAACCACACGCGCTTTTGCGCCGAATACGGCAAGCCGGGTATCGAGTTCTTCGTGTACGGCCGCGCGGAATACCGCCGCGGGCCCGAGCCGAAGCGCTTCCCGGCGCGCCAGACGTTCGAGGCGAGCCGCGCGGTCGCGCATCGCCACGGTCTTGCAGAAGAAGCGACGGTCTACGCGCAGCAGGATCCGGACGTGATCGACGCGGGCGTGTTCCACAACGACGTGATCTCGGTCGGCAACCGCGACACGCTGTTCACGCACGAGCGCGCGTTCGTCAACAAGCAGGCGATTTACGACACGCTCACCGCTGCGCTCGACGCACGCGGCGCGCGCCTGAACGTGATCGAGGTGCCGGAAGCTGCCGTGAGCGTGAACGACGCGGTGACGTCGTATCTGTTCAACAGCCAGCTGCTGTCGCGCGCGGACGGTTCGCAGGTGCTCGTCGTGCCGCAAGAGTGCCGCGAGAACGGGAACGTCGCGGCTTATCTCGACGAACTCGCGGCCGGCAACGGCCCGATTCACGACGTGCTCGTGTTCGACCTGCGCGAAAGCATGAAGAACGGCGGCGGCCCCGCGTGCCTGCGCCTGCGTGTCGTGCTGAACGAAGCGGAACGCGCGGCCGTCACGTCGAACGTGTGGATCAACGACACGCTGTTCGCGTCGCTCGACGCGTGGATCGACAAGCACTACCGCGATCGCCTTGCACCGGCGGACCTCGCCGATCCGGCGCTGCTCGACGAATCGCGCTCGGCGCTCGACGAGCTCACGCAGATCCTGCGCGTCGGTTCGCTGTATGACTTCCAGCGCTGAGGCACGGATGCCGGCCAACGCGCTGCTCGACGACTTTCTCGCGTTCACGCTGGCCGGTAGCGCGCCGTCCGCCACGGACGGCACCTGTGCAGCCGGCGCCGTGCGCTGGCAATGGCGCGGCGACGGGCTGCTCGCGCTCGAACCGGCCGAGACCGCCGGTGCGGTGTGCCCGAGCGTGCTCGTATCGGCCGGCGTGCATGGCGACGAGACGGCGCCGATCGAGCTGCTGTCGATGCTCGTGCGCGATCTCGCGTCGGGTGCGCTGCCGCTCGCGTGCCGGCTGCTCGTCGTGCTCGGCAACGTGCCGGCGATGCGCGCGGGCGAGCGCTATCTCGACGACGACCTGAACCGCCTGTTCAGCGGCCGTCACACGCAGGTGCCCGCGAGCCGCGAAGCGCCGCGCGCCGTGCAGCTCGAAGCGGCCGCCGCCGCGTTCTTCGCGGCCGCACCGGCGGGCAGTGCGCGCTGGCATATCGACATGCACACGGCGATCCGCGCGTCGGTGTTCGAGCAGTTCGCACTGCTGCCGCACACGGGCACGCCGCCCACACGCACGATGTTCGAATGGCTCGGCGATGCGCGCATCGCGGCCGTGCTGCTGCATACCGCGAAGGGCAATACGTATTCGCACTTCACGGCCGAGCACTGCGGCGCGCTCGCGTGCACGCTGGAACTCGGCAAGGTGCGCCCGTTCGGCCAGAACGACCTGACGCGCTTCGCGCCGGCCGACCGCGCGGTGCGCAAGCTGGTGTCGGGGGCGTCGACCGATGTCGAGGCGCCAGGCGGCCATCCGCCGTTGCCGCGCGTGTTCACGGTGATCGACCAGATCACGAAGCGGAGCGACGCGCTCGAACTGTTCGTCGCGGCCGATGTCGCGAACTTCACCGCATTCGCACGTGGCACGGTGCTCGCACAGGACGGCGACTACCGCTACACCGTAACGCACGACGAGGAACGGATCGTGTTCCCGAACCCGACCGTGAAGCCGGGCCTGCGCGCGGGCCTGCTCGTCGTCGACACGACGCGCGAGACGGTCGCGGCACTCGTCTGACCGATCGCACGGTCGCGCCGACGCGCGGCCCGCCCTGCGTATTTGCGACATCGTCTTGCAAGTTCGATGGTAGGCCCGGCCGGTGTCGTATGCGCACCGCAGCATCGCGCCCCGGCGGCCGCTTTGCCATATCGGGCCGCGCGGATTGGTACAATCGCGGCCTTGCGGCTGTTGCGCCGCATCACGGCGCGGCAGCCGCATTGTCGTGGTCATCCGACCCTGCAATGATGCATGCGCCCGTAGTTCCGGAACATTCGAGTATCGAGGAGAGCACCTGATGAAGTTGGATTGGCGTAAAGTGGCCGCGCATGCGGTGGTGGCGGCATCGGCCGTGGCGGCAGGCAGCGCGTTTGCCGCGGATCTGAAGGAGATCCGGTTCGGCGTCGAAGCCTCGTACGCACCGTTCGAATACAAGACGCCCGACGGCAAGCTGACCGGCTTCGACATCGACATCGGCAACGCGGTGTGCGCGAAGCTGAAGACGAAGTGCGTGTGGGTCGAGAACGACTTCGACGGCCTGATCCCCGCGCTGCAGGCGCGCAAGTTCGACGCGATCAACTCGGACATGACGATCACGGACCAGCGCAAGCACGCGATCGCGTTCACCGACCCGATCTACACGATTCCGAACCAGCTGATCGCGAAGCAGGGCAGCGGCCTGCTGCCGACCCCGCAGTCGCTGAAGGGCAAGCGCGTCGGCGTGCTGCAAGGCACGATCCAGGAAGCCTACGCAAAGAAGAAGTGGGCGCCGGCCGGTGTTGAAGTCGTGCCGTACCAGACGCAGGATCTGGCGTATGCCGACCTGAAGTCGGGCCGTCTCGACGCGACGTTCCAGGATTCGGAAGCCGGCTCGAAGGGCTTCCTGACGAAGCCGCAAGGCCAGGGCTTCGCGTTCGCGGGCGGCACCGTCAGCGACACCGAGATCCTCGGCTCGGGCGTCGGCTTCGGCCTGCGCAAGAACGACGCGGCGCTGAAGACCGCGCTCGATCAGGCACTGAAGGATCTGAAGGCCGACGGCACGATCGACAACCTCGCGAAGAAGTACTTCAGCGTGCCCGTGACGCTCAAGTAAGCGTAGCGTTCGAACGCACGAAGCAAAAAAACCGGCCGCTGATGCGGCCGGTTTGCTTTTGCGGATCGGGAACGGCGCGGGCCGGCCGGCGTTCAGCCGTGCTGCGCGGGAAAGAACCGCCCCAGTTCGCGCGCAAGCTCGTTGAGGATGCTCATTTCCTGTTGCGAGATCTTGCGGGCCGGCTGCGCGCCCGCCCAGTCGCCGTACAGCAGCGCGACCGTCGTCGCATTGACGCGCACCGGCAGCAGCACGAACGCGCGCGTATCGTCGAACACGTCGAGATACCACGCGGGCAGGCGCTTGAGCATCTTCGGTTCCTGTGCCTGCTCGATGAAGATGCCGACCGAATTGGTGATCGCGAGATGGAACACGTCCGGCTCGAAGCGCTCGTCGAAGCGCAGCCGGTAGAGCGCCGCGTCGACGCCGGGACCGAAGCCCAGGCGCGCGGCGAACGTGCCGTCGTCGTGCCGGACGAACGTGACGGTGCGCGTGAACGCGAGGCTCGCCAGCAGGCTTTCCGACGCCAGTGCGAGCACCGGCGTCAGCACGTGCTCGGACGGCAGCGCCCGCAGGTCGGCGAGGCCGGCTTCGAGGCAGGCCTCGGGCTCGGCCTGCGCGCGCGCGATCGCATCGGCGTTCGCGCGCAGCTCGACGATCTCGCGCATCACGGTGTCGCTGGCTTCCTCGTGAGCGAGCCGGTCGGCGATCTCGACGAGCGCGTCGGGTTCCGTATCGAGCGCCAGCGCATAGTGCTGCGCGAGCGCCGTGATATGCGTATCGCGCTGCGGACCGTCGGGCATCGCGAGCGCACTCGCGACGTCGGTCGAGCAGCGGCTCACCGCGCGCAGCCAGTTCACGCGTTCGAGCATGTCCTCGTCGGCGGCGAGTTCGCGGCCGAACGCGTCGACGCGGTTCACGTGGTGGTGATCGTCGGCGATGCCGTCCCGGATCATGTCGGGCAGCCGCCAGCGCGTCGCTGCCTCGAGCCCGATCTCGTCGAAGCCGACGCCGAGCACCTCGAAGCAGGCGCCCGATTCGTCGCCGTGCATCTCGGCCGCGCGGCGGCGGATCTTGTCCCATTCGCTGTCGAGATAGCAGACCACGAGCAGCTTGCCGACCTGGCGCATCAGCGTGCAGACGACGGCTTCCTCGCCCGCGCGCAGGTCGGCGCGCTCGGTGAGCTTGCGCGCGACGCAGCCGGACAGCAGCGCACGGTTCAATTCGAGCTTCGCGTCGATGCGCCGCGGCGTGCTGTGGTGGAAATGGTCGACGAGCTTCAGCCCGACGACCAGATGGCCGACGGCGTCCATGCCGAGCACCATCAGCGCGCGGGTCACGGTCGTGATGTTGCCGCCGAATGCCATGTACATCGCGGAGTTCGCGAGCCGCAGCACTTTCTGCGTGAGCGCGAAGTCCGACAGCACGACGCGCACGAGCGCGGTGAAATCGAGGTCGTCGTTCTTCATCGCGGCCATCGTTGCGCGCAGCGATTCCGACAGCAGCGGGAAGTCGCCCCGTTCGTTCATCCGGGCCCACAGCTTGTCCAGCAAGGCCGTGCGAGGCATGTGTTCGGTGATTGACATACGGTGTCCGGTTCGCCGCGCGCGTCAGGCGGCGGCGTGCAGGTGCAGTTGCTGCGCCTCGAAGCGCCGCGCGAGCTCCTCGGACGGCAGCGCCTGGCAGACGAGCCAGCCCTGGATGTGATTGCAGCCCATCTCCGTCAGCAGTTCGCGCTGCGCCTCGGTCTCGACGCCTTCGGCGACGAGTTCGAGATCGAGTGTCTGCGCGAGGCCGACCACTGCCGACACGATCGCGCGGTCGTTGCGCGACGTCAGCAGGTTCTCGACGAAGCTGCGATCGATCTTCAGCTTCGCGAGCGGGAAGCGCTGCAGGTAGGCGAGGCTCGAATAGCCGGTGCCGAAATCGTCGATCGCGAAGCGGATGCCGAGATCGGTCAGCTCCTCGAGCAGCACTTTCGCATGGGCGGGATCGTGCATCAGCAGGCTTTCGGTGATTTCGAGCACGATGCGGCGCGGGTCGATGCCCGTCAGCGCGATTGCCTCGCGCACGCTCTGCGTGAAGCGCGGGTCGCGGAACTGCTGCGGCGACACGTTGACGGCCACGTACTGCAGCGCGAGCCCCTGGCGGTCCCAGGCGACGAGCTGCATGCACGCGGCCTTGAGCACCCAGTTGCCGAGGTAGTTGATCAGGCCGATCGATTCGGCGAGCGGAATGAAGGTCGCCGGCGGCACGAGGCCGTGTACCGGATGGCGCCAGCGGATCAGCGCCTCGACGCCGACCACCGCGCCCGACTGGCTGCGCGTGATCGGCTGGAAATGGAGCGAGAACTCGCCGTTGCGCACGCCGTCGTACAGGTCGGCTTCGAGCTTCAGGCGTTCGGCGTCGGCCGGATCGTCGACCGGCGCATGGAACGCGAGCGCGTTGCCGCCCGATGCCTTCGCCTGCGCGAGCGCGTGGTCGGCGCGGCGCAGCAGCGGGCTGTGATGTTGCGCGCGATGCGGCGCGGCCCGTTCGTCCGGATACAGCGCGATGCCGATGCTCGCGGACAAGTGCACGGTCTGCCCCTGGTACACGTAGGGCTCGCGCACCGCGGCCTGCAGCCGGCGCGCGAGCGCGTCGGCGGCATGGCTCGCCTGCGTGCGGTCGGATGCGCCGAGCACGACCGCGAACTTGTCGCTCGCGACGCGTGCGAGTCGCTCGTTCGGCGTGACGAGCGCCTTCAGCCGCTGCGCGGTCTCGCGCAGCAGCGTGTCGCCCGCGTCGTAGCCGAGCGCGCGGTTGATCCGCTGGTAGTCGTCGAGGTCGAGCAGCAGCAGCGCCGCGCAGGTGCCGTCCTCGTCGGCGGCCTGCTGCGCGCGCATCAGCGCCGGCACGAGCGCGGACAGGTTGTCGAGCCCCGTCATCGGGTCATGGTGCATTTCGTACGTCAGCTTCGCCTCGAGCGCGCGCCACGACGACACGTCGAATGCCGCGATCGCGAAACCGTCGACACCGTGGTGGCGGCTCTTGAACGCGCGGACCTCGACGTCCAGCGGATAGGTGAGCGACTTCACGATGCACATCGTCGCCTTCTCGACCTGGCCGGAGCGCGCCGCGCGCGCAAGCAGGCCTTCGAGCGCCGAGGTATCCTGTTCGGCGATCAGGTCGCGCAGCGTCAGCGTATGCAGGTAGTCGCGGTGGTAGCCGATGAAGCGCAGGCTCGCGTCCGACACGTACAGAAAGCGCAGCTCTCGGTCGACATGGGCGAGGAAGTCCACCGTGCCGACCGTCTGTTCCAGCCAGTTGCGCACGGAGTCGTCGCGGCGCGGCGCGCCGGCGCGCGCGGGCATCAGCGCGCCGCCCGACCAGGCGAAGCGGCGCAGCGTATGCAAGGCGCTGCGCCAGGAGCCCTTGCGTGACGTCTGTTTCCTGTTGGCTTCCATGTTTCTCGCTGACGTGAAGGGCTGGAACCGGTTGTCCGCAAGGAATAACGGCAGATTGTGCGGAATCTTTAACGGGCCGGCCGCGAATGGCGCGGCCGCTGGTCCGGATCGCAAACCGGATGTTCGGCAGTCGAACGCCGGCGTGGCCTACATTGAGGCTGACTTTATAAGAAATGAGGACGCAGATGAAGCGAAAACTGTTGCTGGGCGCCGTGGCGGCGCTGGTGGCCGGCCATGCGCTGATGGCGCAGGCGGAACTGAAGCCGGGCGCCGCGGCGCCGGACTTCACGACGCAGGCGTCGCTGGGCGGCAAGACTTACACGTACTCGCTCGCCGATGCGCTGAAGCAGGGGCCGGTCGTGCTGTATTTCTACCCGGCCGCGTTCACGAAGGGTTGCACGATCGAGGCGCACGCGTTCGCGGATGCGGTCGACCGTTACAAGGCTTACGGCGCGACGGTGATCGGCGTATCGGCCGACAATATCGACACGCTGACGAAGTTCTCGGTGAGCGAGTGCCGGAGCAAGTTCCCGGTCGCGGCCGATCCGGACGCGAAGATCATCCGTGAATACGACGCGAAACTGCCGGCGCTCGACCGCGCGAATCGCGTGTCGTACGTGATCTCGCCGGAAGGGAAGATTCTGTACGAATACACGAGCCTGTCGCCCGACAAGCACGTCGAGAACACGCTCGCCGCCGTGAAGGCGTGGGCCGACGCGCATCCGAAGCAGTAAGCGCACACCGGGGGCGACGACGCGGCCCGTCGTGCGGGCCGCGGGCACGGCAACACGCGCCGCCGGGCGGCGGCGCGCGACCGGTGGCTACGCGCGCAAGGCCTGCTCGATCGGCACGCTGCCGCCGACGAAGCCGACGATCTTGCGCGAGATGCCGAGCTTGATCGCCTCGATCGCGGCCCACGCGACGTCCTGGCGCGATACCGGCGGCGCAGGGTCGAGCCACGCGTCGGTCAGCGCGATCTTGCCGACGCCCGGATCGTCCGTCAGCGGGCCCGGGCGCAGGATCACGTAGTCGACGCCCGACGCGGTCACGCCGTCGTCGCCTTCGCGCTTCATCTGCGAATAGTGGCGCAGCGCATCCGGCGCCTGTTCGGGCCGGTAGGCCGACAGCGAACTGATCACCACGAGCTTCTGCGCGTTGTAGGCCAGCGTGTATTCGGCGGCGCGGGCCACCGCATCGCGGTCGACCTGTTCCTCTTCGGCCGCGCCGTCCGATTCGGCCGAGCCGGCCGCGTAGATCACGTGCGTGATGCCCTGGAATGCGTGCGAGAAATCGTTCGTCAGATCGGCCTCGATGACCCGTGCGCCCGCCAGCGCATAGCCGTGCCGGCGCACGAGCGCCGTGACCTCGAACTCCGGCTGCTTGAGCAGCAGATCCGCGCAGGCCTGGCCCGTTCGACCGGTCGCGCCAATCAGCAGTACCTTCGTCGTCATGAAACCGCTCCTTGCTCGATGCGTCATCCGTCCAGATAGGGACGGACGACCGATAACTCAAGTGTAATGTCGATTTGCCCCGGCGGCGGGTGCGTATTAAGGGGCGTACCGGCATCGGGCATATCGGCGCGGGCGTACCGGCATCGGGCCTTCCCGCGCAGGCCTGCGATCTGCGGCGCCTCGACTGGCGTTCGGGCGTTCATTCATGTACACGAATGCGGGAATGACGCGCCGACCGGCTATCATGTGCGCGATGCTTTTTTCGCCGCACCGTCATACAACGCGTCGGCCCACCGGTTGGAGTACACATGGCATTACCCCTGGACAACGTCAGCATGGCCGTGTTCTGCGACTTCGAGAACGTCGCGCTCGGCGTGCGCGACGCGAAGTACGAGAAATTCGACATCAAGCCCGTGCTGGAGCGCCTGCTGCTGAAGGGCAGCATCGTCGTGAAGAAGGCCTATTGCGACTGGGATCGCTACAAGGGCTTCAAGGCGTCGATGCACGAGGCGAGCTTCGAGCTGATCGAGATCCCGCACGTGCGCCAGTCGGGCAAGAATTCGGCCGACATCCGGCTCGTCGTCGACGCCCTCGACCTCTGCTATACGAAGTCGCACGTCGATACGTTCGTGATCATCAGCGGCGACTCGGATTTTTCGCCGCTCGTGTCGAAGCTGCGCGAGAACGCGAAGAAGGTGATCGGCGTCGGCGTGAAGAAATCGACGTCGGACCTGCTGGTCGCGAACTGCGACGAATTCATCTTCTACGACGACCTGGTGCGCGAGCAGCAGCGCGCGCTCGCGAAGCGCGAACAGCAGCAGCGTGCGGGCAATGGCGGCGCGAAGCGGCCGGACGAGCCGTCGTCGCGCAAGCACGACCTGGACGCGCGCAAGGCCGAGGCGATCGCGCTGGCGGTCGAGACGTTCGATGCGCTCGCGTCGGAGCGCGACGACGTCGGCAAGATCTGGGCGTCGGTGCTCAAGAGCGCGATCAAGCGCCGCAAACCGGATTTCAACGAGTCGTATTACGGGTTCCGCGCGTTCGGCAACCTGCTCGACGAAGCGCAGGCGCGCGGCCTGCTCGAAGTGGGGCGTGACGACAAGTCGGGCGCGTTCGTGTCGCGGGCCCGCCAGCCGGCGGCCGTCGAGCATGTCGCGCCGGCCGGTGACGGTGGCGCGCACCACGGCACGCGGGCGGCGGAGCCGGCGCGGGCCGGGCGCCATGCGCAACGTCGCGAGCAGCGGGCGGAAGCGGTCGTGCACGAAAGCGTGCAGGTCGACGCTGAAACGGTGGAGATGGCCGATGTTGCCGACGTCGAGCCGGTTGCGCCTGCCGAAACGATCGAAGTGGCCGAGGCGTCGCAGGCGACCGAGGCGCGCGGCGAAGCGAACGATGGCCGCAAGCGTGCGCGCAAGAGCGCTGCGAAGAAGACCGGCACGAAGAAGGGCGCCGCTGCGAAGAGCGCCGGCGGGGCGAAGCACGGCGCCGACAAGCATGCGCACGGCAAGCATGCCGACGACACGCATCGCGACGCGGAGCGGGGCGATGCGCCGCACGTGGACGTGACGCATGCCGGGACGGCGGCCGCCGAGCGCGGTGGCGAGATTGCTGCCGCGCAGCCGTCGCACGACACGGCGCCGGTCGAAGCACATGCCGAAGCCGCTGCCGAAGTGCCGGCCGCTGCCAAGAAGAAGCCGGCCCGCAAGGCCGCACCGCGCGCGCGTCGTCCGCGCAAGACGGCGGCGGCTGCCGAGTAACGGCAGCCGGCCGGATGCTGTCCGAAGCGCGGCATCCGCACCATACAGGCCGGCGCAATGCCGGCCTGCGGCACTAGCCCGTCAGTGCATACGGCCGCGTCATCACTTCGAGAAAGTGGCCGTCCGGATCGTCGAAGTACACGCCGCGCCCGCCGTTGTGGCGGTAGATATCATCGGGCTGCCGCTTCGCCGGATCGGCCCAGTGCGCGAGCCCGCGCTCGCGAATGCGCGCCAGCACGCGATCGAAGCCGGCTTCGTCGAGCAGGAACGCGTAATGCTGCGAGCTGATTTCCCCCGCCTGTTCGTAGAAATCGAGCGACACGCCGTTGTCGAGCGCGACGACCAGCATCGCGCCGAACGGCGTCGGCGGCGGCAATTCCAGGAGTTCGGTGAGGAAGCGGCTCGACGCGCGCTTGTCGCGGCACCAGACGATCGTGTGGTTCAGCTGGACGTTCATGGCGGATTCCCGGCGAAGGGCATCGCGGTGGGTATGGACTCACGATAGCCGATCGTCGCTGCGGTTCAAGCACGAAAAAACGGCCGCCGAGGGCGGCCGTTTCCCGTTACTCGCCGGCGACGGCCGGCCCGCCGGTATTGCCGCGGCGGTTGCGACGCTTTTCTCCCCACACGCGGAACCGGTCCATGTACAGGTAGACGACCGGCGTCGTATAGAGCGTCAGCACCTGCGACACGATCAGGCCGCCGGCGATCGCGATCCCGAGCGGCGCGCGCAGCTCGGCACCGTCGCCGCTGCCGAATGCGAGCGGCAACGCGCCCAGCAGCGCCGCCATGGTCGTCATCATGATCGGACGGAAGCGCAGCAGGCAGGCCTCGTGGATCGCGTCGAACGACGACTTCTGGTTGTTGCGCGTCTGGTCGATCGCGAAGTCGACCATCATGATCGCGTTCTTCTTCACGATACCGATCAGCAGGATCACGCCGATCAGCGCGATGATGCTGAACTCGGTCTTGAACAGCAGCAGCGCAAGCAGCGCGCCGACGCCGGCCGACGGCAGCGTCGACAGGATCGTGATCGGGTGGATGTAGCTCTCGTACAGGATCCCGAGCACGATATAGACGGCCAGCAGCGCGGCGAGGATCAGGATCGGCTGGTCGTTCATCGACTGCTGGAACGCCTGCGCGGTGCCCTGGAAGCTGCCGACGATCGTCGGCGGGACGCCGATCTGCGCCATCGTCTGGTAGATCACCTGCGTCGCTTGCGACAGCGATACGCCTGGCGGCAGGTTGAACGAGATCGTCGTCGCGACGAACAGCCCCTGGTGGTTGACCGACAGCGGCGTCGTGCTCGGCCCGAACGTCGCGATCGCCGACAGCGGGATCATCGTCGACTTCGACGTCGACACCGATGCACCCGACGACGCGCTCGACTTGCCGCTCGCCGCGATCGCGTTGAGCGCCTGGTTGCGCGCGGAATCGGACGCGATTGCCGCGGCGCTCTGCGTGCCCGTGCCGGCGCTCGATGTGCCGGCCGATGTCGCGACAAATGTGCCGGCGGCCGCGTTGGTGGTCTGCGAGCCGTTCGCGCTGCCGCCCGACGTGCTGATCCACACCTGGTTCAGCATCTCGGGGCTCTGCCAGTATTTCGGCGCGACTTCCATCACGACGTGGTACTGGTTCAGCGGGTTGTAGATCGTCGAGACCTGGCGCTGGCCGAACGCGTCGTACAGCGTGTTGTCGATCTGCGCGGGCTTGATGCCGAAGCGCGCGGCCGTCGCGCGGTCGATCGTCACCATCGCCTCGAGGCCGCCTTGCTGCTGGTCGGAGTTCACGTCGGTCAGCTCCGGGCGCTTCTGCAGCGCCTCGGTCAGGATCGGCCCCCACTTGTACAGGTCGGCGCTCGAATCGCCGAGCAGCGTGAACTGGTACTGCGCGTTGCTCTGCCGGCCGCCGACGCGGATGTCCTGCGCGGCCTGCAGGAACGTGCGCGCACCCGCGACGTCCGCCAGCGGCGGGCGCAGCTGCTGGATCACCTGGTCGGCCGACAGCTTGCGTTCGGTGCGGTCCTTCAGCGTGACGAACATGAAGCCCGAGTTGGTCTGCGTGCCGCCCGTGAAGCCCGCGACGCTCTTCACGTTCGGGTTGCTCTGCACGATCCGCATCATCTCGGAGAATTTCAGCTTCATCGCCTGGAACGACGTCGACTGGTCGGCCTGGATGCCGCCGATCATCAGCCCGGTGTCCTGCTGCGGGAAGAAGCCCTTCGGCACGACGATGTACAGGTAGACGTTCAGCCCGATCGTTGCGAACAGGGTCAGCAGGATCAGCAGCGGCCGGCGCAGCGCCCACGACAGCGAGCGCTCGTAGCCGCGCTGCATGCGCGAGAAGCCGCGCTCGAGAAAGCGCCCGAATCGGCCCTCGCTTCGCGGGTCGTGCGACTCGGGCAGCAGGCGCGCGCACATCATCGGCGTGACGGTGAGCGACACCGCGAGCGACACGGCGATCGCGAGCGACAGCGTCAGCGCGAACTCGCGGAACAGGCGCCCGACGATGCCGCCCATCAGCAGGATCGGCAGGAACACCGCGACGAGCGAGATGCTCATCGACAGCACCGTGAAGCCGACCTCGCGCGCGCCGTCGAACGCGGCCTGCATGCGCGACTTGCCGTTCTCGATGTGCCGCGAGATGTTCTCGAGCACGACGATCGCATCGTCGACGACGAAGCCGGTCGCGACGATCAGCGCCATCAGCGACAGGTTGTCGATCGAGAAGCCGAGCAGGTACATCGCGCCGAACGTGCCGATGATCGAGATCGGCACCGCGACGCTCGGGATCAGCGTCGCGCGCCAGTTGCGCAGGAACAGGAACACGACCATCACGACGAGGCTCACCGCGATCAGCAGCGTGTGCTCGGTGTCCTTCAGCGATGCGCGGATGGTGGTCGAGCGGTCGAGCACCGGCGTGACCGTGATGTCGGCCGGCAGCGACGCGGTGAGCTGCGGCAGCGCCGCGCGCACGCGGTCGATCGTGTCGATGATGTTCGCGCCGGGCGAGCGGTAGAGGATCACGAGCACCGCGCGCTTGCCGTTCGACAAACCGAGGTTGCGCAAGTCCTCGACCGAATCGACGACGTCGGACAGGTCGGACAGCCGTACGGCGGAGCCGTTGCGATAGGCGACGACGAGGTCGCGGTATTGCGACGCCTGGGAAGCCTGGTCGTTCGTATAGAGCTGGTAGCGCTGCGGACCGAATTCGATCGCGCCCTTCGGCGCGTTGGCGTTCGCGGACGCCAGCGCCGCACGCACGTCCTCGAGGCCGATCCCGTAGTGGAACAGCGCCTGCGGTTCGAGCTCGACGCGCACGGCCGGGTTCGCGGAACCGCTCACCGAGACCTGGCCGATCCCGTCGATCTGCGACAGCGACTGCTGCAGCACCGTCGACGCCGAGTCGTACAGCTTCGCGGCCGACGACGTTTCCGACGTCAGCGACACGATCATGATCGGCGAATCGGCCGGGTTGACCTTGCGGTAGGTCGGGTTGCTCTTCAGCGCGGCGGGCAGGTCGGCGCGCGCCGCGTTGATCGCGGCCTGCACGTCGCGCGCGGCGCCGTCGATGTCGCGGTTCAGGCCGAACTGCAGGATGATCCGCGCGTTGCCGACCGTGCTCGTCGACGTCATTTCGGACACGTCGGCGATCGAGCCGAGGTGCCGCTCCAGCGGGCTCGTCACGCTGGTCGCGACCGTTTCCGGGCTCGCGCCCGGCAGCGACGCCTGCACCGAGATCGTCGGGAAGTCGACCTGCGGCAGCGGTGACACCGGCAGCTTGATGAATGCGAACAGGCCCGCGAGCGCGACGCCGATCGCGAGCAGCGTCGTCGCGACGGGGCGGGTGATGAAGGGGCGCGACAGGTTCATGTCGGCACTCGCTGGGCCGCCCCAAGGGTGCTGACCGCCCCCTTGGCGGGCAGCGAACGAAGTGAGCGTGGGAGTCGTTTCATTTACGCATCCGTGCGCGTGCCGGCGTCAGGGCCGTGGCGTTCGAACCAGCCGCGCACGCGGCGCGCGAGCGAGTCGAAGCCGAGGTAGATCACAGGCGTCGTAAACAGCGTCAGCACCTGCGACACGATCAGGCCGCCGGCGATCGCGATCCCGAGCGGCTGGCGCAGCTCGGATCCCGCGCCGGAGCCGACGATCAGCGGCAGCGCGCCGAGCAGCGCGGCGAGCGTCGTCATCAGGATCGGCCGGAAGCGCAGCAGGCACGCCTGGTAGATCGCCTCGCGCGGCGGCTTGCCTTCGACGCGTTCGGCCTCGAGCGCGAAGTCGATCATCATGATCGCGTTCTTCTTCACGATACCGATCAGCAGCACGATGCCGATGATCCCGATGATGTCGAGATCGTGCCCGGTGATCATCAGCGCGAGCAGCGCGCCGACACCGGCCGACGGCAGCGTCGACAGGATCGTGATCGGGTGGATGTAGCTTTCGTACAGCACGCCGAGCACGATGTACATCGTGATCACCGCCGCGAGGATCAGGAACAGCTGGTTGGACAGCGAGGCCTGGAACGCGAGCGCCGCACCCTGGAAGCGCGTCTGGAACGACGCGGGCAGGTTGATGTCCTTCTCGGCGGCCTCGATCGCCTTGACGGCTTCGCCGAGCGACGCGCCCTGCGCGAGGTTGAACGAGATCGTCGTCGACGGGAACTGCGACAGGTGCGCGACCAGCAGCGGCGACGGCCGCTCGTGGAACGATGCGATCGACGACAGCGGCACCTGGCCGCCGCCCGCCGACGGCAGGTAGATGTCGTTCAGCGATTGCGCGTAGTGCTGCTCCTTCGGCTCCGACTCGAGAATCACGCGGTACTGGTTCGACTGCGTGAAGATCGTCGACACGATGCGCTGGCCGAACGCGTCGTACAGCGCGTTGTCGACGGTCGCCGGCGTGATGCCGAAGCGCGCGGCGCTCGCGCGGTCGATCTCGATGTACACCGACTGGCCGTTGCTCTGCAAGTCGGTCGCGACGTCGGCGAGCGACGGCTCCTGCTGCAGCCGCGCGACGAGCTTCGGTACCCAGGTCGCGAACTCGTCCGAGTTCGGGCTCGTCAGCATGAACTGGTACTGCGTCGGGCTGACGGTCGAATCGATCGTCAGATCCTGCACCGACTGCATGAACAGCGAGATGCCCGTGATGTTCGACACGCGGTGCTGCAGGTCGCGGATGATCTGCGCGGCGGTCTCGGAACGATCGTCGCGCGCCTTCAGGTTGATCAGCATGCGGCCGCTGTTCAGCGTGATGTTGCTGCCGTCGACGCCGATGAACGACGTGAGGCTGTCGACGTTCGGATCTTTGAGGATCTCGGCCGCGAGCGCCTGCTGGCGTTCGGCCATCGCGCCATACGAGATCGACTGCGGCGCCTGCGTGATCGCCTGGATCACGCCGGTGTCCTGCGCGGGGAAGAAGCCCTTCGGAACGTAGATATAGAGCAGGGCGGTCAGCCCGAGCGTCAGCAGCGCGACGACGAGCGTCGAGCGCTGGCGGTTCAGCACCCATTCGAGCGCGACCGCGTAGCGCGCGATCACCCAGTCGATCGCGCGGTGCACGCGCGCCTCGAAGCGGTGGCTTTCCGGCGGCGGCGAATGGCGCAGCAGCTTCGCGCACATCATCGGCACGAGCGTGAGCGACACGATCGCCGAGATCACGATCGTCACGGCGAGCGTGATCGCGAATTCGTGGAACAGGCGCCCGACCACGTCGCCCATGAACAGCAGCGGGATCAGCACCGCGATCAGCGACACCGTCAGCGAGATGATCGTGAAGCCGATCTGCTTCGAGCCCTTCAGCGCGGCCTCGAGCCCCGATTCGCCTTCCTCGACGTAGCGTGCGATGTTCTCGATCATCACGATCGCATCGTCGACGACGAAGCCGGTCGCGATGGTGAGCGCCATCAGCGACAGGTTGTTCAGCGAGAAGCCGGCCATGTACATCACCGCGAGCGTGCCGATCAGCGACAGCGGCACCGACAGGCTCGGGATGATCGTCGCGTAGACGTTCGCAAGGAACAGGTACATCACGAGCACGACGAGCCCGACCGCGAGCAGCAACTCGAACTGCACGTCGCGCACGGCCGCACGGATCATCGTCGTGCGGTCGGTGACGATCTCGACGTCGAGCGCGGCCGGCAGCGTTTCCTGCAGCTTCGGCAACTGCGCCTTGATTGCGTCGACCGTCTGGATCACGTTCGCGCCGGGCTGTCGCTGCACGTTCAGGATGATCGCGGGATCGGCATTCACCCACGCACCGAGCTTGGTGTTCTCCGAGCCGGAGACGACCGTCGCGACGTCGGTCAGCATCACCGGGCGGCCGTTCTTGTATGCGACGACCGCGCTGTTGTACTGGTCGGCGCTCGTCAGCTGGTCGTTCGCGTTGATCGTGTACGCGCGCGTCGGGCCGTCGAAGTTGCCCTTCGGCGTATTCACGTTCAGGTTCGAGATCGTCGTGCGCAGGTCGTCGAGGTTCATCCCGTACTGCGCAAGCGCGGTCGGGTTCGCCTGGATCCGCACGGCCGGCCGGTTGCCGCCCGACAGGCTGACGAGACCGACGCCCGCGATCTGCGAGATCTTCATCGCGAGCCGCGTGTCGGCGAGGTCCTGCACTTGCGTGAGCGGCAGCGTCTTCGACTTGACGGCGAGCGTGATCACCGGCGCATCGGCCGGGTTGACCTTCGCGTAGATCGGCGGGGCGGGGAGGTCGGACGGCAGCAGGTTGCCGGCCGCGTTGATCGCGGCCTGCACTTCCTGTTCGGCGATGTCGAGCGGCAGGTCGAGCGAGAACTGCAGCGTGATCACCGACGCGCCGGCCGAGCTTTGCGACGACATCTGGTTCAGCGACGGCATCTGCCCGAATTGTCGCTCGAGCGGTGCGGTGACCGACGAGGTCATCACCTCCGGGCTCGCACCCGGGTAGAAGGTCTGGACCTGGATCGTCGGGTAGTCGACTTCGGGCAGCGCGGCGAGCGGCAGGAAGCGCAGCGCGACGAGACCGGCCAGCATGATCGCCGCCATCAGGAGGGCGGTGCCGACCGGCCGGAGAATGAAGAGGCGGGATGGATTCATCGAGCGGCCCGCGCGTTATTGGGCCGCTGCTTGCGACGCACCGTGCTTGTGTCCGCCGCGATGGCCGGCGGTGCCCGATGCAGCCGAGGCGCCCGACGCCGCACCGGCGCCGCGCGCGCCCGACGCGCCTTTCGGCTTGTCGGCCGGAATCGAGATCTTCGCGCCTTCGCGCAGGCGGTCGGAGCCGTCGGTCACCACGCGCTCGCCGAGCGCGACGCCGCTGACGATGCTCGTGCGTTCGCCGTCGACCGGGCCGATCGTGACCTTGCGCACCGTCACCGTGTTGTCGGGTTTCACGACATAGACGAACTGGCCGATCGAGCCCGTCAGCACCGCGGACGTCGGCACGATCGTCGCGTTGCGCAGCACGTCGACGAGCAGCCGCGTGTTCACGAACTGATTCGGGAACAGCATGCCTTCCTTGTTATCGAAGTTCGCGCGCAGCTTGACCGTGCCGGTGCTCGTGTCGATCTGGTTGTCGAGCGTCGCGAGCGAGCCCGTCTCGAGCGGTACCGTGTTGTTGCGGTTGTACGCGGTGACCGACAGCTTCTGGCCCGCGTTCACCTGCTTGAGGATCTGCGGCAGGTTGTCTTCCGACGTCGTGAAGATCACGCTCATAGGCTGCAGCTGCGTGATCACGACGAGGCCGTTGGTGTCGCCGGCCGTCACGTAGTTGCCCGGGTCGACCTGGCGCAGGCCGACGCGGCCCGACACCGGCGCCGTGATGCGCGCATACGTGAGGTTCAGTTTCGCGGAATCGATCGCGGCCTGGTCGGTCTTCACCGCGCCTTCGTACTGCTTGACGAGCGACGCCTGCGTATCGACGGTTTGCGCCGCGATCGAATCCTGCGACAGCAGCGTCTGGTAGCGCTTCAGGTCGAGGCGCGCCGTCGCGAGCAGTGCCGAGTCGCGTGCGTGCGTGCCTTCGGCGTTCTCGAGCGATACCTGGTACGGGCGCGGGTCGATCTGCGCGAGCACGTCGCCTTTCTTGACGATCTGGCCTTCCTGGAACGACACCGACTGCAGGTAGCCCGACAGTTGCGTCTTGACCGTCACGTTCGCGAGCGGCGTCACGGTGCCGAGTGCGGACAGCACGATCGGCATCTCGCCCTGCGTCGCGGTCGCGACCTGCACGGGCTGCGGAACGTTCGCCATGGCAGCGGGGCCGCCGCGGCCGCGATGGCCGCCTGCGCTGCTGCCGGCGGTTGCGCTCGCGCCGTTCGCCGTGCCGCCCGCGGCCGGCGTGCGGTTCCACGGGTGCCACCACAGCAGGCCGCCGATGACGACGACCGCGACCGTGCCGATCATCAGCGTGCGGCGTGGACGCCGTGCGGCGGGCGACGCGGGTTCTTTCGAAGGGGGCGTGGGCTTTTGTTCGTTATCCATCGTGATCTGTCAGGAAGACGGCGCGGCGTGCCGGAAATCGGACTGCTGGGCTGCGCGTGGGCGAGCGGGTGACGGGAAGGGGGCCCGGCTCGGTCCGGGGCCCCGCCGACCCGCGCGGGAAAAGAGCGGTGCGCACCGCGAATGCGGCGCGACGATGGGCATGATCCTACGTCCCGTCCCCGTTACAGTCCAGTGGTCTATCTTTCAACGGGTTACGGTCGTTACAGAACGCGACGGGACGATGACGGAACGATTACACGCTGATGCGCCGGGCCGGTGCGCCGCCGATCTCGCGGGTGATTTTCGCGATGCATTCGTGCAGCGCGGGCACGACGTGTTCGTGCAGCCATTCGGGCGAGCACTGGTGCGCCGCGCCGCCGCAATTCACCGAGTAGCGCTGGCCCGACGGGCCGACGAAACCGGCTGCGACCGCATTCAGGCCCTCGCGCCATTCGCCGATCGCGATCGCGTGGCCGTCGCGCATGGCTTCGTCGAGCGCGGGGGTCAGGCGCGACGAGACGTGCGGCCAGTCGTCGCCCGCCGTGGTGCGCAGCGACTCGAGCAGCAGGCGCCGCTCGTCTTCCTCGAGTGCGGCGAGATACGCGCGGCCCACTGCCGTGCGTGCGATGTCCATGCGCGAGCCGATCTCGAGGCGCGTGACGAGCACCGCGGAGCGCGGGCGAATCACGTCGATCGCGACCATGTCGAGCCGGTCGCGCACCGCGAGGTGCACGGACAGCGACGTGCGCTCGGCCAGCTCGATCATGAACGGCCGCGAGCGCGCGCGGATGTCGAAGTTGCGCAGGAAACCGTGACTCAGTTCGAGCACCGACGCGGTGAGCACGAAGCGCTCGCTGTCGGGCAACTGGAACAGGAAACCGGCGCTGACGAGCGTCGCGGTGATGCGCGAGACGGTCGGCTTCGGGATGCCGGTCAATTCGGTCAGTTCGCGGTTGCTGACGGGCGCGTCGGCAGCCGCGATGCGGCGCAGCACGGCGAGGCCGCGGGCGAGGGCGGTGATCTCGTCGGGCGAGGATTCACGGTCCCGCGGCGCGGGAGGGGTTACAGTTGTCGACACGAGGGATTCTCTCTAATTCCGAAACTCGATTTCAATTTTGTTGGTATTGTAGGACTATTGTCAAAAGATGCATGTTCTGCGGGCAAACCGGTCATTGGATGAGATTTTACGGGTTCACCCTTGGTTTATTAGGAAAACGCTCAAATGAGCGTTGCCAGAAAGTGCATGAACCGGTGCAAATACCGCTTGACTTGTCGGGCGGAAACGGAAAGAATGTCTCACGTTTTCGAAACATCGTTTCAAGAGTTTAACCGGCAACGATGTTTCGCGCAGTCTCTCAGGTTCTAGCACGGCCCTCGGAATGGCTAGAACTTTTTTAGCGCCACGGTCTCCGTGGCGCTTTTTTTTGCCCGTCATTTGACTGTCCGCCCGGACGCGTCAGGCCCGTATTATCCCCCGATCGCTGGAAACGCCCGGCCGAGCCCGTTCGGCGCGCGCTTGCGCTCGCCGTTCACGCGATTCGCGCGCGCAAAAAAAAGCGCGACGCCCGCACTGGGCATCGCGCACAAAACGGCGTGGAGCGCCGACGAATGAACGGTGATGAAGAAGGGGCGCCCGGCCAGGAGCGCCTGGTCACGGGCATTGCCCTCGCGCGGCCCGGTCAGGCCTTCGCGAGCTTGATGCCGGTCTGCTCGGCCGTCAGGTAGCCGACGCTGGCACCGAAGCGGTCCTTGAAGTTCGCGCGCACGAGCGGATCGAGCGTCGGCTTGACCTTGTCGTGCAGCGGCGATTCCCAGTCGCCCGCGTGCTGGAAGTTGCTCATGATGTACGTCCAGCCATTGATCTCGTCGACCGCGTGCAGGCCCGTCGATTCCGCGCCGGCCGGGCACGACAGCACGCGCACCAGCGACTTCGTGTCGACGTTGTACGCCCACAGGAAGTTGTTCACGTGCATGCCCGAGTCTTCGCCGATGAACAGCGTGCGCAGCTTTTCGGAGAACTTCAGGTTGTCCGGGTTGGCGATCTTGTCCGGGTTCGCGAGGTTGCCGAGGCCGTCGGCCGCGGCGAGATCCTCGCCGACGAGCGCGGCCGGCGCGCCCATGTCGACCGGCACCCATTCGCTGTCGATCGCGCCGCCCGTCGTGTCGCGCTGGCTGCCCTTCAGGTTCAGCGCGTAGACGGCGCCCGCGGCGATCTTCTTGTCGACCGCGACATCGCGCGACACGGCGTTGCCCTTGACCATCGACGTTTCGATCCGCGACATCGCCGTGTAGACGATCTTGTCCTTCGCGTTCACCGTCGTGCCTTCGAGCTTCGTGAAGCCCATGCTGCCGCCGAGCAGTGCCGCGTAGCGGTGCGTCTCGAGGAACGCGGCCGCCTTCTCCATCCCCGGCTTCACGCGCATCCAGTTGAACTTGCCGCCGAAGTGGATCTTCGCGTAGCTCGCGTCGTTCGGGTCGGTGGTCACCAGGTCCATGATGTCCGACGCCTTCAGCGTGTTCGCGAGCGCTTCGATCTCGCTGCTCGTCGCGTGGCCGATCTTGATCCACGTGAGCGTCGCGGTGCCGGCGCCGGCCGACGACGTCTGCGTCCACTTCGCGACGTACAGCGTGCCGGCCGACAGGTCGGCCGCCTTGTCGGCGACGAACATGAACAGGCCGCCGTTGGTGGCGTCGTCACCCATCATCACGGTGCGCTGGTCCGGCATCACCTGGATCAGCTCGTGCGAGATGCGGCCGAGGCAATAGTGCTTCTTCACGGTGCCCGTGCCGTCCGGATTCACCGTGATCTCGGGCAGGTGGCCGTAATGGTAGGGGTTCGCCTTCGTCTCGTCGCCGAACGTGTTCTTGCTGAACGCCTTGAACTGCGCGTCGGTCGCAACCTTGGTCGCGTCCGGTTCGTATTCCTCGCTCGACAGGTGCGTGCCCCACGGCGACAGGCTTGCGCCGCAGGTGATCCACAGGCCGTGTGCCTTCGACGTGTCGACGTTGTGGTACTTCACGACCTTCAGCGCGCCGGTGGCCGGATCCTGGTCGAGCGAGAGCACCGCGATCGGCGACGGCAGCTGGCCGTACTGCGATGCGCTCGCCTGGTCGCGCGTCGTGTATTCGAACTGGACGACCGCGAACACCGTGTTGCCCTTCACGCCGGGCACGTTCGCGTTCTTCAGCGTCAGCAGCGAGCTGCCGTCCGGGCAATCGGAATAGAACTGGCGCTCCTTGCCGGCGACCGAGCGATCGATGATCGGCTGGTTGTTGATGTCGTAGTAGCCGCCCGCGAGCGTCGTGCCGCCCTTGCCGTCCGGCACCATGTCGCCCGTCACGAAGAACGGCCGGTACGCGAGCTTGAAGTTGCGCGACGAGCCGTCCGAGAACGACACCGACAGCGTCGAGCCGACCGTCGTCGTGGCCATCGCGGCCGCGTTGTCGAGCGTGGGTGCAGCCATCGCCGAGAATGCCGCCGACGTATAGGCAGCGGTGACCGGGGCCGGCGTCGATGCGGGATTATCTTCGCCGCCGCAACCCGTCAGCAGGGCCGGCAGCGCGAGACCGGAAAGGGGAAGCATCGGCGCGCCGGCAAGGATCTTCAGGGCCTGACGACGGGCAGCATTGGGCAACGCGGGCATGTGGAGTCCAGTTTCAGTTGTTGGAAGAATGGCCTTCGCGAAGCAGGCGATCGGCAAGCTTGGCGAAGGCTTATTGAAAACTGGACGGAAGTGTAAGGGCGCTGGATGAAAGTTTTTTGAATTGAAAGCGTAATGATGCGTCGGTGTTCGTCAACGGATCAATCGCGCTCGGGCGTTGCCGAGATGCGATGGATCGACAGGTCGGCGCCGTCGAACTCGGCTTCGCGGTCGAGGCGCAGCCCGACGGTCGCCTTGAGCGCGCCGTAGACGAGCGTGCCGCCCGCGCTTGCGATCACGATGCCGCCGAGCGTGCCGACGAGCTGCGACATGAACGACACGCCGCCGAGACCGCCGAGCGCGGGCAGGCCGAACACGCCGGCCGCGAGGCCGCCGAGCGCACCGCACATGCCGTGCAGCGGCCACACGCCGAGCACGTCGTCGATGCGCCACTTGTTCTGCACGCAGGTGAACATCGCGACGAACAGTGCGCCGGCGGCCGCGCCCGTGACGAGTGCGCCGATCGGATGCATCACGTCGGAGCCCGCGCATACCGCGACGAGGCCGGCGAGCGGCCCGTTGTACGTGAAACCCGGGTCGTTGCGGCCGGCCATCCACGCGGCGAGCGTGCCGCCGACCATCGCCATCAGCGAGTTCACGGCGACGAGGCCGCTGATCTTGTCGAGCGTCTGCGCGCTCATCACGTTGAAGCCGAACCAGCCGACCGCGAGCACCCATGCACCGAGCGCGAGGAACGGGATGTTCGACGGCGGGTGCGCGGCGATGCGGCCGTCCTTCGCATAACGGCCGTGACGCGCGCCGAGCAGCACCACGGCCGGCAGCGCGACCCAGCCGCCGAATGCATGCACGACGACCGAGCCGGCGAAATCGTGGAACGGCGCGCCGAACGCGTGCGTGAGCCAGGCCTGCACGCCGAAGCGCTCGTTCCACGCGATTCCTTCGAAGAACGGATAGATGAAACCGACGATGATCAGCGTCGCGACGAGCTGCGGGTTGAACTTCGCGCGCTCGGCGATGCCGCCGGACACGATCGCGGGAATCGCCGCCGCGAAGGTCAGCAGGAAGAAGAAGCGCACGAGCGCGTAGCCGCTGTGCTGCGACAGCGTGCCGATGTCGTCGAAGAACTCGACCCCGTATGCGATCGTGTAGCCGATGAAGAAATACGCGAGCGTCGACACCGAGAAGTCGACCAGGATCTTCACGAGCGCGTTGACCTGATTCTTCTTGCGGACCGTGCCGAGTTCGAGAAATGCGAAGCCCGCGTGCATCGCGAGCACCATGACGGCGCCGATCAACAGGAACAGTGTGTCGACGCCGGATTTCAGACCATCCATGCCGTGGCTTCCTTGCGCAAAAAACGGGCAAGGAATGCAAGTATCGAGCCAACTTGGTGAACGGACGCGTGGAGTTGGTGCTCCCGCACCGTGCGATGCGGCATTCCGGTGAATCGTGCACGGGATGAGGGCGCGGCCGATGGCGATCGACCAACGTACGGGGTGCACGCACGTGGTGCGGTGCGTGCTGAACTGGTGCGTGCTGCGAGTGGGGTGATGCGGCGTGGTGCGCAGTGGTGCGCCGCGACGCACCGATCTGGCGCGTCAGTGGCGGGCGAACAGCGAGGGCGGCCGGCGCAGCCGCAGCGCGCACGCCGACCAGTAGGCGGCGACGGTCGACAGTCCGAGCGCGGCGAACGCGAGCGCCGCGAAGCCCGTGAGCGACTGGCCGTCGCCATCGGGGCCGAGGATGCCTTCCACGACGATCAGCGCGGCCGTCCAGAAACCGATCACGGCCTGCGTGAGCAGGCGCGCGCAGGCGACGCGGCGCGGGCGTCCGGATTCGGGCAGGGGGCGCGCCGACGGCGCGCGCAGGCACAGGAACAGGGTGGCGGCGAGCAGCGCGGCCAGGGCGATGAGCCAGTCGACAAGGAAAGCCATAAGCAAAAGGGGACACGTACGAAACGGATTGAAGCGTGCCCACTTTAGTGATGTAGCGCCTGCGATTGAATCAGACGAATCCGAAATTGAAAGGCATTTTTAATGGCCGGTCGTTATTTGGCCTGTTCCACAGGCGGTATCATCGACACCGGTCCAACCCTAAGGCCGTGCGACGCGCGGCCGGAAATTGCTGATGAACATGAAGACATCGCGGGCGCGTCGCGTGCCCGGGTCCGTGCTGGCGGCGGTGGCCGCCGGTGCGCTGCTGTTGCTCGCGGGCTGCGAGAAGTCCGGCACGCCGGTCGCCCAACCCGATACGGCCGCGAGCGCGGCGGCCGATGCCGCGAACAATGCGGCCAAGGCGCTCGACCAGGTGGCGAGCACCGTCAACCAGCAGATCAACGCCGCGAAGGCCAGCATCGCGTCCGCGGCGTCGGCCGTGCCGCCGCTGTCCGCGAACGGTCTCGCGTCGGCGGCGCAGGCGCAGATCGACGCGGCTGCCTCCGCGGTCGTCGCGCATGCGGCTTCCGAAGCGGGCGCGAAGATCGCGGAAGCCGGCAAGAAGCTCCAGCAGTGGAGCCAGCAGAACGCATCGGGCGCCAAGCCCGCGAGCGGTGAATGACGCGGGCTTGCATGATCTGCAAAATGTAATTATGATGGTTACACATGTCGCCGGTTGCGGGTCTGGCCGGCGTCGCCGAGTGAGTGAGGAATGAATACCAGCAGCCGGTTCGCGTTTGCCGTCCACGTGCTCGCCTTGCTGTCGATGCAGGAAGGCGTGCCGCTGTCGTCCGACATCATCGCGGGCAGCGTGAATACGAATCCGGCGCTGATACGCCGGTTGCTGTCGATGCTGGCAGCCGCGGGGCTGACCACGTCGCAGCTCGGTGCTGGCGGCGGCGCGCTGCTGGCGCGCGAGCCCGGCGAGATCACGCTGCTCGACGTGTATCGTGCGGTCGACGATGCGCAACTGTTTGCGTTGCATCGCGAGGCACCGAATCCCGCGTGTCTCGTCGGGCGGCACATCCAGGGCGTGCTGACCGGCTATATCGGCGATGCGCAGCGCGCGATGGAAGCGTCGCTCGCCACGCGCACGCTGGTCGACGTGACGGCCGACATGCTGGATCTCGAGCGACGCACGCAACAGGCGGTGCGCGCCGGCGGATAGCCGGCAGCAGGCAGGGCAGGAAGCCGGACGGCGCGCAGGCGCGGTGTCCGGTGCAACGGGGGCTTCGCCCCGTTTTTTTTCGATCTTATGTGTAATTAACTGTGTTACATATTTTTCTTACTGGAGAATCGCCATGACGCAACGTTCCTTGAATATCGCGCTGTTCGGCGCTACCGGCATGATCGGTTCGCGCATTGCGGCGGAAGCCGTGCGACGCGGCCATCGCGTGACCGCGCTGTCGCGCCATCCGGGCGCATCGGGCGACGGCATCACCGCGCAAGCGGCCGACCTGTTCGACGCGGCCAGCATCGCTGCCGCGCTGCCGGGTCATGACGCGGTCGCGAGCGCGTACGGTCCGAAGCAGGACGATGCGGCGAAGGTCGTCGCGGCCGCGAAGGCGCTGGTCGTCGGCGCGCGTCAGGCGGGCCTGAAGCGTCTCGTGGTGGTGGGCGGCGCCGGTTCGCTCGAAATCGCGCCGGGCAAGCAACTGGTCGACAGCGAAGGCTTTCCCGAAGCGTACAAGGGGCAGGCGCTCGCGCACCGCGATGCGCTCGGCTACCTGAAGACGGTCGCCGATCTCGACTGGACGTTCTTCGCGCCGGCCGCGATGATCGCCCCGGGCGAGCGCACGGGCACGTTCCGCACGGGCGTCGGCAAGCTGATCGTGGATGCGCAGGGCAACAGCAAGATCTCGGCGGAAGACTACGCAGTCGCGTTCGTCGACGCGCTCGAGCAGGACAGCTTCGTGCACGAGATCGCGACGGTCGCGTATTGAGCGGCGCGATGGCCGGCGGTGCATGCGCCCCGGCCCGGACGCGGCCGGCACGCTGCGGCGCGCAGCGACTTCAGGCGATTCCACCTTGACGGGCGGAGTCGCCTGTTTCGTTGGGCGACGCGGGATAGCCGGCGGAACTGTTCAGGATCGGTATTTATACCGGTCGACGCGGTGCAGCCGTTTTCATATTGTTCCCCGTTGTGCAGGATGAATAGAATAAATTTCTATCTACGAGGGACTGGAGAAATGGACGCCATCGATCGCAAGCTGCTGGAACTGCTGCAGGCGGATGCCACACTGCCGATCGCGGAACTGGCGCAGCGCGTGAACCTGTCGCAGACGCCATGCTGGAAGCGCGTACAGCGGCTCAAGGAAACCGGCGCGATTCGCGCACAGGTTGCACTGTGCGATCCGCGCAAGCTTGGCGTCGGCACGACCGTGTTCGTCGCGATCCGCACGAACCAGCACACCGAGGAATGGGCGCAGCGTTTCACGCAGGCCGTGCGCGACATGCCGGAAGTGGTCGAGGTCTACCGGATGAGCGGCGAGACCGATTACCTGCTGCGCGTCGTGGTGGCCGGCATCGACGACTACGATCGTGTCTACAAGCAGCTGATTCGCACGGTGCCGCTGTTCGACGTCAGTTCGTCATTTGCGATGGAGCAGATCAAGTATTCGACCGCGCTGCCCGTACGCGATCTAGCGGAGCCGGCTTAGCGCGGCGATGAAGCCGCACGGATGCCGACGGCGCGGCGTGACGAGGCCGCGGCGCCGCTTCAGCGGCCGCGTGCCAGTGCGCGCGCGCGTTCGTCGGCCAGCGCGTCGCGGCGCACGAAATCCGCGACGAATGCGCTTGCCGGATGATGGTGCAGCGCGTACGGGGTGTCCCATTGCGCGAGCTGGCCGTCCTTCATCACGCCGATCCGGTCGGCGATCGCGAACGCTTCGGCCTGGTTGTGCGTGACGAGGATGGCGGTGTGGCCCGTGCGTTTCAGGATGTCGCGCAACTCGAACGCGAGCCGCTCGCGCGTATCGACGTCGAGATTCGAGAACGGCTCGTCGAGCAGCAGCAACTCCGGTGACGGCGCGAGCGCACGGGCGAGCGCGACGCGTTGCTGCTGGCCACCCGACAACTCGTGCGGGTAGGCGCCGCTGGAATCGGCGAGGCCGACGAGATCGAGCATTTCGGCAACACGCATGCGCCGTTCGGTCTTCGGCATGCGCCGCAAACCGAACGCGACGTTGTCGGCCGCGCTGAGGTGCGGGAACAGCGCGTAGTCCTGAAACATCATGCCGATGCGCCGCCGCTCCGGCGGCACGTCGAGCGATGGCGCCGCGACGGGCGCGCCGTCCAGCATGATGCGTCCCATGCGCACGGGTTCGAACCCGGCGATCGCACGCAGTACGGTCGTCTTGCCGCAGCCCGATGCGCCGAGCAGGCAGCCGATGTCGCCGCGCGGCAGCGCGAGGCTCAGCCCGTCGACCACCGTGCGGCGGCCGTGCGGCGTGTCGTAGGCGACGCAGAGGTCATCGAGTTCGAGCAGGTTCACGGGTTCAGGCTCCGATCTTGTGGCGGGTGCGCGCGAGCAGGATCACGGGCACGAGCCCGGCCAGCACGATCGCGAGCGCGGCGACCGCGCCTTCTTCGTAGGTACCGCGTGCGGCTTCCGCATACAGCCAGGTCGCAAGGGTGTCGAAATTCAACGGGCGCAGCAGCAGCGTGGCCGGCAATTCCTTCATCGCGTCGACGAACACCAGCAGCGCGCTCGTCGTGAGCGCGGGCCGCAGCAGCGGCAGGTGGACGCGGCGCAGCGTGCCGCCGGCTGTCTCGCCGAGCGAGCGCGCCGCGTGTTCGAGCGATGGCGGAATGCGCGCGAGACCGGCCTCGATGCTGCCGGCCGGGATCGCGAGAAAGCGCACGGTGTACGCGATCACGAGCGCGGTGACCGAGCCCATCAGCAGCAGCCCGTCGCGTCCGAGCGCCGCGCCGAACAGCCGGTCGGCCGCCGCGATCGGGATCAGCAGGCCGATCGCGAGCACGGTGCCCGGCACCGCATAGCCGAGGCTCGCGATTCGCGCACACAGGCGGGCAGGGCCCGCGCGGGCGCTGTCGCGTTGCGCGCGTGCGGCCCACGCGACGACGAGCCCGCACGCGAGCGTCGCGGCGGTGGCGGCGGTGGCGATCGTCAGCGTGTTCGCGAGCCCCGTCATCAACTGGTCGGACACACCGCCGACGAGATGCAGCCGCTTGCCGGTCTCGACCGCGAGGTACGCAGCGGGCGCGCCGAAACCGAGCAGCACGGGCAGCCAGCCGAACACGGCGGCGCCGAGCGCGGCCGCGCCGGTGAGACGACGCGGCGAGATCGGCCGCATGCGCCGGCCATGCGCGTAGCGCTGGCGGCGGCGCCCGTAGCGTTCGAGCACGATCATGCCGACGACGATCGCGAGCATCGCAAGCGCGATCTGCGCGGCGCCGGCGAGGTCGGAGCGCGTGATCCAGGTCGTATAGACGGAGACGGTCAGCGTTTGCACGCCGAGGAATTCCGACGCGCCGATGTCGTTCAGCGTTTCGAGCAGCGCGAGGCTCACGCCGACCGCGATCGCGGGCCGTGCGAGCGGCACGACGACGCGCCAGAACGTCGCGATGCGTCCCGCGCCGAGCGTGCGCGCGGCTTCGAGCAGGCTCGCGGATTGCGTGACGAACATCGCGCGCGTGCTCAGGTACACGTACGGATACAGCACGAAGCCGAGCACGAAGATCGCACCGGGCAGCGAGCGCAGGTCGGGCAGGCGGAACTGGCGCGGGCTGTCGAAGCCGAGCAGCCAGCGGATCGCGCCCTGGACGGGGCCGATCGGGTGCAGCAGGTCGAGATACGCGAACGCGACGATATAGGTGGGCACGGCGAGCGGCAGCAGAAGTGCCCATGTGAGCACGCGGCGGCCGGGAAAATCGTAGGCGGTGACGAGCCACGCGCACCCGGTGCCGACGATCGACACGATCGCGCCGACGCCCGCGAGCAACAGCAGCGTATTGACGAGTGCCTGCGGCAGCACGAATTCGGCGAGATGCCGCCAGTGCGCGAGATCGGCGTCGAACGCGGCGGCGACGAGCACCGCGAGCGGCGCCGCGACCGCCGCGGCGATCGCCAGCGCCGCGAGCAGCCACAGGCTGCCCGCGCGCGGCCGCAGGCGCGGCCGGGATGGCCGGCGGTACGCGCCGGCCGACGAAGCGTCAGTTGTCAAAGCCGACCTTGTCGACGAGCTGGCTGGCCTGCTTGCGATGCTTCGCGATGTCGGTCAGCGGCAGCGGATCGACCTTCAGCGCACCGAAGCTCGCGATCACCGGATCGAGCTTCACGTTTGCGCGCACCGGGTATTCGTAGTTCGCCTGCGCATACAGCGCCTGCGCGTCCGGCGACACGAGGTATTCGAGCAGTTTCACCGCGTTGGCCTTGTGCGGCGCGTGCTTCGCGACCGTCGCGCCGCTGATGTTCACGTGCGTGCCGCCGCTCTTCGCGTTCGCGAACGTCGGCCGCACGACCTTGATGGCATCGCCCCACTTGCGCGCATCGCTGCCCGGCTCCGCATTCTTCATGTGGCCGACGTAGTACGCGTTCGCGAGTCCGACGTCGCAGATGCCGCCGAGGATGTCGCGTGCGACATCGCGGTCGCCGCCCGTCGCCTTGCGCGCGAGGTTCGCCTTCACGCCGCGCAGCCACTTCTCGGTCGCGGCTTCGCCGTCGTGCGCGATCATTGCCGCGACGAGCGCCGTGTTGTACGGATGCTGGCCCGAGCGGATGCAGACCTTGCCCTTCCATTTCGGATCGGCGAGATCCTCGTAGCGGAATGCGTCGACCTTCAGGTCCTTTTCAACGTACAACACGCGGTCGCGCAGCGACAGTGCATACCAGTCGCCGTTCGCGCCGCGCAGGTTCGCGGGAATCGCATCGTCGAGCGCCTTCGAGCGCACCGGCTGCGTGATGCCGCCGTCGACGAGATCGAGCAGGTTGCCGACGTCGACCGTCATCAGCACGTCGGCCGGCGACTGCGTGCCTTCCGCCTTCACGCGCTCGAGCAGTCCGTCCTTCACGAACACCGTGTTGACCTTGACGCCGCTCTGCTTCGTGAAGGCATCGATGAGCGGCTGGATCAGCTTGGGCTCGCGAGTGGTGTACAGGCTCACTTCCTCGGCCGCCTGGGCAAGCGGCGCGAAAGCGGCCGCAGCCAGGGCGAGGGCGCCGGCGAGCGGCAGCAGGCGGGTGCGCGGATTCGACATGGGGACTCCGGTGGAACTGGTGGACGAAGAAAATATTACAAAATGAAAGACTCAGGATTCTAGATCGAAATGGGAACGATTACCAACTGAAAGCTTGCGGAAAGCGACGGGGGCGGGCGGAACGGCGATCGGAAACGGGGCGTCGCAGCTCGGGCGCAAGCGCGTAGAATGCCCGCTTCGATGAATTTGACGGAGACGCACCGACCATGAACGATCAGCGCAAGAAGAACCCTGTCCGCAACGTGAGCATCCTGATCGTCGTGGCCGTGCTGCTCGTGATCGGGACGATCCTGTACAACGCGATTTCGCAGAAGCGTGCGTACGACGAGGCCCATCCGGCCGAGGCCGCGAGCGCGGCATCGCACTGACGTGCCGGTGCGCGGCCCGGCCGGGCCGCGTGCGCGGGGGCATGCGAAGGGGAGTAACCCGCGGCTTCCGGCGCGACTGACGTCGCGCGGAGCCGGGGCAGCAGCGGGCGCCGAAGGAGGCGCGCCGCGTATTCAGGTCAGCCGTGCGTCAACGTGACGCAGGGGCGAATTTCGGGCGGATCCGTGCGTAGAACACGGCCGCGAGCAGCGCGAGCCAGGCCGCGCCGACATACAGCGCGACGCGCGTATCCTCGAACCAGCCGAGCATCACGATCACGAAACCCATGAACGCGATCGTCAGCGCCGGTGCGACGGGCCACAGCGGCACCTTGAACTTCAGCGCGGCGACTTCGGCGCTCGACAGGCGGCGACGCATCGCGACCTGCGACAGCAGGATCATCAGCCAGACCCACACGGTCGCGAACGTCGCGATCGCGGCGACCATCAGGAACACGTCCTTCGGCATCAGGTAGTTCAGCACCACGCCGACGAGCAGCGCGCCTGCCATCACGAGCACCGTGACCCACGGCACGCCGTGCCGCGACGTCGTCATCAGCACGCGCGGCGCCTGGCCCTGTCGCGCCATCCCGAACATCATTCGGCCCGCGCCGAAGATATCGCTGTTGATCGCCGAGATCGCCGCGCTGATCACGACCAGGTTGAGGATCGTCGCAGCCGACTTCACGCCGAGCGCCGAGAAGATCTGCACGAACGGGCTGCCGTCGCCGCCGACGCCCGTCCACGGGCTGATCGACATCAGCACGACCATCGTCAGCACGTAGAACAGCAGGATGCGCGCGGGTACCGCGTTGATCGCACGCGGAATCACGCGTTCCGGGTCCTTCGCTTCGCCGGCGCTCATCCCGATCACCTCGATCCCGCCGTACGCGAAGATCACGACCGACAGCGACGCGATCAGCCCGCCCATGCCGTTCGGCAAGAAGCCGCCATGGTTCCACAGGTTCGCGAACGTGGGCACGTCGGCCGAATGGCCGAAGTGCATGCCGGTCAGCAGGATCGCGACGCCGCCGCCGATCATCGCGACGATCGCGCCGACCTTGATGATCGACAGCCAGAATTCGAGCTCGCCGAACACCTTGACGTGGCACAGGTTCAGCCCGCAGATGATCGCGACGACGCCGAGCACCCAGATCCATTGCGGGACGTCCGGAAACCAGAAGCCCATGTAGATGCCGAACGCGGTGATGTCGGCGATCGCGACGATCACCATTTCGAGCGTGTAGGTCCAGCCGGTGACGAATCCCGCGAACGGGCCGAGGTTCTCGGTCGCGTAATGGCCGAACGAGCCGGCGACGGGTTCGCGCACGGCCATCTCGCCGAGCGCGCGCATCACCATGTAGACGGCCGCGCCGCCCAGGATGTACGCCAGGATCACGGCCGGGCCCGCGAGCTGGATCGCGGACGCTGAACCGTAGAACAGGCCGGTGCCGATCGCCGAGCCGAGCGCGAGAAAGCGGATGTGCCGCGCGCTCAGGTGGCGCTGCAAGTTTTTCATCGGGTCTCCGATATCGTTATGCGACGGACCGGGCGAGCGGGACCGGTCCGATTGGCTCAAGTTGTCTATACAACTTGAATGTGAGCGAATGATAACAAGCCGGGCCGGGTGACCGGAATCGGGTATTCCCTGACTGGCGCGATGAGCGGAATCGGGCTTGGGGCGAGCGCGCGACGTGCGGGCGGGCCACGTGAGGCGGACGCGACATGCTTGGGGAGGTCGTTGAATCGTGGAGTGCCAGCGGCCGACCCGCGGTGTGCGCGGGCCGGCTAGCCGGCCGGTCATTCGGGGTCAGGCGGGCAGTCGGATCACGCTCGCATCCTTGCGGATCAGCAGCGACGACGCGAGCATCTGCTTGCACTGGTGCGCGAGCACTTTCAGGTCGTGCGTGAGCTCGGCGCCGACCGCATCGGATTTTTCCGCGGACACGACCATCGCGTCGAGATCGCGCGTGATCTGCTTCGATGCATCGATCTGGTCGGCAGGTGGCGGCTCGCCGGCTTCGGCCTTCTCGAGATTGTCGAGCACGGCGGCGAGGCCGCGCTGCAGCGCGTCATCGTGCAGGATGCCGCCGTCGGCCGCGCATGCGCTGCGGATCAGCGGCGCGGCGGCCGTTATCTGCGCGCCGAGCACGTGCGTCTGCACGAGCAGGTCGTTCAGCTCGGGTACGAAGCGCTGGTGCGCCTTCGGTTCGATCATCATGCGCTGGAACGCCTGCCCGAGGTTCGCGAATGCGATGTGCACATCCTTGCGTGCAAGGCGGTAGCGATAGTCGTCGTCGAGGCTCGCGGCGGGCGACTCGACCACTGCCGCCACGCCCGGGACGACGGCCGCGCCGTCGGCGGCCGGGACCGGCGGCGGCGACATGCCGCGCCCGGCGCGCCACACGGCCTCGAAATACTTGCGGGTGGACGTCAGCATGTCGGTGACGAGCTTGCCCATCAGCCGGTATTCCCAGTACGGGAACAGCCGGCTCGCGGCGATCGCGATCATGCAGCCGACCACCGTGTCGATCGCACGTTCGCCGATGATCCGCATGCTGCCCGGCGCGAGCAGGTGGAACATCAGCAGCACATAGGACGACGTGAAGACGACGCTCGCCGCGTAGTTGAACAGCAGCAGGCTGTAGCTCATCACCATCGACCCGAACATGATCGCGATCAGCAGGTGCGGCTCCTTCACCGTGTAGATCAGCGCGATGCTCGCCGCGCAGCCGATCAGCGTGCCGATGATCCGTTGCGCGTTGCGCTGCTTGGTGAGCGAGTAGCCGGGCTTCAGGATGATGATGGTCGTCATCACGATCCAGTACGCGTTCGTGAGCGGCAGCAGCCGGCCGATCCAGAAGCCGACCGCCACCGCGATCGTCACGCGCAGCGCGTGGCGGAAGCTCGGCGAGCGCATGTTCAGGTTCGAGAAGATCAGGAGCGGCGACATCCGGCGACGCTGCAGGAAGCGCGTGAGCGCCTTGTCGATCTTCAGTTCGGTTTGCTGCGGATCGGCGTGACCCGACAGGTTGCGGCGCATCCGGTCGATCAGGCGCGTCGCACTCCAGATGCGCCGGAACGTCGCGAGCACGGCCGCATACGCTTCCGCGTTGGTGGCCGCGAAGTTCTTCTTGCGCATCAGCTCGATCTCGTACTCGATCGCGCGCAGCTCGGCTTTCACGCTGATCCGCGAATGCGGCGCGCGGTTCTCGAGCACCGCGAGGCCGATCTCCTCGAGATCGGCGGCCGCCTTGCGGATCAGGTCGCGGTAGAAAATGATCAGGTCCGAGCCGCCGAACGTATTGCGCACCAGCGGATAATCGGTGTGCGCGCCGACGAACAGCTCGTGCAGGTCGACGCTGTTGATGAACAGGTTGTACATCGTCGTGCGGCCGGGATCGAGCTTGCCGCGCCGCAGCTTCGGCAGGTTGCGCAGCACGATGTCGCGCGCGGTTTCCTGCGTTTCGACCGCGGTAATCTGCCGGGCGACCAGATTGCGGTAGCACTCGTCGAGGTCGGCATCGAGATCGTAGAATTGCGCGCGGGCGAGCAGGTAGTCGGCGCAGGCGAACAGGCTTTCGGCCAGCGCCTGCTGCTCGATCCGGCGTGCCTGCCATTGCGACACGAGCGTGGCCCAGTACGTGTACCAGAGGCCGCCCGCGAGAATCCAGCCGGCGTTGATGAACGCCTGCAGCGGCGTGAACTTCTCCTCGAGCGTCATCACCATCATGAACAGCGTCGCGAAGCTGATCTGCGGCCAGCGGTTGCCGTAGACGACGATCAGCGACAGCACGAACGTGAGCGGTACGATCGTGAGCCACAGCGCGAAGATGTTCGGTGTCGCGAGGCCGGTGGCGAGCGCGGCCAGGAAGCCGATCACGCTGCACGCGAGCATTTCGTTGTGCTTGTACTTGAGCGGACCCGGCATGTCGACGACACAGGCGCCGAGCGCGCCCGTCGAGATCGTGAAGCCGAGTTCGCGGTTGTGGAACACGATCAGGCACAGCACGGCCGGCAGCGAGACGCCGACCGCGATCCGCAGGCCGCCGAAAAAGTACTGGCTGTAGAAAAACTTTCTGATTTCGACCGAATAGCGCATCGATGGACTGAATGGCAGACGAAGACGCCCGGGGCGGCGTATTGACTGGCGACGAGTCTATCGTATTTCGCGGTCCGCAAAACCTGGCTTTCCGGCCGAGGTTCGCGGCGGCGGTCCATTTGCTATCCTTGGGGACCCTGTTCGCCCGGCTCGGCCGGTGCGAGGTTCCGACGCCCGCTTCATGCTCCATCTCTTCTATTCGAACCGTCACGAAACGCTGGCCGACGCGCTGCTCGAGGATCTGGCCGCGTTCCCGGCCCGCAACGGCCCGTGGGCGCCGCAACAGGTCATCGTGCCGAGTGCGGCGCTGCGCCGTCGCCTCGAGCTCGACATCGCCGCGCGCAACGGCGTGTGCGCGAACGTCGAGTTCACGTATCTCGCGCAATGGCTGTGGGCGCAGATCGGCCGCGTGATGGACGTGCCCAAGCGTTCGCCGTTCGCGCCCGACCGCCTCGTGTGGCGCTGCTACCGGCTGTTCGCGCAGGCGGCCGGCGGCGCGCCGTGGCTCGCGTCGCCACGGCTGGCCGCGTATCTGTCCGCGTCCGACGATGCGATGCGCTACGAGCTCGCGCACCGCGTCGCGGCCGTGCTCGATCATTACCTGACCTATCGTCCCGAATGGCTGGCCGCGTGGCAGGCGGGCGAATCCGTGCTCGCGGGCGACGGCGCGCCACGCGGGATCAGCGACGCCGCGCTTGACGACGAGCACTGGCAGGCCGCGCTGTGGCGCGCGCTGCTCGCCGAGCTGAGCGACAGCGGCACGCCGCCCGCGCACCGCTTCCTCGTCGAAGCGCGCCATCTCGATCCCGAAGCGGTCGCACGTGCCGACTGGCCGGAATCGGTCAGCGTGTTCGCGCTGCCGACGATGCCGCCGCTGCACGTCGCGCTGCTGCGCGAGCTGTCGCGCTGGATCGACGTGCGCGTCTATGCGCTGAACCCGTGCCGCGAATTCTGGTTCGACATCGTCACGGCCGCGCATGCCGAGGCGCTTGACGCGGCCGGGCGGCTCGACTACCAGGAAGTCGGCCATCCGCTGCTCGCCGAGTGGGGCAGGCAGACGCAGGCGCAGTTACATATGCTGCACGAACTGACCGAAAGCGCCGCGTCAGGCGATGCGTCGCGCTTCGTCGCGAATCCCGAATCCACGTGGCTCGCGCGCGTGCAGAACGCGATCCTCGAACTGCAGCCGGAGGCCGAAACCGGCGACACGCCGGCCGAGCGCGGCATCGAGGTGCACGTGTGCCACAGCCTCGCGCGCCAGCTCGAAGTGCTGCATGACCGCCTGCTTGCGTGGTTCGACGCCGACGCGAGCCTGCAGCCGTCCGACGTGCTGGTCGCGGTGGCCGACCTCGCGGCGGCCGGGCCGCTGATCGATGCCGTGTTCGGCACGGCCGGCGCCGGCGGCGCGCGCGTGCCGTACCGGATTACCGGCCTGCCGCCGTCGCAGGCGAACCCGGTCGCCCGCGTGCTGCTCGACTGGCTCGCATTGCCGGAACGGCAGGTCGGCGCGCCGGAGCTGGTCGAATGGCTGCGCGTCGATGCAGTGGCCGCGCGCTACGACATCGACGCGGCTGCGCTCGAGACGGTGCAGACCTGGCTCGCGGCCGCCGGCGCACGGCGCGGGTTGTCGCCGCTCGCCAGCGATGACGCGGCCGTGCCCGCGCCGCGCCACACGTTCTCCGACGCGCTCGCGCGGCTCTTTCTCGGTTATGCGATGCCGGAGGGTGCGGCGCCGATCGGTGCGTGGCTGCCGATCGAGGCGGCCACGGGCAGCGAGGCCGAACTGCTCGGCCGGCTTGCGCGCTTCACCGACGATCTCGACGGCTTCGCGCGGCGCCTGGCTGAATCGCACACGCCGAGCGGCTGGAGCGAACTGTTCGCCGACACGCTCGCACGCTTCTTCGATTCGGGCGCAGCGTATGCGGACGCACTGGCCGGCGTGCGCGATGCGCTCGACGCGATGCTGGCCGCGATGACGGAGGGCGCGCCCGACGAAGCATTGCCGGCTGCCGTCGTCCGCGCGGGGCTGGCCGCGGCGCTCGACGATCCGGCGCGCGGCGGGGTGCCGTGGGGCGGGGTCACGTTCTCGTCGCTGACGAGCTTGCGCGGGCTGCCGTATCGCGTCGTCTGCCTGCTCGGGATGGACGACGGCGTGCTGCCGAGCCTCGCACGCGCGGACGAATTCGACCTGATGGCCGTGTTGCCGAAGCTCGGCGACCGGCAGCGCCGCGACGACGAGCGCAACCTGTTTCTCGACCTGCTGCTCGCCGCACGCGACCGGCTGCTGATTGCCTACACGGGCCGCAGCATTCGCGACAACGCACCGTTGCCGCCCGCGGCGCTCGTCGACGAGTTGCTCGATCATCTGGCGATCGTCACGGCCGGGCCCGACGCTGCACCGGATGAAGTCGATGCCGCGCGGCGCGCGTTCATCGTCGAGCATCCGCTGCAACCGTTCGCGGCCGCGTATTTCCAGCCCGGCAGCACGCTCGTGTCCTATGACGCCGAGCGTGCGACGCTCGCGTCGCTGCTCGCCGCGGAAGTGTCGCGCGACGGCCCGCGCGAGTTGCCGTTCTTCGCGCAGCCGCTGCCGGCCGAACCGGTCGAGCCCGTCGCGTTCAGCGAATTCGAACGCTTCTGGCGTCATCCGGCGCGTGCGTTGCTGCGCGGCCGGCTCGGCATCGTGCTTGCCGACGCGCAAGCCGAACTGCTCGATACCGAACCGTTCTCGCTCGACTTCGCCGGCAGCGATGCACTCGCCGAGCGCGTGTTGCCGCTGTTGATCGAATCGGACGAGGGCGGCGTGCACGATCACGCGCTGCGCATTGCCGACGCGAGCCCCGAACTGCCGGGCGGTGCGACGGGCGCGGTATGGCGCGACCAGGCGCTCGGCTCGATGACGCAACTGGCGTCGAGCGTGCGCCGAGCGCTGGCCGACGGCATCGAGCGGCGGCCGTTCTCGCTCACGGTCGTGCCGGCGTGGCCCGATACCGAGCAGGCGTTGTTCGGCACCGACGACGCGATGCTGTCGACCGACGCGGTGAGCGCGCCGCTCGAACTGCATGGCACGCTGAACCGGTTGACGCCGGCCGGCCAGATCATCTACCGCTACGCACGGCCGAGTGCGCGCGACTATCTGTCCGCGTGGCTCGCGCATCTCGTCTACTGCGTGGTCGAGCCCGACGGCCCGCGCCGTACGATGTGGTTCGGCAGCGGCGGCGCGTTCGAGCTGACGCCCGTCGCGGCGCCGCTGGAGCGGCTCGCGCCGCTTGCCGCGCTGTTTCGCGCGGGGCGGCGCATGCCGCTGCGGTTCTTTCCGCGCAGCGCGTGGGCGAGGGTATCCGACGGCGAAGCCAAGGCCGCAAGCGTGTGGATCAACGAACGTGTCGTGAGCGAAGCCGACGATCCGGCCATCGCGATCGCGTGGCGCGGCGCGCACCCGTCGCTCGACGAGCCGTTCGGCACACTCGCGAAGCTCGTGTTCGAGCCGCTCATCGAGCATCTGAAGGAGGTCGCATGAGCGCCGTGTCGCAGCCGCAGCAGGCGCTCGAACTCGACGTGTTCGCGTGCCCGCTCGACGGCGTCAACCAGATCGAGGCATCGGCCGGCACCGGCAAGACCTGGAACATCTGCGCGCTGTATGTGCGCCTGTTGCTCGAGAAGGATCTCGGTGCGGACGAGATTCTCGTCGTGACCTTCACGAAGGCGGCGACGGCTGAACTGCACGAGCGGATTCGCAGCCGGCTCGCGCAGCTTGCGCATGCACTCGACACGGGCGACGACGGCGGCGATCCGTTCATCGCACGCCTGCTCGAGACCACGCTCGGCGAAGACGGCGCGCTCGACCCGGAGACGGCCGCGAAGCGGATCCGGCGCGCGCTGCGTGCGTTCGACCAGGCCGCGATCCACACGATCCACGCGTTCTGCCAGCGCGCACTGCAGGAGGCGCCGTTCGCGGCGGCGATGCCGTTCGCGTTCGATATGGAGGCCGACGACGCGTCGCTGCGCTTCGAACTCGCGGCGGATTTCTGGCGCACGCGCGTCGAACCGGCGGCCGCACGCTGGCCGGGATTTGCGACCTGGCTCGTCGAATCGGGCGCCGGTCCGGCGGCGCTCGATGCGCAGCTCGCGCGCCGGCTGAAGAAGCCGCTCGCCGCGCTGCGCTGGGACGGCGTGACGGAACCGGACGAGTCGGCCGAAGCCGCCGCGGCCGAATGTTTCGCCGAGGCGTCGCGGATGTGGGCGGCCGAGCGCGATGCAATCGATGTGTTGCTGCGCACGGCGCAGCCGGTGCTCAATCAGCGCTCGCACAAGCCCGATGCGGTCGCAGATGCGCTGGCCGCATGGACCGCGCATTTCGCGCAGGGCGACGCGACGGCCGCGCTGCCGAAAGCCGCGTTGAAGCTCACGCATTCCGCACTGGTGAAGGCGACCAAAAAAGGCGGCGTGACGCCCGAGCACGCGTTCTTCGATGTCGCCGATGCGCTCGAAGCCGCGGTAGCGGCCGCCGAGGCCGCACAGCGTGCGCGCTGGCTCGCGCTGATCTCCGACTGGCTCGACGTGGCGCCGGGCGCGCTGGCCGAGCGCAAGCGCACGCGGCGCGTCGTGTCGTTCGACGATCTGCTGGCGAACTTGTACCACGCGCTGCATGCGCATCCGTGGCTCGCCGAGACGCTGCGCGCGCGCTATCCGGCCGCACTGATCGACGAGTTCCAGGACACCGACCCGCTGCAGTTCGCGATCTTCGACCGGATCTTCGCGCCGAGCGGCCCGCTGTTCCTCGTCGGCGATCCGAAGCAGGCGATCTACAGCTTCCGCGCGGCCGATCTGCATACCTATCTGGCGGCGCGCGCGCGGGCGAGCGCGTGCTACACGCTTGCGGTCAACCAGCGTTCGACGCCCGCGATCGTCGATGCGTGCAACCGCTTCTTCATGTCGAATCCGCGCGCCTTCGTGCTCGACGGGCTCGACTATTACGCGGTGCGCGCCGGCACGCGCGTGCGCGAGCCGTTCGTCGACGAAACCGATCCGGGCCCGGCCGGCGACTTCCGGGTCTGGGCGTTGCCGGGTGGCGAAGGCACGTTGCTCAAGCGCGATGCGCAGGCGCAGGCCGCGCAGGCCTGCGCCGCCGAGATCGCGCGGCTGATGCGTGGCGCGCGCGAAGGGCACGTGCGGCTCGGTGAATCGCCGCTGTCGCCGGGCGACATCGCGGTGCTCGTGCAGACGCACCGGCAGGGCAGTCTCGTGAAGCGCGTGCTCGCCACGTGGGGCATCGGCAGCGTCGAGTTGGCGCAGGCGTCGGTGTTCTCGACCGGCGACGCCGAGCAGCTCGAACGCGTGCTGGCGGCGATCGATGCGCCGGGCGACTTGCGGCGTCTGCGCGCCGCGCTCGCGTCCGACTGGTTCGGCCTCGATGCCGGTGCGCTGTGGCGGATGGAGCAGGGTGACGGCGACGCGCGAAGCGAAGCGTCCGACAGCACCGACGCGATGAGCTGGGTCGAGCGCTTCTCGCGATATCGGCTGCTGTGGCGCGAACGCGGTTTCGCGGTGATGTGGCGCACGTTCACGCGCGAGCTGCGGATCGCCGAGCGGCTGATGGCCGGTGCGGACGGCGAGCGTCGCGTGACCGACATCAACCATCTGGCCGAACTGACGCAGGCGCGCGCATCCGCGCAGCCGGGCATCGCACCGACGCTGCGCTGGCTCGCCGCGCAACGGCTCGACGGCGGCGGCGAGGAAGCGCAGTTGCGGCTCGAATCCGATCGCAACCTCGTGCAGATCGTGACCGTGCACAAGTCGAAGGGGCTGGAATACGCAATCGTGTTCTGTCCGTTCCTGAACGACGGCGGATTGCGCGAGCCGCCTTCGTCCGCGCTGCCCGATGCGCGCGAATATCACGACGAAGCAGGCGACGCCGTGCTGCATTACGGATGCGACGACGAAGCAGCTGCGCACGCGGCGCGACAGGCGTTGCGCGAGCAGGCCGCGGAGCGCGCGCGGCTCGTCTACGTGGCGCTCACGCGCGCGGTCTATCGTTGTTATGTCGTTGCCGGGCCGTACCTGTCGTCGCGCTCGACGCGTGAAGCGCGGCGCAGCGTGCTCAACTGGCTCGTCGCCGGCGCCGGCCAGTCGTTCGATGCGTGGCTCGACGAACCGCCCGACGAAGCTGCGCTCGATACGGCGTGGCAGGCGCTCGCGGGTGGCCCCGTGAGCGTCGCGCCACTGCCGGCGCCGGCGCGACGCGAGCGTCTCGCGGCAGGGCACGACGCGTCGCAGACGCTCGCGGCGCGTCATGCGACGCGTGTGCTGCGCGACGCGTGGCGGATGGCGAGCTTCAGCTCGCTGACTGCGTCGATGGCGCGCGAGGAAGCGGGCGTCGCGGCCGTCCCCGACGAAGAGTTGCGGCCGGATCACGACGCGCTTGCCGAGGTGACGCCGGACGGCGAATGGATCTTCGACGAGCCGGTCGCAGCCGTTCCGTCGGACGACGACATCCTCGTGTTCCCGCGCGGGGCGGCAGCCGGCGAATGCTTGCACCGCCTGTTCGAACTCAGCCGCTTCACGGAGCGCGAGTCGTGGCACAAGGCCGCGCTCGGTGCGCTGCACGACCGGCCGGTCGAGGCGGAGCCCGAGCTCGCTACGCGGTTGCCGGCGATGATGGCCCGGCTGGTCGACGATGTCGTGCACACCGAGCTCGTGCCGGGCATGCGGCTCGCCGATCTCGATCCGGCGAAGCGGCTCGACGAAATGGGTTTCCTGTTCCCGGCGCCGTCGCTCGACCTGATGGCGTTGCGCCGTTTGCTGGTCGCGCATGGCTATCCGGACGTTGCACTGGAGGCGGGCATGCTCGCCGGTTTCATCAAGGGTTTCATCGACATGATCGTCGAACACGACGGCCGCTTCTGGATCGTCGACTGGAAGTCGAACCATCTCGGCACGACGCCGGATGCCTACGGCCCGCGCGCGCTCGACGTCGCGATGGCCGATCACGCATATCACCTGCAGGCGCTGCTCTACACGGTCGCGCTGCATCGCTACCTGCGCGGGCGGCTGCGCGACTACGACTACGACACGCACATCGCGGGCTACCTGTACCTGTTCGTGCGCGGCGTGCGGCCCGACTGGCGCAGCGGCGGCGAGCCGTCCGGCGTGCACGCGCGCCGGCCCGCGCGTGCGCTCGTCGATGCCCTCGACCGGATGATGGAAGGGGGCCGCGCATGAACGCGTCGGACGACACGCTCGAATTTACCGGCGGCCTCGTCGCGCGGCTGCCCGAGCCGGCCGATTTCGGCATCGCGCTCGCGGAAGGCTTCGCGCGTCGGATCGGCGATCTCGCGCGGCGCGCCGGCGCGCCGTCCGCAGCAGCGCGCTGGGCGGCACGCGCCGCGTTCGCGACGAGCCGTGCGACGGCCGGCGGTCACGTATGCGTCGCACTCGGCGCGCTCGCGCAGCGCTACGAAGCACCGCTTGACGAGGTTCGCGCGGCGCTCGCCGCCAGCGGCGTGGTCGCGTTCGGCACGCTTGCGCGTGGCGACGAGCGGCCGCTGATCGTCGACCGGCACGACCACCTGTATCTGTCGCGCTATTTCGATTACGAACGGCGGCTTGCCGATGCGCTCGTCGCGCAGGCCGGTGCCGCAGCACCGGATGAAGGGCTGTCGCCCGACCGGCTGCGCGACAACCTTGCGCGTTACTTTGGGCCGGCCACCGGCGAAGTCGACTGGCAACGCGTGGCGGCGATCGTCGCGCTGACGGGCCGCGTGACGATCGTCAGCGGCGGCCCCGGCACGGGCAAGACGACGACTGTCGTCGGCGTGCTGGCTTGTCTGCTCGACGCGCACCCGGGGCTGCGCATCGCGCTGGCCGCACCGACCGGCAAGGCCGCACAGCGGATGCAGGAAGCGCTGCATGCACGGGCCGGCGACTTGCCGCCCGAGCTGGCGGCGCGTTTGCCCGATACGTCGTATACGCTGCATCGGCTGCTGGGCGGCGGCGGGGCGGCCGGCTTTCGCCATCATCGCGACAATCCGTTGCCGTACGACCTGATCGTCGTCGACGAAGCGTCGATGATCGACGTCGCGCTCGCCGCGCATCTGCTCGATGCGCTTGCGCCGGGCGCGCGGCTCGTGCTGCTCGGTGACAAGGATCAACTGGCCGCGGTCGAAGCCGGTGCCGTGTTCGCGGAGCTCAGCGCGCGGCCAGCCTTTACGGCCGCGGCGCGCACGCGCATCGCGCAGGCGCTCGGCATCGACGAGGCGGCGTTCGTCGCGGCGTTACCGGTGCCGGACGAAACTGCAGCCGCAGGGGTTCCGGCTGCGAGTCGGGCTTCCGCTTCGGCGCAGGCCCCGGCGTCACCTTCGACATCGGCTTCCGTTTCACGCAAACCGGCGTCCCGGCCGAAGGCCGATCCGCGACAGGCATCGCTCTTCGACGACGAATCGCAGGATGACGAAGTTTCGTCGGCCGGGATCGTGTCGCCATTGCCCGCCGTCCCGGCGCCGGTCGATATCGGCGGCACCGTTACAGCGGCTGACACACCCGCGTGGATCGAAGCCGACGAACTTGCATGGCTCGATGCCGTCGAACTGCCGCCGTTCGACGCCGGCGACGTGGCGCTGGCATCGATGACGGCGACCACATCGCCATCGACCGTTGAAGCCGCCGCAGCGTCCGCCATGCCCGGGCCGGCGCCACTCGCGGATTGCGTCGTCTGGCTCGAACGCAATTACCGTTTCGGTCTCGATTCACCGATCGGGCGGCTGTCGCTCGCGATCCGTAGCGGCGACGTGCAGGCCGCGCTCGATGCGCTGCCCGCCGACGACGCGGCCGCCGCGTCGTTCCACGACGATGCGGGCGATGCGCTCGCACCGTCGACGGTCGAGCGGCTCGCAAGGCGGTTCGGCGCGTACCTCGACGCGTTGCGCGACGCACTGACTGCGCCGGTGCCCGATCCGCTGCCGCTGTTCGATGTGCTCAACCGGTTTCGGATCCTGTGCGCGACCCGCAACGGCTCACGCGGGGCGGAGCACGTCAACGCGCTCGTGGCCGCGCATGTGCGGCACGCCGCTCGCGTGCCGCTCGCGGTCGGCGCGCGCTGGTTCACCGGGCGGCCGATCATGGTGACGCGCAACGACTATGCGCTCGGGCTGTTCAACGGCGACATCGGCATCGCGTTGCCCGATGCGCACGGTGTGCTGCGCGTGTGGTTCAGGCGCGCGGACGGCACCGCGCGCGCGGTGTCGCCGGCTGCGCTGCCGCCGCACGAAACGGCGTTCGCGCTGACCGTCCATAAATCGCAGGGCTCGGAATTCGACGAAGCCGCGCTCGTGCTGCCGGCATCGTTCAGCCGGGTGCTCACGCGCGAGCTGGTCTATACGGCCGTCACGCGTGCCCGCACGCGCGTCCAGGTGATCGGGCCGCGGCGTGTGCTGGTGCAGGCGGTCGCGACGCGCACGCAGCGCGATTCGGGGCTCGCTGCGCGCGTCGACGAAGCGCTTGCGCGGCGCCGCACGGAGGCTTCGCGATGATGATCCGCTATACGCTCGATCCGGCCGACGTGGAATGGACGGCCGTGCGCGCGCAGGGCGCGGGCGGGCAAAACGTGAACAAGGTGTCGAGTGCGATTCACCTGCGCTTCGACATCCGCGCGTCGTCGCTGCCGCCGGTCATCAAGGAGCGGCTCCTCGCACTGTCCGACCAGCGCATCACGCGTGACGGCATCGTCGTGATCAAGTCGCAGGAATACCGCACGCAGGAGAAGAATCGCGAGGCGGCGCTGGCGCGGCTCGATACGCTGATCGGCAGCGTCGCGTTCACGCCGCGCGCTCGCGTTGCGACGCGGCCGACGCGCGCGTCGAAGGAGCGGCGGCTCGAGCACAAGTCGCGCCGCAGCGTGGTGAAGTCCGGAAGAGGGAAGGTGACCGACTGACGAATGAATGGCCGGCGGCCCGCGCAGGCCAATGTCCGCTGCCCGCGCGGCTAGCGCATCACCGTTCCCGCGCTGTCGAGCACGAAGTCGACGCAGAACACGACGAGCCGGCTCTGTGCCCGGATCGCGACGGCGGCCGTATAGCAGTCGCGACCTTCCGTCAGCGAGAAGTGCGGGCCCATCAGCGCGACGCGTCCCGGTGCGGCGATTGCACGCTGGAAATACGGGCGTCGCGACCAGTTGCTGTGGGTTTCGGGGAACAGCGGCGCGAGGCGCGTGGCGCCCGCCTGGCCGTCGTCGGTGTGGGCGCCGATCGACGGCAGGAACTGCTCGCCGATCTCATCGGTGACGAACACGCGGCGCGCGGCCGGCACCGCAAATACACGTTGCGCGGCGTCCTGCAGGTTGCCGCTCGCGGAAAACGCGGCCGCGCCGGTGAGCACGAGCCGCTCGATTGCGTCGAAGCCCGGTTGCTCTGCGATGACCGGCGTGTGCCGGTCGGCGATGAAGCGTTGCCACGCGGCGTCGAGCATCGCGGGCGCGGCCGCGCTCGCGTGTGCGATCGAGGCGTCGGGCTGGCCGAACCGGAAACCCTGCACGAAATCGATATCGGCTTCCATCAGCGCCTGCAGCGCGTCGTCGCTTTCCACGCCTTCGGCCAGCACCATTGCGCCGGCCTGGTGCAGCATCGACACGAGGTGATGCATGATGCGTCGATCCTCGGCCGACCCGGTCGAGCGTTCGACGAGCGAGCGGTCGAGTTTGACGATGTCGGGCCGTGCGCGCCAAACGCGGTCGAAGTTCGAGAAGCCGGTGCCGAAATCGTCGATCGCGATCAGGAAATCGCGATGCTGGATCATGTCGATCGTGCGGGCGAGCGCGGCTTCGTCGCGCGCCGGTTGCTCGACGACTTCCAGCACGATGCGATTCGGCGGCAACGAGAAATGCCGGCACAGCGCCTCGACGAACTCGCGCTGCACGAGGCCCGTATCGAGCACGCGCGGCGTCACGTTCAGGAACAGCCAGCCGTCGCCGATTCCTTGTGCGACAAAGTTGGCCGTGTGCAGGCAGCGCGCGAGCCGGTCGAGCATCAGCGCGTCGGCGTCGCCGCGCGTCCGGTCGAACAGCGCGGTGGGCGACACCAGCGCGCCGTTCGCGTCGACGACGCGCAGCAGCGCTTCGTATCCGACGACGCGCTTGTGCGTGATCGACAGCACGGGCTGGAACACGCTGCGCAGCTTCGTGGTGCGATAAGTGGCGAGCCAGCCGCCGGGCGTCGGCGTGAGGCGTTCGAGCAGGGAGTCGAGCGATAGGTCGCGGGCGGGCTTCATGTCAACGGTGCCCGGGGGCGAGCGGTGGGGCGGGAGCGAGCCGCCACGCCGATGCAGTCGCACGCGCAGGCGGACGCGAAAGAACGTGGAGCATCGATGCCGCCTTCTGCGGGTAAGTGTTCCGAGTGTAACGGGATTGCAGCGGCACGCGTATCAGGGTAACTCCAGACGCAAACGGTACACGGCTCGGCCGTGGCTGGCGCGCAGCGGTATCAGGCGCCGGGCGAGTGCGTGCCGCGCATGACTGTCACGCAGCGAAGCGCGCCGCCGCGGGACATGACAACCCGGCCGCATGGCGAATGGTGGGGAGTGGAGTACGGGAAATCCCGGCGGCCGACACGGGCGCAGCCGGGATCGGCCGTCAGAGGAATGGGGGCGTGCGGCGACACCATTCGCGGTGCGTTGGCGGGCGGGCGTTGCGCGTCACCGGCGGTTGACGATGGCCGCGCGACGAACGACGGCGCCCGCGCCCGGCTCGTCAGGTCGCTTCGCCGCCGCGCGGCCCGAAGCCGGGAATCCGCTTGATCACGCCAGTCGCGAGCGCGGTGCCGACGAGCACGATCGCGCAGCCTTCGATCATCATGGCCGACACGTGTTCGCCGAGGAACAGCGCCCCCCACAACAGCCCGAACACGGGGATCACGAACGTGACGGTAATCGCGCGGGCAGGGCCGATATGTGCGATCAGGTAGAAGAAGATGAAGTACGCGACGCCCGTGCATGCGATGCCGAGGGCGAGCACCGAGCCCCACGCGTGTGCGCTGACCGGCGCGGCCGGCCAGGTGGCGATCGCGAACGGCAGCAGCAGGATGGACGAGCCGATCATGCTGCCGGCCGCGTTGACGAGCGGGTCGACGCCGCTGAGCTTGCGCTTCGTGTAATTGGCCGCGATGCCGTAAAGCAGCGTCGCGCCGAGCGCCGCGGCGGCGGCGAGCGCGGTCGCGCTGGCGCCCGTGTCGCCGTGCGCGTTCGCGATCTGGTTCCACACGAGCGTGAGCACGCCGGCAAAGCCGATCACGAGGCCGAGCGCGCGCGGCAGCGACAGCTTGTCCTTCAGCCACAGGTACGCGACGAGCGCGCCCCACAGCGGCGTCGTTGCATTGATCACCGACGTCAGGCCGGCCGACAGCGTCAGCTCGGCGAACGCGAACAGGCAGAACGGGATGCCCGAGTTCAGCGCGCCGACGACGAACAACGGCCACGCATGATGGCGCAGCCGCGCGCCGAGGTCGGCGGGTTTGAAGCGCGTCAGCGCGAAGCCCGTGAGAAACAGCGCGCCGATGCCCACGCGTAACGCCATCAGCGGCGCGACGCCGAGATCGACCACGCCGATCCGGATGAACAGGAACGACGCGCCCCACAGGGCAGCGAGCACGGTCAGCAGAAAAGCGTTCTTGGGCGACATCGATCGTGAGGGCGGGGACGGGATGCGATGAATCTTACACCGCGTTACCGTGCCGTCGTTTCACGATTGGATGAAACGACAAGAAACGGGCAGGTCGCCGGTTGCGGGGGACGGGCGGCCTTCCGTCGGCGGCCGTATCCGGTCAGTGGTGGCGCCAGCCGCCGCGTCCGCCGAAGCCGAAATTGAGCGACAGCGCCGGTCCCCAATAGCCGCCCCATGCGGGTGCATAGGCGGGTGCCGGATAGTAGTAGGCGGGGCCGGGATCGACGTACACGGGCGCCGGCTGCACCGGCGCGGCCGTGTAATAGCCGCCAGGATAGTAGCCGTACGGGTAGTAGCAGCCGGCGAGCGTCGTGCAGGCGAGCGCCGCTGCGACGAGGGTCCTGTTCATGATGTCTCTCCGGCGGAGCCGGCAATCGGCAGATGCTTAAGCTTAGGCCGCGCGCCGATGACACGGTATGCAAAACGGTAACCGATCATTTCCGGGCGGTTGACGCGCATATTGCGACGCCGCATGCGAAAACGGCGCTTCCGCATCGCGGAAACGCCGTCTGGACGAATGTTGCGCCGGGTCCGGCCGGCTGCTTACTTGCCGACCTGGTTGCCGATGATGCCGCCGGCTGCCGCGCCGCCCAGCGTCGACAGCGCGTTGCCGCCGATCGCCGCGCCGGCGACGCCACCGACACCCGCGCCGATTGCCGTGTCGCGCTGCCGCCTCGTCATCGAGTCGCAGGCCGACAGGCTGGTCACCGTTGCGACGAGGAGCGCGCATACCCCAATACGCCGAATCGAAATCATGATCGTTGTCCTTGTGGTAGTGAACGGAGGACGCGCGACCGGCTGGCGGCCACGCATGTCCCCAATCTACGCGCCGCTCCACGGGGCTGCTGTAAGGACTTGTTAAGGCTCGCGCGGTTTCGTAATCAATTGTGTCCCGCGCGTCGGCAGGCACACGACATGCGCAAAAAAGCCCGCTCGAAAGCGGGCTTCGTGCATTGCGATGCGATTCCGGTGTGGATCGCCGCTTGCGTTTACTGACGGTGATAGATCTCGGCGCCGGTCTTGACGAACTCGACCGCCTTCACTTCCATCCCTTTCTTCAGCGCCTCGGTTTCCGATACGCCCTGCTGCGCCGCGAACTCGCGCACGTCCTGCGTGATCTTCATCGAGCAGAAGTGCGGGCCGCACATCGAGCAGAAGTGCGCGACCTTCGCCGAATCCTTCGGCAGCGTCTCGTCGTGGAATTCGCGCGCCTTGTCCGGATCGAGACCGATGTTGAACTGGTCTTCCCAGCGGAACTCGAAGCGTGCCTTCGACAGTGCGTTGTCGCGAACCTGTGCGCCGGGGTGGCCCTTGGCGAGATCGGCGGCGTGCGCGGCGAGCTTGTACGTGATGATGCCTTCCTTCACGTCGTCCTTGTTCGGCAGGCCAAGGTGTTCCTTCGGCGTCACGTAGCAGAGCATCGCGGTGCCGAACCAGCCGATCATCGCGGCGCCGATGCCCGACGTGATGTGGTCGTAGCCCGGCGCGATGTCGGTGGTGAGCGGCCCGAGCGTGTAGAACGGCGCTTCCTTGCACCAGTCGAGCTGAAGATCCATGTTCTCCTTGATCAACTGCATCGGCACGTGGCCGGGGCCTTCGATCATCACCTGCACGTCGTGCTTCCACGCGATCTGCGTGAGCTCGCCGAGCGTCTTCAGTTCGCCGAGCTGCGCTTCGTCGTTCGCGTCGTAGATCGAGCCGGGGCGCAGGCCGTCGCCGAGCGAGAAGCTCACGTCGTACGCCTTCATGATCTCGCAGATCTCTTCGAAGTGTTCGTACAGGAAGCTTTCCTTGTGGTGCGCGAGACACCACTTCGCCATGATCGAGCCGCCGCGCGACACGATGCCCGTCATCCGGTTAGCGGTGAGCGGCACATATTGCAGGCGCACGCCCGCGTGGATCGTGAAGTAGTCGACGCCTTGCTCGGCCTGCTCGATCAGCGTGTCGCGGAAGATTTCCCAGGTCAGGTCCTCGGCCTTGCCGTTGACCTTCTCCAGCGCCTGGTAGATCGGCACCGTGCCGATCGGCACCGGGCTGTTGCGGATGATCCACTCGCGCGTTTCATGGATGTGCTTGCCGGTCGACAGGTCCATCACCGTGTCGCCGCCCCAGCGGATCGCCCACGTCATCTTGTCGACTTCCTCGCCGATCGACGACGTGACGGCCGAGTTGCCGATGTTCGCGTTGATCTTCACGAGGAAGTTGCGGCCGATGATCATCGGCTCGGATTCCGGGTGGTTGATGTTCGCGGGGATGATCGCGCGGCCGCATGCCACTTCCGAGCGCACGAATTCCGGCGTGATCTCGGCCGGCGCGTTCGCGCCGAAGGCCGCGGCGCCGAACGCCTGGCCCGGGTGCTGGCGGCCCATCATCGCGGCGAGCTTCGCGCCGTTCGGGCCACTCGACTTCAGGCTCTCGAGGTACTCGGCGCGACGCTGGTTCTCGCGGATCGCGATGTATTCCATTTCCGGCGTGATGATGCCCTGGCGCGCATAGTGCATCTGCGTGACGTTCTTGCCGGCCTGGGCGCGGCGCGGGTTGCGGTGTAGGCCCGGGAACCGCAGGTCGGCGGTGGCCGGGTCGGCCGCGCGCTCGAGGCCGTACTGGCTCGACAGGCCGCCGAGCATTTCGGTGTCGCCGCGTGCTTCGATCCAGCCCTGACGCAGCGCGGCCAGGCCCGCGCGGATGTCGATCTTCGCTTCCGGATCGGTGTAGGGGCCCGACGTGTCGTACACGTAGATCGGCGGATTCTTTTCGCCGCCGAAGCCGGTCGGCGTGTCGGCCTGTGTGATTTCTCGCATCGGCACGCGGATGTCGGGCTGAGAGCCGGTTACATAAACCTTGCGGGAATTCGGCAGCGGGGCGACGGCCGCGGCATCGACATGAGCGTCGGCGGACAGAAACTTCGGATTGGCGTTCATGCAATCTCCTGTGTGAGCGCCGGACAGGCGCTTCGGCGCTTGCCCGGAGCCCTTGACGTATGTGGGGCTCGAGCTAAGCAGGAGACGAGGCTTGGTGAGGCGGCGGATTTCGTCAGAAGGATGGCGGCGAAATCCGTACGCTTCCCTGCGCTGGCATTATCCAGATCAGGTTCAAAGGGTATTTCTCACCCGCAATGCCGGTTGTTTGACCGAACGCATTGCAGGACCCCCGCGTTAGCAGCGCACACGATACACCGGCTTGGCTGCGGTTTCAACCGGGAGCGGATCGGATGCCGCCGGGCGATTTCCGGATCGCCGCCGGCGAGCCGGGCAGGGTGCAGCGCAGCAATCGCGGCTTCCTTACGGCGTCCCGGCGGACCGGCGCGCGTCGAGCGGTGCAGCATTCGCATCTTCATTTCAGGCGTCTAGAATTTTTTTTGACATCGCTGTCATTTCCGGCGGTGTGCTCCGTCTATTCGGCTCCTAAACCCATGTAGTGGAGAGATGTCATGAAAAACGTATTCCTGGTTGCCTGTGTCGCCGCACTTGCCACGATCGCAACGGGCGCCTACGCGCAGAACGATGCGATGTCGAAGGACGGCATGTCGATGTCGAAGGACGCGATGGGTCACGACGCGATGGCGAAGGATGGCGCGATGAAGAAGGACGGCATGAAGAAGCATGCGATGAAAAAGGACGCGATGTCGAAGGACGCGATGGGCCACGACGCGATGTCCAAGGGCGACGCGATGAAGAAGGACACCATGAGCCCGTCGAACTGATCGACGTGCGCGGGGCGCGGCCGGCCGGCTGCGGACGCATCGCGTCCCGTCGCATCATTCCGGGAGTCTTCATCATGCAAACGGTTCCTGCCACGGATCGCGCGAGCGCGACGCCGCCCGCGCCGACGATCCATCCGCCGTGGGTGCGCGTGAGCCACTGGCTCAACGCGCTCGCGGCGATCCTGATGGCGCTGTCCGGCTGGCGTATCTACGACGCGTCGCCGATCTATCCGTCGTTCACGTTCGCACACGGCATCACGCTCGGCGGCTGGCTCGGCGGCGCGCTGCAATGGCATTTCGCGGCGATGTGGCTGCTGGTCGGCAACGGGCTGTTCTACCTCGCGATGTCGATCGCAACGGGGCGCTTCGCGCGCAAGCTGTTGCCCGTCACGCCGGCGTCCATCTGGCGCGACGTCCGCGCCGCGCTCGGCGGGCGGCTGTCGCACAACGACCTGAGCGTCTACAACGCGGTGCAGCGAGCCGCGTACCTGACCGCGATCGTCGATCTCGTCGTGCTGGTGCTGTCGGGGCTCACGATCTGGAAATCCGTGCAGTTTCCGCTGCTGCGCGAACTGTTCGGCGGCTACGACAACGCGCGCGTCGTGCATTTCTGGGCGATGTCGCTGCTCGTCGCCTTCTTTGTCGTCCACGTCGCGATGGCGCTGCTGGTGCCGCGCTCGTTGCTCGCGATGCTGCGCGGCCGCTGACCTGCTCATCGCGGGCGAAGGAAATCATCATGTCGGAATCCGAAAAAAACCGTGGCGAGCCGCGCTGGACACTCGACCGGAAGTCGCTCGAACTCGATGTCCGCCGCGAGCTCGAGATGCCGTCGCGGCGGCTCTTCAACCGGCGCGTGCTGACGCTCGGCGGCCTCGCGATGCTGACCGGCTGCACGCTGCAGGACGACGCGTCGGTCAACACGTTTCTCGAGAAAGTGTCGCGCATGAACGATCGCGTGCAGGCCTGGCTGTTCAACCCCGACCGGCTCGCGCCGACCTACACCGAGGCCGACATCACGCGCCCGTTCCCGTTCAACGCGTACTACGGGATCGACGAAGTGCGGCATGTCGATGAGTCGACGTACCGCCTCGTGCTGTCCGGCCGCGTGACGGGCAAGCGCGTGTGGACGCTCGACGAGCTTCGCGCGTTGCCGCACGCGGAACAGATCACGCGGCACATCTGCGTGGAAGGGTGGAGTGCGATCGGCCGCTGGGGCGGCACGCCGTTCGGCGCGTTCCTCGCGCGTGCCGGCGCCGACACGCGGGCGAAACACGTCGGTTTCAAATGCGCGGACGATTACTACGAAAGCATCGACATGCCGACCGCGCTGCATCCGCAGACGCTGCTCGCGCTCGAGTACGACGGCCGCCAGTTGCCGCCGGAATACGGCTTCCCGATGAAGCTGCGGATGCCGACCAAACTCGGCTACAAGAACCCGAAGCACATCATGGAAATCTTCGTGACCGATACGTTCCCGGGCGGCTACTGGATCGATCAGGGGTACAACTGGTTCGGCGGATCGTGAGCGGCGCGCGAGGTGCGCGTATCCGTCATGCGGATTCGCGCACCTGAAGATCGACGCGCAGGCCGACCGCCGCGGCCATGTTCACGAGCGCGTCGAGCCCGAACAGGTTGATCTTGCCGCGCATCAGGTCAGACACGCGCGGCTGCGTGACGCCCAGCTGCTTCGCGGCCTGCGCCTGACTGAGTTCGAGCTGCGCGATGCGCTGCTTGAGCGCGATCATCAGTTCGGAGCGCAGCTTCATGTTCTCGGCTTCGGCCGGCTGGCCCTCGATTGCATCCCAGACGCTCGTGTAGCGTTCGTTGGTCATGGTTTCTTCAACTCCATCGGCAGGGCGCGATAGCGCCGGGCGGCCAGGTCGATATCGGCTTTGCTCGTGCGCGCCGATTGCTTCCGGAAGCAATGCAGCACGTAGATCGCTTCGGCGAACGTCGCGACATAGACGATCCGGAACGCGCCGCTCGCATCGCGCACGCGGATTTCCCGTACGCCGGCGCCGATCGTGCGCATCGGTTTCCAGTCGTCGGGCGCGAGGCCGCGCTGTACCTGGTCGATCTGGTGGCCGGCTTCGCGTCGGGCAGGCAGCGGAAAGCCGCGGAGATCGCCCAGTGCGCTGCCGACGAAAACGACGGGTTTCGGCGGAAGTACGGTTGAATTATACAAAATATTGTATGAGAGGTGCGGGTGTCGAAGAGACGCGCTGGACGGCAAGGGAAGGGCGCGTCGTCCGTCACGATAGGCGTGACGGGACGCCCCGGCGCGCGTAACAGGCCGTTCGGCCGACGCTGGATCCAACTGTTGCGGATGGCGATGGCATGCGCACGGGACCGGCGGCGACGACGCGTGCGCCTTGCGCATCCGGCCCCGGATTTCACCGGCCCGCCGGCCGAAAAATGTCGCGCCGAAACGTCAGTCGTTATCCTTTCAGACAGGTCTGGCGATGCTTTCGAATCCTTGATGCCATAATGCGGAGCGTGTGCAGCCGAAGTGGCTGCGCACGTTTTTTTTGTCCCTCTGCCGCCGCTTGCCGGTTCTCTTTCGTCGCCGTTCGCACTGCCATGTCGTTCCGCACGTTCGCTCTGCCTTCCCGGTCCCGTCAGGACCGTTTGCCGGCATTGCCGGCGCCTTTCAGCGGAGCACGCGGCGTGACGTGCGGGCGGGCTGCACGATGACGCCGCTCGACCGCCTCCTCGATTTCTTCGCGCGCTTTTCGTTCCGGATCCGCCTGCCGCAAAGCCGCGGTGGCCGCGTCGCGCTGGCGCTCGTGTTCATCTATTTCGTCTGGGGTTCGACCTACAGCGGGCTGCATTTCGCGCTGCAGTCGTTCCCGCCGCTGCTGCTGTCGGGGCTGCGCAACCTGCTCGGCGGGATCGGGCTGTTCATCTTCGCGCTGCGGCGCAAGCCCGAATGGCCGACGCTGCTGGAGATCCGCAACGCGGGGATCGTCGGCACGATGCTCGTCGCGCTGTCGTCCGGCACGATCGCGCTCGGGATCAGCTCGGTCAGCAGCGGCTCGGCCGCGGTGATGGTGGCCACGGTGCCGCTGTTCGCGACCGTGATCGCGGCGGTGGCAGGCCGGCCGGTGACGAAGGGCGAGTGGGCGGCCGTCGGGCTCGGCATGGTCGGTATCGTCGTGCTGAATTCGGGCGGCGCGGCCGCCCAGAATTCGGCGCTCGGCACGATCTGCGTGCTGGCCGGCGCGCTGTTCTGGGCCGGCGGCGCGCACCTCGCGACGCGGCTCAAGCTGCCGTCCGACCTGTTCCTGTCGACGTCGCTGCAGATCGGCCTCGGCGGCCTGATCTCGACGCTCGTCGCCTGGCTGATCGGCGAACGCATCGAGCACGTGATGGTGGGGCCGGTGTTCGCGTTCCTGTACCTGATGGTGTTCTGCACGATGGCCGCGTACGTCGCGTACGGCTACCTGATCCGTCACACGAGCCCGATCATCGCGAGCAGCTGCATGTACGTGAACCCGATCGTCGCGGTCGCGCTCGGTGCGCTGCTGCTCGGCGAACCGGTGACGATGGCGACGGTGGTCGCGACCGTCGCGATCCTCGGCAGTGTCGGGCTGTCGTTCGTGTTCGATCCGGCCCGCCGGCCTGCGGCGCGTGCGGCAGCCGTTGCGGCCGAGCAGGCGCCGATGGCGGACGCCGCGTCCTCTCCCGAGCAGATCGCGATTCCCGAAGCGGCGCCGATCCTCGCGCCTTCCGCCGTCCCGCTCGCGGTGCCGACGCCGGCGGCCGTGATGGATCCCGCCGCGGTGATCGACCCGGCACCGGCGTTCGCGCCGCCGCCCGTCGACGAACCGGCCACGCAGCGCGCCGACGCGTGACGCCGCCGTGGCCGGCTGCGCTCAGCCGTGCCGGCCGCCGCGATGGTGGGACCAGCCCGCGAGCGCGGCAAACAGCAGCCCCGTCGCGCACATGCCGGTCCAGCCGAATGCATGCCACGCGGCAACCCCGGCCGACGAGCCGAGCGCGCCGCCGATGAAGTAACACACCATGTACACCGTGTTCACACGGCTGCGCGCTTCGGGCTTCAGCGCGTAGATGCGCGACTGGTTCGAGATCTGCGCGGCCTGTACACCGACATCCAGCACGATCACGCCGATCACGAGCCCGACGAGGCTCGAACCCGACAGCGCGAAGATCACGAACGACAGCGCGAGCAGCGCGATCGCGAGCGAGATGATCGCGCGCGGGCCGCGCTTGTCCGCGAAGCGGCCCGCGTACGGCGCGGCGAGCGCACCCGCGGCTCCGACGATCCCGAACAGGCCGGCTGCCTGCGGGCCGAGATGGAACGGCGCGCCGGCGAGCAGCAGCGTCAGCACGGGCCAGAACGCGCTGAACGCCGCGAACAGCGCGGCGCCCGTCAGCGACGCCTCGCGCAACCCACGCAGTTCGACCGCCAGATGCCACATCGAGCCGAGCAGCTTGCCGTACGACAGCGTCGACGTCGGCGAACTGCGCGGCAGCCGCATCACGATCACGGCGGCGAGCGCGACGAGTGCCGCGACCGACGCGGCGAACACCGCGCGCCAGCCGAAATACTCGGCGACGAAGCCGGCCGCCGTGCGCGCGAGCAGGATGCCGAGCAGCAGGCCGCTCATCACGGTGCCGACCGCATGCCCGCGTTCGGCGGGCGGCGCGATTTCGGCGGCGAACGGCACGGCCTGCTGCGCGATGGTCGCGAGAATGCCGATCGCGAGGCTCGCGACGGCGAGTACGGCCAGCGACGGTGCGGTGGCCGCCACGATCAGCGCGACGGACAGGCCGGCGATCTGCATCAGGATCAACCCGCGGCGATCGAACCGGTCGCCGAGCGGTGCGAGCAGGAACATGCCGGCTGCATAGCCGAGCTGCGTCGCGGTCGGCACCGCGCCGATCCATGACGCGCCGTCGGGGAAGGCCGAGCGGAAGCTGTCGAGCAGCGGCTGGTTGTAGTAGATGTTCGCGACCGACACGCCCGCGATCGTCGCGAGCAGCAACAGCAGGCTGCGCGAGTAGTGGGGCGAGGCGGCGTCGGTCGGACGGTCGGTGGAGGCGGTGGACATGGCTGCGCGGACGAAGTTGGACGGCGTGGCAAGCGGCGCACGCGTCGGGTGCGCAGGCGGGCCGGGCGCCGGTCGAGGCTGCCGATCATACCGGAGCGACGTGAATCCTGCCGGGCGCGCGGCGAACCGGCCGCCACCCGTCATCGCGCGTGCCGCACGCCGTCAGTCGACCAGCTCGCCCGTCGGTTCGTAGAACGGATACGGGCCGGCGCCTTCGTCGACATACACGTGATGCGACGTCATCCCCGTGTCGGGCGCATAACGATGGACCGCGAACGCCGGCGGTTCGAGCCGGAACGCGGACGGCGCATCGGTCCGCAGGTCGAACGCGACCTGGTGCGCGGGCGACGGCACCGCCGACGCGAGCGTGCCGCCGAAGCGCGTGAACATCGTGCGGTGCACGTGACCGCACAGCACGCGCTCGACGTTCGGATGACCGCGCAGCAGCGCGTCGAGTTTCGCGGCAGCCGCAGGCGCGAGGCGCAGCTTGTCCATGTGGCCGATGCCCGCCACGAACGGCGGGTGATGCAGCGCGACGATCACCGGCCGGTCGCGGGCGGCGTCGAGCTGCGCGGCGAGCCACGCGAGCCGTGCGTCGCACAGGTCGCCGTGGCTCGCGCCGGGTACCTGCGAATCGAGCGCCAGCACGCGCACCGCGCCGACGTCGAGCGCGTATTGCACGAATTCGCCGTCCTGCAGCTCGGCGCGCTCCGCAAACGCGCGGCGCAGCCCGGCGCGGTCGTCGTGATTGCCGATCATCAGGTAGTACGGAATCTCGAGCGTCGCGAGTAGCTCGCGCAGGTTGCCGTACTCCTCATCGTGGCCGAAGTCGGTCAGGTCGCCGGTGACGAGCACGGCGTCGGGGCGCGGCTCAAGCGCGTTCAGCTTCGCAATGCAACGCGCGAGCGCGGCCGCCGTGTCGACGCGCCGGTACGCGAGCTGGCCCGGCCGCTTGATGTGGAGATCGCTGATTTGAGCAAGCAGCATCGTCGTTTCTCGGAATCGTCTGGTTGTTGTGGGGGCGGCGTCGTGCGCCGCGATGGGGTGCTGCATGAATGATGCCCGAACGACGGATTACGCGCCGAGCGCGATCAGGCCTTCCGGGGCGATCGTGAGGCCGACCGCCGTGCCGCGTGCGAGCGCGATGCGGCCCGGCACGTCGATCACGAGCGCATCGGGCGCCGCGTGCTCGATCGTGAGCCGCGTGCGTTCGCCGAGGAATGCACACGCGCCGACCGCGCCGCGCAGTGGCGCATGCGCGGGATCGGCGAGCTGCGCGTCTTCGGGGCGGAAGAACCATTCGTCGGCGGCGTGCGGCGTCGCGATCGCGCCGCCCGTCGTCACCAGCGCGCCATCGCGCCATTGCCCGGCTAGCCGGTTCAGCGTGCCGATGAACTGCGCGACCGTACGGTTCGCCGGATGGTAGTAAATCTCGCGCGGCGTGCCGATCTGCTCGATGCGGCCCGCGCCCATCACGACGATCCGGTCGCCGAGTTCCATCGCTTCCGCCTGGTCGTGCGTCACGTAGACGGTCGTCACGCCAAGCTCGCGCAGCAGCGCGTTCATCTCGCGGCGCAGCGCGTCGCGCAACTTCGCATCGAGCGCGGTCAGCGGTTCGTCGAGCAGCAGCACGCGCGGGCGCACCGCGAGCGCGCGCGCCAGCGCGACACGCTGGCGCTGGCCGCCCGACAGCTGATCGACCGGCTTGTCCGCATGTGCGTCGAGCCGCATCATCGCGAGCAGCTCGTCGACGCGTTCACGCAGCGCGCGCGGCTCGGTCTTGCGGATCTTCAGTCCGTAGCCGACGTTGCCGCGCACCGTCAGGTTCGGAAACAGCGCGTAGTTCTGGAACACCATGCCGACTTGCCGGCGCTCGATCGGCAGCGCGGTGACATCGTCGTTGCCGAATGCGATCGTGCCGCCGGCGTCCGGCGTGTCGAGCCCCGCGATCAGGCGCAGCGTCGTCGTCTTGCCGCAGCCCGACGGGCCGAGCAGCACGAGTGTTTCGCCCGCGCCGATCGACAGGTCGAGCGGTTCGAGTACGCGCGTGCCGCGGAACGTCTTCGCGCAGCGGGTCAGCGTGATGGGAGTGGAATCGAGTTTCATGTCTGCGAGAAATTCAGCGCGGGCGCTTCTTGAGCGCGCGCGTGCCGGACGGATCGACGCCGAGCCACTGCATCGCGATGAGCAGCGGCAGCGTCATCAGCAGGAACAGGATCGTGTACGCGCTGCCGACTTCGAGGCGCAGCGATGCGTAGGTATCGGCGAGTCCGACCGGCAGCGTCTTGGTGTCGGGCGTATGCAGCATCCACGTGAGGTTGAATTCGCCGATCGACAGCGTGAGTACCGCGAGCGCACCCGCGACGATGCCGGGGCGCAGGTTCGGCAGCACGATCGTGACGAAGCGCGTGACGAACGACGCACCGAGGCTCGCCGCGCCTTCCTCGAGCGTACGCAGGTCGGCGCCGACCGCAACGGCGGCCACTGCACGAACCATGAACGGCAGCGTGAACACGACGTGGCCGACGACGATGAACCACAGGCTCATCCGGAACGAGGTGAAGCCGCCGTATACGATCAGCAGCGCGAGCGCCGACGCGAGGCCGGGCAGCGCGACCGGCAGGACGAGCGCCTCCTCGATCGCGCGTGCGACGCGGCTCTTGCTGCGCGCGAGCGCATAGCCGGCCGGCACGCCGGTGACGAGCACGATCGCGAGCGTCGCGAATGCCACATAGAGCGACAGCGCGACCGAGCCGTGATACTGCTGCCACACCTGTTCGAGCCAGCGCAGCGTGAGGCCGCTCGACAGGCCGCGGAAATAGTTGACGGTCACGCCCGCGAGCACGGACATCACGACGGGCACGATCAGGAACGCGCACAGCAACAGCGTGACGCCCCATTGCAGCGCGGCGATCGCGCGCGCGCCGGTGACGCGCGGTGCGCGGCGCGCGACACCGTTCGCCTGCACGGGAGCGGGTGCCGGCGAAGGCGACGGCGACGGCGCGGAAGAGCCGGAAAGCGATTGCATGCAGGAATCCTCAGGCCGCGGCGGCAGCAGTGTGGCCGGTGAAACGACGCGCGAGCGCGAGCACGGCCCAGGTGACGATGCCGAGCACGATCGACAGGCCGGCCGCCGTCGCGATGTTCGCGTTCAGCGTGAACTCGGTATAGATCGTCATCGGCAGCACGTTCAGGTCGGTGGCGAGCGTGAACGCGGTGCCGAATGCGCCCATCGCGGTCGCGAAGCAGATCGCGCCGGCCGCGATCAGGCCCGGCGCGAGCGCGGGCAGCACGATGTCGACGAAGATGCGCCACGGCGACGCGCCGAGCGAACGGGCGGCTTCCTCGAGCGACGCGTCGAGCTTCGACGCGGCCGCGATCACGGTGACGATCACGCGCGGAATCGAGAAGTACAGGTAGCCGATAAACAGGCCCGCAACCGAGTACGCGAATACCCACTTGTCGCCGGTGAGTTTCGCCGACAGCATTCCGATCAGCCCCTGACGGCCGGCGAGCATGATCACCATGAAGCCGACGACGACGCCCGGGAACGCGAGCGGAAACGTGAGCAGCGCGAGCAGCACGCGCTTGCCGGCGAATTCGCGGCGCGCGAGCAAGAGGCCCGAGATCGTCGACAGGGCGAGCGTCGCGAGCGTCACGCCCGCGGACAGCGCGATGGTCCCGCCGAGGCTCTTCATGTAGCGCGCGTTGCCGAGCAGCGCCGCGTACTGCGAGAAGAACGCGCCGTCGGCGGACACCTGCACGAGCGCCGCCATCGGCAGCAGCCAGAACGCGGCGAACACCGCGAGCGCCGGCGCGACGAGCGCGACGCGCCAGCGCAGCGGGAAAGTCAGGTCGAGCATCGGTCGTATCCTGCCGCTTACTGCATCACCTGCAGGTACTGCTGGCCGAACGCCTGCTGGCCGGCCGCCATCTTGCCGAAGTCGACCGATTTCGCCCGTGCGTACTCGCTCGCCGGCAGGAACTTCGCGGCGATGTCGGCGCCGAGCGCCTGCGCGCGCACCGGGCGCAGGTAGGCGTTGGCCCACAGCTTCTGGCCTTCGTCCGACAGCACGAAGTCGAGCACCTTCTTGCCGTTCGCATCGTGCGGCGCACCCTTCACGAGGCTCATCACGTACGGCACGGCGATCGTGCCTTCCTTCGGAATCACGAACTCGACGTTCGCGCTGTCCTTGTACTTCGCACGATACGCATCGAAGTCGTAGTCGAGCAGGATCGGAATCTCGCCGGACAGCACGCGTGCATAGGCGGTCTGCTTCGGCACGATCGGCGCGTTCGCCTTCAGCTTGCGGAACCAGTCGAGGGCCGGCTTGAAGTTGTCGAGGCTGCCGCCGAGCGCCTGGTTGACGGCGACCGCACCGGCGTAGCCGACGAATGCGCTCGACGGATCGAGATAACCGACCATGCCCTTGTATTCGGGTTTCAGCAGGTCGGCCCACGAACGCGGCACCGGCTTGCCGTCGAGCGCGTCCTTGTTCACGAAGAAGCCGAGCGTGCCCGAGTGAATCGCGAACCAGTAGCCTTGCGGATCCTTCAGGTTCGCGGGAATGTCGTTCCAGTGCGCGGGCTTGTACGGCGCGATCACGCCCTTGTCCTTCGCCTGGAATGCCGACGACACGCCGAGGTAGACGACGTCGGCCACCGGACTCTTCTGCTCGGCGATCAGCTGCGCGATCGACTGGCCCGAGTTCTTGTTGTCGAACGGCACGCGGATGCCCGTCTTCTGCTTGATCGCCGCGATCTGCGCGGCCCAGTCGGCCCATTCGGGCGGGCAGTTGTAGCAGATCGCCGTTTCGTCGGCGTGGGCGGCGGGCGCGCCGGCGATGAGTGCGGCGCAGGCTACGGGAGCTGCGAGTGCGCGCAGCAGCGAGGTCAGGCGAAAGGACACGGTGGGTCTCCGGGCGAGTGGGTGCGGCGCTGGGGTGGTGTGGTTGTCGGTATGCGTAGCCGTGCGGCCTGCGTTCAGGCTTTGCGCAATTGCAACTCGGCGGCCGGCGGTGCAACCGTTGCGCCGTCGCGCACCGTATGCGGCAGGATCATCGATGTACGTTCGATCGCCGCGCCGCCGATGCATTCGACGAGACGCTGCCACGCGTGGCGACCGATGTCGCGGTTCGGCGTCGCGACGCTCGCGAGCGGCGGCGCGAGCAGTTCGCCGATCGCGATTCCGTCGAAGCCGAGCACCGACAGGTCGTCCGGGATCGAGAAGCCGGCGCGGCGCAGGCCGCGCATCACGACCATCGCGAGCAGGTCGTTGCTGCAGAAGAGGGCGGTCGGGCGCGTCGCGTGCGCGGTCAGGTGCGCGAGCACGGCATCGGGCAGCTCGGGTGCGTTGAAGTCGACTTCGACCGGCGGCAGCGTGGCGACGCCGCTTTCCTCGAGTGCCTGCGCATAACCGAGATGGCGCTGACGCGCGCGATCCGACGCGGCGAGCGAGCCGGCCAGCATCAGCACGCGGCGGTGACCGCGCGCGGTCAGCATCCGCACGCCGTCATACGCGGCGCTGCGGTTGTCGACCGACACCGACGGGCGGCGCTGCGTGTCGTTGTGCATCAGCACATAGTGCGGGCCGTCGCGGTCGAGCATGTCGAGCAGCGGGTGCGTGTCCGCATCGGCGACGGTGAGGATCAGCCCTTCGACGCGCTGCTCGCGCAGCGTCTCGATCGCGTGGCGCTCGCGCGCCGCGTCGTACTCGGTCGTCATCAGGATCAGCTTGAAGCCGGCCGCGGTCGCGAGCTCGTCGATGCCTTGCAGGCAGTCGGCGAACACGGGGTTCGACAGTGTCGGCACGACGACGCCGACGAGCCGCGTGCGCTCGCCGCGCAGTTGCCGGCCGAGCGGGCTCGGGCGGAACTGCAGCGTATCGATCGCGGTGCGGATCGTTTGCAGCGTGGCGGGGCTGACGGTATGCGGTGCATTGATCGCGCGCGAAACGGTGGCGATCGAGAAGCCCGCGAGGGCAGCGACATCCTTGATGGTCGAGGTCATGAGGTAACGCGATGTAAACGTTTTCGGCGAGGAAATTATCGAAAACGTTTGTGACTTCGCGATGACGCAAGCGACGCTTGTTTCGCAAAAAGCACGACACAAACGTCAGACGGTTGGGGCCGTCGGACGACGCGGGCTCGATTGTATCGGGGATGTTGCGGCGCGGGAGGAAATGGGTGGATGTATCGTGTCGGTGGTGATGACACGCGCCGGACGCGTGGGGCGCGGCGGAATAAGGGAACGCATGCGCAAGCAATGGTAGAATCGCGTCCGCCCTCTTGCCGGGGTGATGAAATTGGTAAACATAGCGGACTTAAACGATTGAGTGCCCGGTCGGAAACGGTCGGTGCAGAACCCTTCAAATTCGGTGAAACCCCTGATGCGCGCATCGAGGCAACGCCGAGCCAAGCCTCGCGGTTTTCGCGAGGAAGGTGTAGAGACTAGACGGGGGGCGCCTAAGGCGCACGGGCAGCGGTCACGCCCGCGCGCGACGGCGAAGGCATAGTCCAGCGCACGAACGGCATCGCGCACGCGACGCCGGCTTTGAAAGAAGCAGTGTGACGAAAATCCGCCGCCTTAACTGGCTTGCCGGTTCGAGTCCGGTCCCCGGCACCACGATCGCCTTCATGGCGATGCGACGACGGTTCAAAAACCCGCGAGAAATAAAGCGCTCGCGGGTTTTTTGTTTGTACGGCGGCTGGATTCGCGCATGTGCGGAAGGTCATCGATGGCGCTTGGCCGCAGCCCGATCATTCGATGCGCAGTATCAGCTTGCCAGTCGTTCGACCCGATTCGAGCGCTTGATGCGCGTCCGCAATCGCATCGAACGCATAGCTGCCTCCGATCAGCGGCTTCAGTGCGCCGGTCGCCAGCAGGCCGAACAGTTCGCCCAGCGTCCGGCGCACGACCTCGTCGGTGAGGAACGCGTACAGTGCGAAGCCGGACAGCGAGCGACAGCCGAAGATAAGCGCGTTCATCAGGTATTCGTCGACCGTGAGTAGTTGGCCGCTCGCCGCGCCGTAGCTGACGAAATGTCCGAATGTCGCGAGGCCGGCGGCAAGCGTGCGGGCCACCGTCCCGCCGATCGAATCAAAGACGACGTCGGGGCCGGCGCCGCGCGTCACCGTGCTCAACCGACCGGTCCAGTCCTCGTCGCTATAGCTGATAGCGTGATCGGCGCCGAGTGTCGTGACGGCATGCAGTTTGTCCGGCGCACCTGCGAGGCCCACGATGGCGCGAGCGCCGTCGAGTCTTGCCAACTGGATCAGCATCGAGCCGACGCCGCCCGCCGCGGCGGTAATGGCGACCGTTCTTCCGGCCACGCGCGTTTCGCGAAGCAGCATCCTGGCCACCAGCCCTTGCAGCATCACGGCGACTGCATCGTCGTCGGAAACCGCGTCGGGAATCGCGGTGATCAGTGCTGCGCCGAGCGTTACGTATTCGGCGTAGCCGCCGGTCGAACGCATTGCGCCGAAAAGTGGCGCCGCGACACGCTCGCCGATTCGGATGTCGCGGACATTCGCGCCCACGGCGGCGACGGTGCCGACGACTTCGGAGCCGGGCACCGCCGGTAACGCCAGGGCCTGGCCCGGGTAGGTGCCGGCCCGTTGCAGCGTTTCCGGGAAGTTCAGTCCGACGCGCGTGACGCGCACGAGGACCTCGTCGGCGGCAGGTGTCGGACGCTCGATCACGACTTGACGAAGGACGGAAGGATCGCCGACACGCGCGATCTGGATGGCATGCATGGTGCTCATGGAAGCATCTCGTCTGAAACGGGGTGTTCGCCCCCGGAGTGAATGACGCGCGGGCCTGGATCGGCCGCGCGGCGATTGGGTGCTGCCTGATGGATCAGTCCGCCTGCGCGCGATCGAGCGCGACGCGGCCGGCGCCATTCAGGACGAGCGCAAGCAGGCCGCCTGCCATCGACAGATTCATCATGAAGAATGTCTGCTGCGTCTGATCGCCACCGCTGTGGAAGATCACCGCGGCGATGACCGAAAAGATCGCGAGCCCGAGTGCCGCGAGACGCGTCATGAAACCGGCGATCAGCGCGAGACCTCCCGCGACCTCGACGACGATCACGATCGGAAGCAGCGCGCCCGATACGCCCATGTGTGCCATGTATTGCTGGGTTCCCGCGTAGTTGAATATCTTGCTGATGCCCGCGCCGAGATACACGCCGGCGATGAGGAGCCGTACGAGCACCGATAGCACGATGTTGACGACGGGAACGCGGACGGCCGTTCGGTACAGCGCACGGTTGATTGACTTGATCATTTGGATTCCAAAGCAAATGGGTGGGTGGATTGCCAATTCGGTTTCGTGTCTTGCAATCTGTCGGGTGAATGCCTGCTTACGCGTCGAACGTCGGATAGTCGGTGTAACCGGCTTCGCCGCCGCCGTATGCCGTCGACATGTCCGCATGCGCGAGCGGGCGGTCTTGTCGGGTGCGCGTCACGAAGTCGGGGTTCGCGATGAACGGGTAGCCGAATGAAACGAGATCGGCATTTCCGTCGTGCAGTGCCTGTTCCGCGCGTGCTTTCGTGTAGCCGTTGTTCGCGACATAGAACCCGCCGAACGCACGGCGCAATGCACGGTAGTCGAATGGCGCTGCTTGATCGGGCGCCACCTGCGGAATGCCTTCGACGACATGCAGGTAGATCGCGAGACCGGTCAGCCGGTCGGCGAACCGTTCGAACAGTGCTTGCGGATCGCTGTCCGAGATGCCGCCGAAATGAGGGGTGACCGGAGAAATGCGGACACCCAGGCGATCGGGGCCCACGACACGCCCGACTGCCCGGACGACATCCAGCGGCAATCGAATACGGTGGTCGATCGTGCCGCCGTACTCGTCCGTGCGACGGTTCGTCCCGTCGCGCAGGAACTGATCGAGCAGATAGCCATTCCCCGCGTGGATTTCGACACCATCGAAGCCTGCCTCCAGCGCGGCGTGCGCCGCATGCACGTAATGCTCGACGATGCCGGGCATTTCATTTGCGTCGAGCGCACGTGGTACCGGATGCGGTTTTGGTCCGGTCGGCGTGAATGCGTTCCCGTCCGGACGAATCGCCGATGGTGCGACGGGCAGCGCGCCGTCGGTCTGCAGATCCGGATGGCCGATGCGACCGACGTGCGCGAACTGGACGAAAATGCGGCCGCCTTCACGATGCACTGCATCGGTTACCTGCTTCCAGCCCGCAATTTGCGCGTCGCTGTAAATTCCCGGCGTGAACGGATAGCCTTTGCCCTGCGGCGAGATCTGCGTGCCTTCCGTGACGATCAGACCTGCCGACGCGCGTTGCGCGTAATAGCGGGCATTGACCGGACCGGGCGCGTCGCCGGCACCGGCGCGGCTGCGCGTCATCGGGGCCATCACGATGCGGTTGTCGAGCATGATCCGACCGAAATCGAGCGGTTCGAACAGCGCAGAGTCGGTCGTTTCCGGCCGCGGCGGAGGGGAGTGGTGAGTCGTCATGATTCCATCTTCCTGGTTGCGTTCAGTGGGCGTCGAAGCACGTGCCGGAAGGCCGGGAGTGCAGGCTTCGAACGCTGCTGAGCAGGAATTTAGGAGAATGTCGTAATCTAAACAATCGTCTAAAATCGATCGTTAAAATCAACTTTCTTGATTTTCCATGGATCGAAGCCCCAATCTGGATCAACTGCGCGCGTTTATCGCGGTGGTCGAAGCCGGCAGCTTTTCCGGCGCGGCCCGGCGGCTCGAGCGCGCTCAGTCGGTCGTCAGTTACGCGGTTGCCAATCTGGAATCGTTGCTTGGCGTGCCGCTGTTTGAACGTGGCAAGCGGCGGCCGACGTTGACGGCTGCGGGCGAAATCGTCCTGGCGGATGCGCGGCGGCTCGACATGCTGGTGGGCCAGCTTCAGGCAAAGACCGCCGGGTTGCGCGGCGGAGTGGAAGCGGAACTGTCGCTGGCGGTGGACGTGATGTTTCCGTTGACGAAGCTCGTCGAGGGATTGAGCGCGTTCGCCGAAGCATTCCCCACGGTCGCGCTCAACCTGACGATCGAAGCGCTCGGCGGCGTGATGAAGCTGGTGCTCGACGGAGGGTGCTCGCTTGGCATCAGCGGGCCTGCTCAAAACTGGCCGGACGTGATCGATGCGACGTCCATGGGCTCGATCGAGCTGGTCACGGTTGCCGCGCCCACGCATCCGCTCGCGCAGCGCCGGGGAACCGTGCCGCTGTCCGACGCGCGCGAATATACGCAGCTTGTACTGACCGACAGAAGCAAACTGACCGAAGGGCAGTCGTACGGCATCTATGCGACCCGCACATGGAAGACCGCGGACCTCGGCGCGAAGCACCGTCTGTTGCTCGAAGGGCTAGGGTGGGGATCCATGCCGACACATCTGATCGACGATGATTTGCGGCAAGGCAGGCTGGCCGTCGTGCGGTTGTCCGATCGTGACGTGTTTCGCTACGGCGTATCGTTGATTCGACGAGCCGACCGTGCCTGCGGGCCCGCGACGCAATGGCTGATCGACTATCTGACCGGCCTTGGCGGATTGGGTACCTGAAACGCGATGCCGGGTTCGCCGGTGCAACGCGGACGACGGGGCATGAGGCGCCCACCGTGCCCTTGCCACGTCGCTGCGACGAAATCAACGCCATGTGATACTGGCGCGCACGTCGTACCGGACGCCTTGCCGCGATCCGCACGGGCGCTCCCGTCGATAGACTTCAACGCAATTTGCTTCTCGCCAGCCCCCCGTCATGACCGACTCGACCTATCACTATTACGAACCGTCGCAAGGCCACGGCTTGCCGCACGATCCCTTGAATGCGATCGTCGGCCCGCGTCCGATCGGCTGGATCTCATCCCGCGGCAGCGACGGCACGGTCAACCTCGCGCCCTACAGCTTCTTCAACGCATTCAACTACCGGCCGCCGATCATCGGCTTTTCGAGCACCGCCGCAAAGGACAGCCTGCGCAACGTGCAGGAGACCGGCGAGTTCGTCTGGAACCTCGCGACGCGCGAACTTGCCGAGCGGATGAACCAGACGTGCGCCGCAGTGCCGTACGACGTGGACGAGTTCGAACTCGGCGGCCTGACCGCCGTGCCGTCGCGCCTGGTCGACGTGCCGCGCGTCGCGGAAAGCGGCGTCAACTTCGAATGCAAGGTGACCGACGTGATTCGCCTGCGCGATCACCATGGCGTGGAAACGCCGGCGTCGCTCGTACTGGGCGAGGTCGTCGCCATTCATATCCGAAAGGATCTGTTGAAGGACGGCATCTTCGACACGTTCGGCGCGGGCATCATTCTTCGCGCGGGCGGCCCGTCGGCCTATGTGCACGTCACGCCCGACAGCCGTTTCGACCTCTTTCGCCCCGACGCATGATTCAACGTGCGCCGGGACAATCGGCAAGCGGGCGCTGACGCGCCCGATCGGACAGCAACAGGCCCCGCGGAAATTCGGAATTTCGCGGGGCCTGTTGTTTTCGTGGCGTTCGAGGGGATGCGTCGGCCGTCCGCGGTACGCGGCGTCAGTCAGCAGTGTTTTGGATATTTGCCCATAAAACAGTCGCCGATCTCATGAAAAATCGTGCATCTTGACGATGAGTCGGCCAGCCGGACTGCGTACCATGCGCAGATCAAAATACCCAATATCCGGAGACAAGTATGGGCATCGCTCCCGCCACCGCGCCGCTCGCGACCGACGCATTGAGCAGCGGGTATCGGAAGGTCACGTCACGCGTGATTCCGCTGATCTTTATCTGTTATCTGTTCAATTACCTCGACCGGGTCAACGTCGGGTTCGCGAAGCTGCAAATGCTCAGCGATCTCAAGATGAGCGAGACCGTCTACGGACTGGGCGCGGGCGTTTTCTTCATCGGCTACGTGCTGGCCGGTGTACCGAGCAACCTGATGCTCAGGCGCGTCGGCGCTCGTATCTGGATCGCGATCATCATGTGCCTGTGGGGCGTGCTTTCCGCGTCGCTGCTGCTCGTGAGGACCCCCGAATCGTTCTACGCGCTGCGATTTCTGACGGGTATCGCCGAAGCCGGGTTCTTTCCCGGCATGGTGCTCTTTCTGACGCAGTGGTATCCGTCGGCGCGTCGCGGCCGTGCGATTGCGCTCTTCATGTCGGCGATTCCGGTTTCCGGCGTGCTCGGCGGCCCGCTGTCGGGCTGGATGCTGACGCATTTCGCGGCCGGGCAGAGCGGGCTCGCCGCCTGGCAATGGCTCTTTTTGCTGCAGGGTGCCCCGACCGTACTGCTCGGTGTCGCCGTGTTCTTTCTGCTGCAGGACCGGATCGCCGACGCCACGTGGTTGACCGAAGGCGAGAAGGCCGCACTTGCACGGGCGCTGGCAGATGACGCCGCAGCGCACGGGTCTGCCGCCGGCAAGCCGCAAAGCGCCACGCCGGTGCGCGACATCGTGTGCAATGTCGCGGTCTGGAAGTTCGGTCTCGTGTACTTCAGCATTCAGATGGGCGTGTACGCGATCAACTTCTGGCTGCCGACCATCATCAAATCGCTCGGGATCGGCAACGACGGCATGGTCGGGTGGCTGAGCGCTGTGCCGTACCTGTTCGCGGCGATTGCGATGATCGTCGTTGGACGATCGGCGGATGCGCGCCGGGAACGGCGCTGGCATCTGAGCGTGCCGATGGCAATCGGCGTCGCCGGCCTGCTGATCGCCGCCCGGTTCGACGACCAGATCGCTCCCGCGATGATCGGCCTGACGCTCGCGACCTCCGGCGCGCTGACCGCGCTCGCGATGTTCTGGCCGCTGCCGACCGCGGTACTTGCCGGCACGGCCGCGGCGGGCGGTGTCGCACTCATCAATTCGCTCGGGCAGATCGCGGGTTTCGTGAGCCCCTACATCGTCGGCTGGATCAAGGACGCCACGCATCGCACCGATATCGCGCTCTATCTGCTGTCGAGCGCGATGGTGGTCGGCTTCGTGCTCGTCATGCGAACGCCGGCCCGTCAGGTCAACCGTTGACACAGGGCCAGGTCGCGCGCACGGCGCGCGACACTGCCCGGCGTGCCGGTAAATGCATGAGGATACCTAAATGAAAATCGTTATCGCACCCGATTCCTTCAAGGAAAGCCTGAGCGCCGTCGACGTTGCCCGTCAGATCGAGGCCGGCTTCCGCGAGATATTCGCCGACGCGGTGTATCTGTGCCTGCCGATCGCCGATGGCGGCGAGGGCACGGTGGATGCATTGATCGCCGCCGTCGGCGGGGAGCTGCGCAGCGCGATGGTCGAGGACCCGCTCGGCCGACCGGTCGCCGCCGCTTACGGCTTGTTGAGCGACGGCACGGCCGTCATCGAAATGGCGGCCGCGAGCGGCCTGCATCTCGTCGCGCCGACGGAGCGCAACCCGCTCGTCACGTCGAGCCGCGGTACCGGGGAACTGATTCGTGCGGCGCTCGACGACGGCGCGCGGCGATTCATCGTCGGCATTGGCGGGAGTGCGACCAACGACGGCGGTGCCGGCATGCTGCAGGCGCTCGGCGCGAAACTGACCGACGCCGACGGGCGGGAGGTCGGCGGCGGTGGCGGCGCACTGGCGGCGCTCGCGCACATCGACACAGCCACGCTCGATGCGCGGCTCGCAGCATGCCGCTTCGAAATCGCGTGCGATGTGGACAACCCGCTCGTCGGCCCGAACGGCGCATCCGCGGTGTTTGGCCCGCAAAAGGGCGCGACGCCGGCGACGGTTGCGTATCTCGACGACAACCTGCGGCATTTCGCCGACGTGATCGCGCGCGATCTGAACCGTCAGGTCGCGGCGCTGCCGGGTGGCGGAGCTGCGGGCGGCATGGGGGCGGCGATGCTGGCCTGTCTGAACGCGACGCTGCGTCCCGGCGTGCAGATCGTGACGGAAGCCGTGGGCCTGCATGAAGCGATTCGCGACGCGCACCTCGTGGTGACGGGGGAGGGGTGCCTCGACGGCCAGACCGTGCGCGGCAAGGCGCCGATCGGCGTCGCACGGATCGCGGCCGAGCATGGCGTGCCGGTCATCGCGATCGGCGGCGCCGTGTCCGGAACCGCGGGCGCGATCTACCAGCATGGCGTCGACGCGATGTTTGCGTCGGTCAGACGCGCGTGCTCGCTTGGCGAGGCATTCGAGGAGGCCGCATCCAACGTGCGCTTCGCCGCACGCAACATCGCCGCAGCCATTCGGCTCGGTCATCGCATCGCGCAACGGAGTTAATCATGTCCATCGAGAACAGGGCACACGGCGGCCAGCGCCGTTCGACGAAGATCATCGCAACGCTCGGGCCGTCGAGTTCGAGCGAAGCGGCCATCGAGGCGATGGCGCGTGCCGGCGCCGACGTGTTTCGCCTCAATTTCAGCCATGGCACGCACGACGACCATGCGGCGCGGCATACGGCAATCCGTACGGTGGAAGCTCGCCTGGGCCGGCCGATCGGCATTCTGATCGACCTCCAGGGGCCGAAGCTCAGGGTCGGCAAGTTCGCCCAGGGGCGCGAGCGCGTGGTCAAGGGGCAGACGTTCGTCTTCGACGCCGACGAAGCGCCGGGCGATGCGCACCGTGTGCACTTGCCGCATCCGGAGATTTTCGCGGCCGTCCAGCCCGGCCATCAACTGCTCGTCGACGATGGCAAGGTCCGTTTCAAGGTGCGGAGTGCTGCTCCGGGACGCATCGAAACGGAAGCGCTCGTCGACGGTGCAATCTCCGATCGCAAGGGCGTGAGCGTGCCGGACGCGCCGCTCGCGATACGGGCCATGTCGCGCAAGGATCGCGACGATCTCGCGTTCGGGCTGTCGCTCGGCATCGATTGGGTCGCGTTCTCGTTCGTGCAGACCGAAGACGACGTGCGCGACGCGCGCAGCCTGATCGGCTCGCGGGCGAACATCGTCGCCAAGATCGAGAAACCGCAGGCCGTCGCGAACATCGCGGGCATCATCGACGCGACCGATGCGTTGATGGTGGCGCGCGGGGATCTTGGCGTGGAAATGTCGATCGAGGGTGTGCCGGGCGTACAGAAGCGGCTCGTGCGCCTCGCTCGCGCGGCCGGCAAGCCGGTCATCGTCGCCACGCAGATGCTCGAATCGATGACGTCGTCCCCGACGCCGACGCGCGCCGAGGCCTCCGACGTCGCCGCGGCCGTCTACGAAGGCGCCGACGCGGTGATGCTGTCGGCCGAATCGGCATCGGGCGAGTACCCGATCGATGCGGTGACTTTCATGCGGAAGATCGTGTCGACCGTCGAAGCCGATCCGCTGCGGCGCGAGCTCATGAAGGCGAACGCGACCGCGCATGCGCCGAATGCGACCGACGCGATCGGCGCGGCGATCGAGGCGGTGTCGGATACGTTGACGCTGGACGCAGCGGTGACCTATACGACGTCGGGCGCCACGGCGCTCCGGCTGTCGCGCCTTCGGCCGCGGGCCGCGATCCTGAGCCTGACGCCACACGTCGACGTCGCGCGACGGCTCACGCTGGCGTGGGGCGTGCATTCGCGCGTCGGCGCCGAGGCAGTCGGGATTGAAAACGTCGTCGAGATCGCCATCGCGGCGGCGCGCGAGGAAGGATTGTCGACGGGTGAACGGCCCCTCGTCGTCGCGGCCGGCGTGCCGTTCGGCCATCCCGGCTCGACCAACCTGATGCGCATCGTCTGGCCGACGGAAATCGTTCAGGGCGGCTCGCCGGCCTGAACGCGCCCGTGCGCCGGGCTGCCGCCGTGGCTGTCATTTCCTGATAGACTCGCCAGCCGTGATGATCGATTCCCGCCTCGCGACAGCGATCGTGGAACGCACGCTCGACGTGATTCCATTCGATGTCAATGTCATGGACGCGCACGGCTCGATCCTCGCGAGCAGCGACGCGAAGCGCGTCGGCGAATTGCACGCGGGGGCGCAGCTCGCGCTGGCCGGCGCGCGCACGGTCGAGATCGATGCGGACATGGCACAACGCCTGCACGGCGTGCGGCCGGGCGTCAATCTGCCACTCAGCGTGCGTGGGCAGCTGTGCGGGGTGATCGGCGTAACCGGCGATCCGGCCGAGGTTCGCCGGTTTGGCGAGCTGCTGAGAATTACCGCGGAAATGCTCCTCGAGCGCGAACAACTGACGCACGAGCTGCGCCAGAATGCGCGCCACCGCGAGGCGTTCGTGCTGCAGCTGATCGAGCGCCGGGGCGCGGCCGCCGAACTGGATGCGTGGGCGCAGCGCCTCGGCATCGACTGCGGGCTCCCGCGGGTCGCGATCGTCTGCCGTCTCACTGATGTCGATGCGAATCCCGAGGCCGGGGTGGCGCAGATCGAGCGGATGCAGTCGCAGCTCGCCGACGAGCGGCCACACCAGCTGACCGCGAAGACATCGTTCCGCGAACTCGTGATCTTCGATCCGATCGATGTGCGAGCGGTCGAACTCGACGCGGTGGCCGATGCCGCCCGCAAGGCGCTGGACGCGCTCGAGACGATCCTGGGCCAGAAGGCGACGCAGCCGTTCAAGCTGGCACTCGGCATCGCGATGGACGGCGTCGCCGGCTTCGAGCGTTCCTACCAGTGCGCGCTGACGACGCTGCGCGTCGGCGTCGAGCGCATGCCGCAGCGGACGACATTCTCGTATTACGAATTCAGTCTGCCGGTCCTGCTGTCGGGTATGTCGCAGAGCTGGCAGGCTCAGCAATTGCAGTTGCCGCCCAAGCGGCTGCTTGCGTTGGGCCGGCGTTCGGGCCCGTTGCTCGATACCTTGCGGGCATGGTACGCGTCGGACGGACATCTCGGGGCGACCGCCGCGCTGCTCGGCATCCACCGCAATACGCTCGACTATCGGCTGCAACAGGTTTGCGACGCGACCCGTCTCGATCTGTCGGTGATGGACGATCGACTCCTGCTGTATATCGCGCTGCAGATCAGCGAAAAGTGACCGCGGCCGCGAGCCGGCCCGGCGCGCGTGCCCGAACCGCGCTGCTCACGACCCTATCTCCCGTCTCTCCTTGCCCGACATGGCAAATCTGCTCACCGCAATCGAGCGGCTTGGACATCGACGTCCGGCTCCGCAAGGCATAAATTTCCAAGGTTGACGTGCTTATCCGCACGTCAGCCCGCGCGCGTGCCGGCAACCGGCAGCGCGTTCCCAAACAGCGTGAGACACAATCGAGCGTGGAGACGACACGATGAGCCTGTCAGAGCCATTGCGTCTGCATGTGCCGGAGCCCACCGGGCGTCCGGGCTGCAAGACGGATTTTTCCTATCTGCATCTATCGCCGGCCGGCGCAGTCCGCCGCCCGCCGATCGACGTAGCCGCGGCGGACACCGCCGATCTCGCCCGCAGCCTCGTGCGCGTGCTCGACGACAGCGGCAAGGCCGTCGGCCCGTGGGCGCCGGATCTCGACGATGCGCACCTGATCGCCGGGCTGCGCGCGATGCTCAAGACCCGCATTTTCGACGCGCGCATGATGATCGCGCAGCGCCAGAAGAAAATCTCCTTCTACATGTTGAGCCTCGGCGAAGAGGCGATCGGCACCGCGCACGCGATGGCGCTGCGTGACGGCGACATGTGCTTCCCGACCTACCGCCAGCAGAGCATCCTGATCGCGCGCGACGTGTCGCTCGAGCGAATGATCTGCCAGCTGATGTCGAACGAAGGCGACCCGCTGAAGGGGCGCCAGCTTCCGGTGATGTATTCGGATCGCGAAGCCGGCTTCTTCTCCATTTCGGGCAACCTCGCGACGCAGTTCATCCAGGCGGTCGGCTGGGCGATGGCGTCGGCGATCAAGGGCGACACGAAGATCGCGTCTGCGTGGATCGGCGATGGCGCGACGGCCGAGGCCGACTTCCATACCGCGCTCACGTTCGCGCACGTATACCGTGCACCGGTCGTGCTGAACGTCGTCAACAACCAGTGGGCGATCTCGACGTTCCAGGCGATCGCGGGCGGCGAGGGCACGACCTTCGCCGGGCGCGGCGTCGGCTGCGGGATCGCGTCGCTGCGCGTCGACGGCAACGACTTCCTCGCGATCTACGCGGCGTCGAGCTGGGCGGCCGAACGCGCGCGCCGCAATCTCGGCCCGACGCTGATCGAGTGGGTGACATACCGCGCGGGTGCGCATTCGACGTCGGACGATCCGACCAAGTACCGGCCGAGCGACGACTGGTCCCATTTCCCGCTGGGCGACCCGATCGAGCGTTTCAAGCGTCACCTGATCGCGAAGGGCATCTGGTCGGACAGCGCGCATGACGCGCTGACGGCCGAACTCGAAGCCGAGGTGATCGCCGCGCAGAAGGAGGCGGAGAAATACGGGACGCTGGCCGACGACCGGATTCCGTCGCCGGCCTCGATGTTCGACGACGTGTACAAGGAGCTGCCTGCGCACCTGCGCCGTCAGCGCCAGGAACTGGGAGCATGATCATGGCGCAACAAGAGACAGGCACGGCGACGCAGCCGATGACGATGATCCAGGCGCTGCGCTCCGCGATGGACGTGATGCTCGGGCGCGACAGCGACGTGGTCGTGTTCGGGCAGGACGTCGGTTATTTCGGCGGCGTGTTCCGCTGTACCGAAGGACTGCAGAACAAATACGGCAAGTCGCGCGTGTTCGATGCACCGATCTCCGAAGGCGGGATCGTCGGCGCGGCGGTCGGGATGGGTGCGTACGGGCTGCGCCCCGTGTGCGAGATCCAGTTCGCCGACTATTTCTACCCGGCGTCCGACCAGATCGTGTCGGAAGGCGCGCGGCTGCGCTATCGCTCGGCCGGCCAGTTCATCGCGCCGATGACGATCCGGATGCCGTGCGGCGGCGGCATCTACGGCGGCCAGACGCACAGCCAGAGCCCGGAGGCGATGTTCACGCAGGTGTGCGGGTTGCGCACGGTGATGCCGTCGAATCCGTACGACGCGAAAGGGCTGCTGATCGCATCGATCGAGAACGACGACCCGGTGATCTTCCTCGAGCCGAAGCGGCTGTACAACGGGCCGTTCGACGGCCATCACGAACGGCCGGTCACGTCGTGGCTCAAGCATCCGGCCAGCGCGGTGCCCGAGGGGTATTACACGGTGCCGCTCGATACGGCCGCCATCGTGCGGCCCGGCAACGATGTGACGGTGCTGACGTACGGCACGACCGTGCACGTGTCACTCGCCGCGGCCGAGGAGACGGGCATCGATGCGGAGGTGATCGACCTGCGCACGCTGTGGCCGCTCGATCTCGACACGATCGTCGCATCCGTCCGCAAGACCGGGCGCTGCGTCGTGGTGCACGAGGCGACGCGCACCTGCGGCTATGGCGCGGAACTCGTATCGCTGGTTCAGGAACACTGCTTCTACCATCTCGAAGCGCCGGTCGAGCGCACGACGGGGTGGGACACGCCGTATCCGCATGCGCAGGAATGGGCGTACTTTCCGGGCCCGACCCGGGTCGGTGAAGCGTTGCGACGCGTGATGGAGGCCTGAGATGGGGATTCATGTCATCAAGATGCCGGATATCGGCGAAGGGATCGCCGAGGTCGAGCTGGTGGCCTGGCATGTGGAAGTCGGGCAGGTGATCAAGGAAGACCAGCCGCTCGCCGACGTGATGACCGACAAGGCGGCGGTCGAGATTCCGTCGCCGGTGACGGGCAAGGTGATCGAGCTCGGCGGCCGGATCGGCGAGATGATGGCGGTGGGTAGCGAGCTGATCCGACTCGAAGTCGAAGGCAGCGGCAACCTGAAGGCCGGTGCACCGGTGCGGGAAACAAAGGTAAAAACCGCACCGGTCGCGTCGGCGCCGTCGAAGCCGGCGGCCGACCTGCCGGCCGAGCCGCCTGCACGGCCGGCGGCGAGTCACGCTCCGGCGAAGCCGCGTCGTGAGGAATCCGCGACCCAGCCGCGTGCGGCGCTTGCGCCGGGCGAACGGCCGCTCGCGTCGCCGGCCGTGCGTCAGCGCGCCTGGGACATGGGTATCGAGCTGCGCTATGTGCGCGGCACCGGTGAAGCAGGGCGAATCCTGCATGCGGACCTCGATGCGTATGCGGGCGCCGGTAGCGGTGCTGCGCGCCCGTCGCATGCGCACGGCTACGACGAACGTAACGACGAAACCGAAGTGCCGGTGATCGGCTTGCGGCGTGCGATCGCGCGCAAGATGCAGGAAGCGAAGCGCCGCATTCCGCACTTCAGCTACGTCGAGGAAATCGACGTCACCGAACTCGAATCGTTGCGCACGGAACTGAACCGCCGCTACGGCGACACGCGTGGAAAGCTCACGCCGCTGCCGCTGCTGATCCGCGCGATGGTGATCGCGCTGCGCGATTTCCCGCAGATCAACGCGCGCTTCGACGACGAAGCGGGCGTCGTCACGCGCTACGGCGCGGTGCACATGGGCGTCGCGACGCAGACGGACGGCGGCCTCACGGTGCCCGTGCTGCGTCACGCGGAAGCGAAGGACGTCTGGTCGATTTCCGCCGAGATCGCACGGCTCGCCGATGCGGTGCGCGCGAACCGCGCGCAGCGCGACGAGCTGAGCGGTTCGACGATCACGATTTCGAGCCTCGGCGCGCTCGGCGGCATCGTGTCGACACCGGTCATCAATTATCCGGAAGTCGGCATCGTCGGCGTGAACCGGATCGTCGAGCGGCCGATGATCCGCGACGGCGCGGTCGTCGCGCGCAAGATGATGAACCTGTCGTCGTCGTTCGACCATCGTGTCGTCGATGGCGCGGACGCTGCCGAATTCATCCAGGCCGTGCGCGCGGTGCTCGAACGCCCGGCCATGCTGTTCGTGGAGTGAGCACGATGAAGAACGAACACACCACATTGCTCGTCGTCGGCGGCGGCCCGGGCGGCTACGTTGCCGCGATTCGCGCCGGCCAGCTCGGCATCCCGACCGTGCTCGTCGAGCGCGACCGGCTCGGCGGCACCTGCCTGAATATCGGCTGTATTCCGTCGAAGGCGCTGATCCACGTGGCCGATGCGTTCGAACAGGCGTGCGGTCATGCGGGCGAAGGCGCGCTCGGGATCCGCGTGCGCACGCCCGAGATCGACATCGCGAAAAGCGTCGCGTGGAAGGACGGCATCGTCGACCGGCTCACGCGCGGCGTCGGCGCGCTGCTCAAGAAGAACGGCGTACGCGTGCTGCATGGCGACGCACACGTGGTCGACGGCAAGACCGTCGATGTCGTCACCGGCGGCCACGCGGTGCGGATCAGTTGCGAACACCTGTTGCTCGCGACGGGTTCCGAGCCGGTCGAGCTGCCGACGATGCCGTTCGGCGGGCACGTCGTGTCGTCGACCGAAGCCCTGTCGCCCGCGACGTTGCCGAAGCGGCTGGTCGTCGTCGGCGCCGGGTATATCGGGCTCGAACTCGGGATCGTCTATCGCAAGCTCGGTGTCGACGTCAGCGTCGTCGAAGCGGCCGAACGCGTGCTGCCTGCGTACGATGCCGAACTCTCGCGGCCGGTGGCCGATTCGCTCGCGCGGCTCGGTGTGCATCTGCGACTTGGCCATAAGGTGCTCGGGCTCGGGGAGAAAGGCGCGGTGCGCGTGCAGGCCGCCGACGGCGCCGAGCAGACGCTGCCGGCCGATCGCGTGCTGGTGGCCGTCGGCCGCCGGCCGCGGGTCGACGGATTCGGGCTGGAGACACTGCAGCTCGATCGCAACGGCCGTGCGCTGCGGATCGACGACGAATGCCGGACGTCGATGCGCAACGTGTGGGCGATCGGCGACGTCGCCGGCGAGCCGATGCTCGCGCATCGCGCAATGGCGCAAGGCGAGATGGTCGCCGAGCTGATTGCCGGCCGGCGCCGCCAGTTCGTGCCGGCGTCGATTCCGGCCGTGTGCTTCACCGATCCCGAGATCGTGACGGCCGGCTGGTCGCCGGACGATGCGCATGCAGCCGGCGTCGATTGCCTGAGCGCATCGTTCCCGTTCGCGGCGAACGGGCGCGCGATGACGCTGCAGGCGACCGACGGGTTCGTGCGGGTCGTCGCGCGGCGCGACAACCACCTGATCGTCGGCTGGCAGGCCGTCGGGCGCGGGGTGTCGGAACTCGCTGCCGCGTTCTCGCAGTCGCTGGAGATGGGCGCGCGGCTGGAGGACATCGGCGGCACGATCCATGCGCACCCGACGCTCGGCGAGGCGCTGCAGGAAGCGGCGTTGCGTGCGCTCGGGCATGCGTTGCATGTCTGACGGGCGGTCGTGACACGGAGCCGCCGATGCGCAACGCACGCATCGGCGGTTTTCCGTTTGTGGCGCCGGCTTCTGTGCCGGCGCGTGCGCTGCACGTCATGACGGCGCGCGGTGGTCGACGTGTTCCGACGTCACCTCGCGATAAAACGCGTCGATTGCATCGACCATCTGCGACAGCCCCGGCTGTTCGAGCGGATAGTGGCCCGCGTTCTCCAGCATCGTCACCTTGACCGGCACGCGGCGAATGCGCGCGAGGAACGGTTCGCTCAGGTGCCGCGGCGTCCAGCGGTCCGCGGCCGGTTGCGTGAGCAGGACCGGGCAGACGGCGAAGTCCTCCGGCTCGACCGCCGGCCGGTACGACATGTAGGAATCGAGAAACGCGATCGTCATCGCGTTGCCGGCGGAGGTGCGATCGGACAGCCACACCTTCAGCGCATCCGGGTCGTTGACGAGCGCGGACATCTTGCTGGCGAGCGTCATCGGCACGCGCATCGATTTGAGCGGGGTCATCGCGGTGAGATGCATCATCGGCCCGCCGACGCGGCTCATGAACACGTTGCGCGCGGTTTCGTCGCGCACCTGCTGCAGATGCTGGTCGAGAAAGGTCATGCCGACGATGCCCTTGACCTTGCCGTTCAGCGCGGCCACGTGATACGTGAGCATGCCGCCCGCGCTGAGCCCGTACAGCACGATCGGCCGATCGTCCTTCGCGCGTTCCGCGTCGATCAGGTCGCTGCCGGCGCGCACCCAGTCGTCGTAGCGAACCAGTGCGCCGCTGGCGACTTCGGTCATCCCGTATTCGGGCATGTCGACCGCGATCGTTTCGTAGCCGCGGCGCGCCAGCTGCTCGCCGAGGATCATCGACATCTGCCGGCCGTTGGTGCCCACGCCATGGAACAGGATCACCTTCACCCGCGCCTGCGGGTTGCGGTACGTATCGAGATGCATGCGATGGCCGTGCCAGGACCACCATTCTTCCCGCGGCTGCCGGCCGTCCTGCCACTGGAAGTCGGCGGGGAGGAATTTCTGCATGTCGCGCCAGACGGGCTGGTCTGCGTAGGTCCTGGGCATGGTGGCGGGCTCCGGTGGGGTGGGCGAAACGGCATCGTCGGCCAGCGCCGGTGCGAGCGGTGCGCCCGACAAGCCGGCGGCCAGCAGTAGCGTGCGGGCCGGACGAAAGAGCGAAGTGAGCTTCATGGTGATCGACGCCGTGCGGGTTGCGATGTCGTCCATCATCGGCGCGTGGGCTCGTGCGATCCATGCTGCGGCAGGCCAACCGCTTTAGAATCTAGGCCAACCCCACGTCGCGAGGCGTCTGATGAATGTCTGGAACTTTGCCCGCAGCCCGGCTTCCGTCCTGCTGATGATCGAGTTCGGGCGTGACCGGAAGATTGCGCCCTCGGCGTTGCTCAAGGGCTCGCAGCTCACGCTGAAGCAGCTTGCCGACCCCGATTTCACGGTGCTGGCCGCGCAGGAGCTGGCCGTTGCGTCGAATCTGCTGGACCTGACGTCCGGCGAGGCCGGCATCGGTCTGAAAGTCGGCCTGTCGTACCAGCTGTCCGCATACGGGCTGCTCGGATACGGACTGCTGAGCAGCGCGACGGGCATTGACGCGGTCGCGCTCGCCGGCCGCTACCTGGCGCTGACTTATACGTTCGTCGGGATGACGTTCCGACGAGACGGGCCGCACGACGCGATTCAGTTCGACGCGTCGCCGGAGCTTGCCGCGAACGTGCAGCGCTTCTTCGTCGAACGCGCGATGGGCGCGACGTGCCGCGTGCTGCGCGACGTGATCGACAGCGCGTTCGAACTCGCGTCGTTCGATCTGGCGTGCGACGCCGAATCCGGTTCCGAAGCGAAACAGACGGTGCTCGGCGCGAAGATCCGGCATGGCCAGCCTGCCAGTACGCTCACGTTCGAACATGCGCATCTCGAGCGGCCGTTGCCGCAGGCGAATGCCGCGACCGCGGCGATGTGCGAACGCATGTGTGCGGAGCTGATGACACGCCGGCGCACGCGCGTCGATCTCGTGTCGTTCCTGAACGAGTACCTCGCCACGCGCCCGTTCGACCGGCCGCCGCAACTGAAAGACATCGCGACGTTGCTGAACACGAGCGAGCGCACGTTGAAGCGCCGCCTGCAGGAAGAGGGTGCGTGCTTTCGCGACATCTCGAACGCGGTCCGCAAGGCGCGTGCGCAGGCACTGATCGCCGAAGGAAGCTTGTCGATCAAGGAGATCGCGGAGGAGCTGGGCTTCAGCGACATGTCGTCGTTCTCGCAGGCATACAAGCGCTGGACGGGCGTTGCGCCGAGCGTGTCGCGACAGGAAACGGCCGCTTCATAGCATGTGAACCGCCACGACTTCGCCGATAAAAAAGCCCGTGAGCGAACTGACGCTCACGGGCTTTCCCGTTTCCACTGCGGGGCGGGCCGACACGATCCGCGCCGGCCCGCGCGGCATCACCACGAATGCCCGATGCCGCCGTTGACCATCATGCGCGAGCCGTTCACCGTGCCGACACCGAGCTTGATCACGGTGTTCTGCGTGATCCGCGCGCTACCACCGACCGCGATTGCCGTATAGCCGCCATAGTTGCCGAACCCGGCGCCGACCGAGACGACCTTGCCCGGATCGACCTGCGGCATCCCCGCGAGCGCGCCGGCGATCGCGATCCCCGAATAGGCGTTGCGTGCGAGATCGTTCACGCCTTGCTGAATGGCGCCGACGCGCTGGTCGGTGTAGCGGTTCGCCGATTCGGTCGCCATCGTCAGCTGATTCAGGTTGACCGCGTCGGTGCCCTGCGTGCCCGGTGCGACGTTGACGATCTGGCGCTGCTGCTCCGCGGTGCCGACCGAGACCACGTTCGAGCGGCCGCCGTCGTTCGAGTTCGCGCCGATCGCGACCGAGTTGGAGCCGGCCGTGACGGTCGGCGCATCGGTGCCCGAACCGTTCATGTCCGCGGTGATGCCCGTGTTGCGCGACGCCGACGTCGACAGGTTGTTGATCTGCGTGTTGATGTTCGTCACGCTGGTCGACAGCGACGATACGCGGTCGTTGGTCGTCGACAGGCCGGTGGACAGCGACGTCACGCTCGTCGACGTGGAGGTCGACAGCGAGCCCAGCGCTTCGTTGGTCGACGACAGGCCGGTCGACAGCGAACCGATGCTGGTCGACGTCGACGTGGACAGCGATGCGAGATTGCTGTTCGTCGAGCTCAACCCCGTCGACAGCGATGCGACGTTGAGGTTGGTCGCATGCAGCTGGCTGCCGTTGATCGCATCGGTGCTGTCGGCACTGACACGGCCGGCCGCGACGTTCTGGATCTGGCGTTCCTGGCCCGGTGAGCCGACGCTGAACACGCCGAACGGGTTCGCACCCGCATATCCGCCGAAATGCAGGCCGCCGACGCTCGACGACGACACGCCGACCGCGGCGCCGGTGACCGAACGGTTGCCGATCGCCACCGAGTTGTCGAGGTTCGCGACCGCGTTCGGGCCGATCGCGACGCTGTTCGCGCCGGTGGCCTGGCTGTCGGCCTCGGTCGAGTTCGCGTGGAAGTACTTCGCGCCCTTCGCGTTGAGGTTGTCGATCGCGTCGCCTACGTTGGCGTGAGTCGTCGTCGTGCCGTCGTTGTTGTATGTCACATACGAGGGCGCGGTGATCTTCCCGGTTACCGGATCGTATGTGGCGCCGCCGCCGAGCGCGTCGGCCGTGCTGTTGCCGAGGTTCGTCGTGTTGACGGTGACCGAGCTGATGCTCGTCGACAGCGAGCCGAGGCCCGACGACGTCGACGTAGACAGCGACGTCATCGTGCTGTCGGTCGCGCTCAGGCTGGTCGACAGCGAATGGACGCCCGTCGAGGCTGACGTGGACAACGACGCAAGCGTGCTGTTGGTCGTCGACAGTCCGGTCGACGTGGAGGTCGACAACGACGTGACCGTGTCGTTGGTCGTGCTCAGGCCGGTCGACAGCGACACGAAGCCGGTCGACGTCGAGGTCGACAACGAGACCAGATTGTCATTCGTTGTACTGATCGTGGTGGACAAGGAACCGACGGTCGTCGACGTGGCGGTCGACAGCGACGTCAGGTTTTTGCCGAGCGTATCGATGCCGGTCGATGTGGACGTGGACAGCGAAACCAGCGTGTTGTGGGTGGTCGAGAGGCCGGTGGACGTGGCAGTCGACAGCGATGCGACGGTGTTGTCGGTCGTGCTCAGGCCGGTCGACAGCGAGGCCATGTTGCTGTCGACGATGCGCAGGCTGTCGGCGGTCGACGTCGACAATGACGTGAGCGTGTCGTTCGTGGTGGAGAGGCCGGTCGACGTCGACGTCGACAGGCTCGTGAGGTTGGAGCCCACCGTGCCGAGCTCGACGTTGGTCGCGTTCAGCTGCGAGCCGTTGACGGCGTCGGTGCTGTTCGCGTTGAGCTGACCGGCCGCGACGTTGGTGATCGTCCGTTCGCGATTCTGGTTGCCGACGCTGACCGTCCCGACGGGGGCGGTGCCTTTGAAGTCGTATGCGCGGCCGTTGATCGTCGCGCCGCTCGTGCCGGTGGCAGCAGCGGTGACCGCACCGCCGCCGAGCGCGACCGAGTTCGCGTCGGCAGCCGTTGCGCTCGCACCGATCGCGACCGCACCCGCACCCGACGCAACCGCACGCGGCCCGATCGCACTCGCGGCCTGTGCGCTGGCGTTGGCCTGTGTGCCGATCGACACGCTGGTGGCGGCCGAACTCGTCGCGCGGTCGCCCAGCGCGATCGCGCTCGTTGCAGTAGCGGCGGCGGACGAGCCTGCGCCCAGCGCGCCTCGAGCGGTCGCTTCCGCCGCGCGGCCGAGCGCCGTGCCGGTGTGGCTCGACGTCGCGTTCGCGCCGATCGCCGTGCTGTTTTCCGTGGCCGAGCTGTTGTAGCCGATCGCGGCGGCACCTGTGTAGCCGCCCGTGCCGGCCTTCGCGCCCGCGCCGAGCGCGATCGCGCCGAAGCCGCCGCCGGCGGTGATCGCGCTGGCGTCCTGGCCGATCGCGACGTTGCCGGCGCCGGTCGAGCCGCTGCTGCTGGCCGCACCCGCACCGATCGCAACGTCGCCATGACCGGCCGCCGATGCGTTCACGCCGGCTGCCATCGCGTTGAAACCGGTGGCGCCGTCGTTGTTGTAGTTCTTGCCGACCGTGCCGCCGTCGTTGACGCTGTAGTAATGCGTGGTCGCGGCATCGATCGCGGCCGACGTGGAGGTCGACAGCGACGCGAGGCCATTCGATGCGGCGGTGTCGACGGCGGCCAGCTGCCGGACGTTCACGGCATCGGTGTCCTGCATGCCGCCGGCGACGCGGGTGATCTGGCGTTCCGCGCCGGCGCTGCCGACGGATACGACGCCGTTCGATGCGACGGCTGCGTTGGAGAAGCGTTCCGTGCCCGAACCGGTGCGGTCGGCGACCGAACCCTGGCCGAGCGCGACTGCATTGGCGACGCTCGCGTTCGAGCGGTAGCCGACGGCCACGCCGCTTGCGCCGGATGCGGCGGACTTGCCGCCCATCGCGAGCGAGCCTTCGCCGGTCGCGTTGGCTTCGGCTGCAAAGGCCGCCGCATAGGTGCCGCCCGTCGCCTTCGAGCGCGAGCCGACCGACGTCAGGAAGCTGGCCGTCGTCGCACCGGCGCGCTTGCCGGTTTGCGTCGCCGTGGCTTCGTCTCCGATCGCGACGGACCAGTAGTCGGCGCAGGCTGCCCACGTGCCGGAGCACTGGTAGCCGGTGTCGCCGCCGACGGAAACGTAGGCGAGGCTGTCGAGGGGAATCAGGGCCGCGGCGGCGACGGAGAGGGTGGCGGCAAAGCGTGCGGAAGCGGAGACCGTGCTCGACGCTTTCTTGCCGTTGGCGCGGGTGGTTTCGGAGGTGGCGACCCAGGCGCCCAGTGCGTCGTTCCAGATCGTACGGAAAGTGCGGTTCATAGTCTGTCTCGGAAAAAAGAGGACGCCGCACCGCGATACGATGACTTGATGAATTAAGGCAGCTGGATGGGCGTTCCCGGGTGAATTAAGAGATAACGAATGAGGTGAATCTTACAGAATGAAATGTATTTGTAATGTAAAACAACGAAAAATGAATGCACTTTCTTGCACTGCTTGACATTATTTGTCGTACAAACATCGAATTATTCGATGCTTTTAGATATGGGGTTCGATGAAAATGCCAAAAATGCGTGAAAAGGTGCGACGAAATGCTGCATGCGTGCGTGTCCGGGCGGAAGCCGGTTTCTGCAAATTCGAGATGTGCAATGAGCGACGTCTGTAATTTTTCGAGATGCAGGAAGGTTGTCGGCGCGAGGTCGGCCGACGATCATGTCGATAGCCGGAAACCGGGCCGCATCGGGCCCGCCAACGCAGGCTTCACACGGAAGAACCGGACATGAAACTGCTGCTCGTCGGCGCGACGGGACTCGTCGGGCGCCACGTCCTTGAAGTCGCGCTCGCCGATTCGCGGGTCGATCAGGTGATCGTCGTCGCGCGCCGGCCGCTGTCGCCGCATCCGAAGATGCGCGCGCTGGAGGTCGATTTCGATCAACTGCCCGACGCGGCCGACTGGTGGCAGGCCGATGCGGTCATTTGCACGCTCGGCACGACGATGCGGGCCGCCGGCTCGCAGGCGGCCTTCCGGCGCGTCGATCACGACTATCCGCTAGCGGTTGCGCGGCTTGCGCGCCGGCACGGCACGCCGGCCTACGTGCTGAATTCCGCACTCGGCGCGGATGCCGCGTCGCGCATCTTCTACAACCGCGTGAAGGGCGAGGTCGAGCAGGCGCTCGCCGGCGTCGGGTTTGCGTCGCTCACCTATGTGCGGCCGGGCCTGATCGGCGGCAGCCGTGACGAATTCAGGCTCGGCGAGCGGCTGTTCGTGTTCGCGTTGAACGCTGTCGGGCCGGTGCTGCCCGCGAAGTGGCGCGTGAATCCGGCATCGCGGATCGCGCGTGCGCTGGTCGATGCCGCGATCGACGCGCGGCCGGGCGTGCACGTCGTCGCATCGGACCGGCTCGTCTGACGCGCAGCGGGCTGCCCGCGTACCCGGTTATCCGCCCGACAATCGATCGAGCCCGCCGAACTGTTCGGCGAGCGCCGCGGTGAACGCATCCAGCGCTTCGCTGCCGTCGCAGTTCCTCGGCGTCGCGAGCTGGAATTCGACCGTATGGCTCAGCTTGCTCGCGAGCAGCCGGCGCATCTTTCCGGCGGCGACCCACGGTGCCGCGACGTGGTCGGGCAGAAAGCCGACATGCGCGCCGGACAGGATGAAGATCACGTCGGCATCGACGTTTTCCGAAAATGCGGTCGGCTGCGCGTTGCGCAGCGCCGCACCCGACGTGTTCGTCTTGTAGAGCCGCGCGACGTTGCTCGTGCGCGCGATGTCGTTGACCGAGACGGTCTTCTTCACAAACAGCGGATGGCGTGCGCCGCAATGCAGCGACTGGTGCTCGACGAACAGCGGCGCATAGTGCAGGCCGGCCTGATGGCCGGAGAAATATCCGATCGCGAGCTGCAGTTCGCCTTTCAGCAGCCTGCGCTCCAGTTCGTCGGGCGGTACGGCGATCATCTCGATCAGCACGTCCGGCGCCTGTTCGCGAAAACGGCCGACGGCCGCCGCGATCGATTCGACGACATCGGGCGCGAGCCGCTCGGACAACCCGATGCGCAACTCGCCGAGCAACGTGCCCGACACGTGCTGCGTGTCGCGCGTGAACACGTCCATCGCCTGCAGGAGCCGCCGCGTCGACTGCAGCACGCGCTCGCCCTTCGGCGTCAGCCGGAACCCGCTCTTGCCGCGATCGCACAGCCGGAACCCGAGCCGGGTCTCGAGCTTGGCCATTTGCGTGCTGATGGTGGACGGCGCCATCCCGAGCGTGCCCTGCGCGGCGCTGAAGCCGCCGCTTTCGACGATCGTCAGAAAGAGCCGCAGCAATTGCAAATCCATGTCTCGGAGTCGGGTCAGCATGGCGATACATCGCGTTTCGTGAAGTCGGCTTATGTTAGTTCATATTTTTCGTTGGATGCCATGCCGGCAGAATCGGGTACGAGGTCGCCTCCCGCGCGGCCGTGTCCCCCTTCAGACAGGACTCCGACGATGAGCCAGAACGATTTCGCGTTCACGCGCGACAGCCTCTACGGCACGCAGGCCGAACCGACCTTCGCCGGCGCGACGAGCTTCATGCGGCGGCGCTTCAGCCGCGATCTCGACGGCGTCGACCTCGCGATCACCGGCGTGCCGTTCGATTCCGCCGCATCGCACCGGCCCGGCACGCGTTTCGGCCCGCGCGGGTTGCGGATCGCGTCGACGGGCATCGCGTGGGCGCGCCCGTGGCCGTGGTCGTTCGATCCGTTCGACGTGCTGGCTGCCGTCGATTACGGAGATTGCGCGTTCGATCTCGGGCAGCCCGAATCGGTGCCGGGCGCGATCGAGCGGCATGCCGATGCGATTCTCGCGCGCGGCTGCGCGATGCTGACGCTCGGTGGCGATCACTTCATCACGTATCCGCTGCTGAAGGCGCATGCGAAGGTGCACGGGCCGCTGTCGCTCGTGCATTTCGATGCGCACACCGACACGTGGCCCGATCGCGACGTGAAGCGCATCGATCACGGGACGATGTTCTATCACGCGGCACGGGAAGGGTGGGTCGTGCCCGAACGGTCGGCGCAGATCGGCATCCGGACGACCAACGACGAGCCGATGGGATTCGACATCCAGGATGCGCGCCGCGTGCATGCATCGACGCCGGCAGCGATTGCCGCACGAATTCGCGAGCGCGTCGGCGATCATCCGGTGTACCTCACGTTCGACATCGACTGTCTCGATCCGGCGTTTGCGCCGGGCACGGGTACACCGGTGTCGGGCGGACTGTCGAGCCACCAGGCGTTCGAGATCCTGCGTCACCTCGACGGCATCAACCTGGTCGGCATGGACGTGGTGGAGGTGTCGCCGCCGTATGATCATGCGGAAATCACGTCGCTGGCCGGCGCGACGATCGCGCTGGAACTGATCTGCCTGTATGCATCGCGCCGGCGGCAGGCAAGGGAAAAATCGATCGATGGATGAACTCGACTGGCGCAAGGCCGTGCCCGGTGACGCGGCCGCATGCATCGCACTGCGCGGAAAGACCCGCGAGAACGCGTTCACCGAAGCGCAGTTGCGCGATCTCGGCATCACCGTCGGAAGCTGGGACGACGGGATCCGCGACGGCCTGTTCTCGGGCCATGTGTGCTGCGCGAACGGACGGATGGTCGGCTACTGCTTCGGCGATACGGCTTCGGGCGAGATCGTCGTGCTCGCGATGCTGCCCGAGTACGAGGGCGCGGGGATCGGCAAGCGGCTGCTGCGGCGCGTAGTCGACGATTTCGCGGCGAACGGTTTCACGTCGCTGTTTCTCGGCTGCTCGACCGATCCCGCGTCGCGCTCGTATGGGTTCTACCGGCATCTCGGCTGGATACCGACCGGCAAGCTGGATGAAGCGGGCGATGAAATTCTCACGCTTCAGGTCGGGCAGCACGCCTGAGCGCATGCGTTGCCGCGGATCGCGGCGTTTCAGCGATCCGTAAAACTGTTTCGTCATACAAAACAACAACGCAATTGCGGCACGCGCGCTGATCTACGATGGAAGCATTGCCTCCACCGTCGGCACGAACCGTGTGCACTCACTACCGCGCCCCTGGCGAAGACCCGGGCATCAGCGAACTGAAGATCGGCATCGGCGATCTGTATCGCCGCGACCCGTGGGCGCCCGACGTGTATCCCGACTACGCGGCGCCCGTCGCATGCGCCGACGGCGACGGCCTTGCGGTCGTGGCGGCCGTGTTCGGCTTCTGGCCGAAATTCATGCAGCCCGAGCGGCTCGACGAGCACGGCCGGAAAAAGAAGAAGCTCGATACGGTGAACGCGCGCACGGAAACGGTCGGCGCGTCGCGTCTCTACGCGAACGCCTGGCGCAACGGCCAGCGCTGCCTGATTCCGGCGCGCTGGATCTGCGAGCCGTGCTACGAGAGCGGGCGCAACGTATGGCACCGGATCGGCGTCGACGGCTGGCAGCCGTACTGCGTCGCCGGTATCTGGCGCCGCTACGAAGACAGCGACGGACGCGTATGCATCGGCATGGCGATGCTCACGGTGAACGCCGACGATCATCCGCTGTTCGCGCGGATGCATCGGCCGGGCGACGAGAAGCGCGGCGTCGTGATCCTGCGCCGCGACGATTACGATGAATGGCTGCATACGCGCGACATCGAGGCCGCGCGGCGCATGCTGAACCTGTTCCCCGCCGATGGCATGACGGCCGAGCCCGACCAGGCACCGCCGGCCGGCGCGTGACCTTTCATTTTTCCGACGCCTGACTTGCGTCGAAATTGCCCGGCCGTGCACCGATTATTCGGACGATTTCGTGAATCGATCGATACCGGGTAATCACCGATATCTCACAAGTTGTATATACAAGATCATCCGCTGGCAATGTCGGCACACGTCGTGTCGCTTGCGCGCCAGCGTGCAGACCGTGCGTGCGTGGCGCATGCCGGCGATCCACGGCGCCCCGCACCCGTAGAGCCGAAAGGGCGGCTCGCTGCATCCTGTCCCGTTCAAACCATTGTGGTCCTGAGTATTTTGGAGATTGACCCGTGTCAACGAATTCCAGTGGAAAAGCCGGCGGACTGATCGAGGTACGCTCGATCGACTTCATTCCCGACGCCGAGCGCCACGGCGGCCTGCTGAGCCAGTTCACGCTGTGGCTGTCGGCGAACATGCAGATCACGGCCATCGTCACGGGCGCGCTCGCGGTCGTGCTCGGCGGCGACGTGTTCTGGTCGCTGGTCGCGCTGTTGCTCGGCCAGTTCGTCGGCGGCGCCGTGATGGCGCTGCATGGCGCGCAGGGGCCGCAGCTCGGGCTGCCGCAGATGATCTCGAGCCGCGTGCAGTTCGGCGTGTACGGCGCGATGATTCCGATCGTGCTTGTGTGCCTGATGTATATCGGTTTTTCCGCAAGCGGCTCGGTGCTGGCCGGGCAGGCCGTCGCGCAGCTGCTGAACATCGATGACGCGGCCGGCATCCTGCTGTTCGCGGCCGTGATCGTCGTGCTGACCGTGTTCGGCTATCGCGCGATCCATGCCGTAGGCCGGGTCGCGAGCGTGGTCGGCATCGCCGCGTTCGTCTACATGTTCACGCAGCTGTTCGCGAACCACGACGTCGGCGCGCTGCTCGCGAACAAGCATTTCTCGCTCGCGAGCTTCCTGCTGTCGATGTCGCTGTCCGCGTCGTGGCAGATCGCGTTCGGCCCGTACGTTGCCGACTATTCGCGCTACCTGCCGCGCTCGACGTCGTCGGTCGCGACGTTCCTCGCAGTCGGCCTCGGCTCGGTGATCGGCGCACAGGCGGCGATGGTGTTCGGCGTGTTCGCGGCCGCGCTGGCCGGCAGCCAGTTCGCGCACCATGAAGTGTCGTATATCGTCGGCCTCGGCTCGACGGGCGCCGTGGCTGCGCTGCTGTACTTCAGCATCGCGTTCGGCAAGGTGACGGTGACGGCGCTCAACGCGTACGGCAGCTTCATGTCGATGGCGACGATCGTCAGCGGCTTCCGCGGCAAGGGCGCCGTGTCGTCGAAGAGCCGCCTCGTATACATCTTCGGGATGATCTGCGTGTCGACGTTGATCGCGCTCGCGGGCCGTCATTCGTTCCTGAAGGAATTCACCGCGTTCATCCTGTTCCTGCTCGCGTTCTTCACGCCGTGGAGCGCGATCAACCTGGTCGACTACTACTGCTTCACGCGCTCGCGCTACGACGTGCCGGCGCTGTCCGATCCGAATGGCCGCTACGGCCGCTGGAACGCGATGGCGATCACGATCTACGTGGTCGGCATCCTCGTGCAGTTGCCGTTCATGTCGACGCACATCTACACGGGGCCGCTCGTCGATGCGCTTGGCGGCACCGACATCTCGTGGATCCTCGGGCTGATCGTGCCGGCCGTGCTGTATTACATCGGCGCGCGCGTATCGCGTCGCAGTATCCCTGAACGCCTGATCCTGCCGATCGAGCGCGGCGAAGTTCACCACTGACGGTGCCTCTCGCGCATCGGGCCGGCTCGTTGCCGGCCTGAGCGCCGAGCCGGGCGTCGTCTGCGCCAGGCTGACCCAACCGATTCCCATTTCCGCGATACCGGTGCGGCGTGATTGCCGCGTCCGGTATCGTTTCGTTCTCTGTCTATTGAATAGTATGACTAAATATATGAAAGCGTACGGTAGCGATTGCCGAGCGCGGCCGATGCACGCCGGTCTTCGCACGACGGTCGCGGTTGCGTGCCTCGCCGCATCGGGCACCGTGCTCGCGCAGGACGGCGTTACGTTGTACGGCGTGATCGACGAATTCGCGCAGTACGTGAATACGGGTAACGGCTATACGGCGGCGATCAACTCGGGCGGCCAGTGGGGCAGCCGGTTCGGCTTGAAGGGCGGCGAGGATATCGGCGGCGGGCAGAAGATCGAGTTCGCGCTGGAAAACGGCTTCAATCCGAACGACGGTTCGCTCGCGAGTTCGGGCAGCATGTTCAACCGGCAGGCGTGGGTTGGCATCGCAGGGCAGTGGGGCAAGGTGCGTGCAGGCCGCCAGAATTCGCCGCTGTTCAACGACCAGGGCGGGCAGGACGCGTTCGGCGGCGTCACGCAGGCGTCCGGCATGGACAACCTGACCGTGTTCGCGTTCCGCACGAGCAACACGCTGTCGTACCAGAGCCCGGAGATCGCGGGTTTCCAGGGCGGGCTGTACTTCGGGTTCGGCGACGCGGGCGGCGTGCGCTCGGCCGGTTCCAGCCAGCAGTTCGACCTGACCTACGAACATGGGCCGTTCGGCGCGTTCGTCGCGGGGCAGTGGCTGAAGAACGCGACGGCGACCACGACCGATCGCACGATCATGGCCGGCGCATCGTACGAGATCGGCAAGGCAACCGTGTACGGCGGCTTCTCCGCGGTGAAGTGGGCCGACTTCGGGATCGATTCGCGTGTGTACGGGCTGTCGGTGAAATACCAGTTCAATCCGGCGAATTACGTTGCGCTCGGCTACGCGCATCTGCACGACCAGTCGTCGCAGGGCAACAACGCGGACCAGCTCGGGCTGATGTACGAGTACGACCTGTCGAAGCGCACGAGCTTCTATGGCGCGCTGTCGTACCTGCGCAACCGCAACCAGGCCGGCTACACGCTCGCCGGCGCGGCGAACCCCGGCCTGCCGCTCGCGTATCCGGGCGCGAATGCGCGCGGCGTGCAGCTCGGCATCGTGCATCGCTTCTGACGAGCGCAACGCGCCGGGCCGTATGTGCCCGGCGCTTTCCCCCGGCGCATGCGCGCCGTCACTTCCCCAGCCGCTCCGCGAGCGAATAGCGCTGCATGCAGCGCTCCATCGCGTCGAGAAACGCATGCTCGGCCGCGTTCATCTTGCGGTCGCGATGCCACAGCAGGAACACGTCGACATCGACGAGCCCGTCGTCGGGCGGCAGCCGCCACAGCCGCTGCTGCGCGATGTCGTCGCGCACGATGTGCTCGGGCAGGCAGCCGATTCCGTAGCCCGCGAAGATCAGCCGCCGCACTTCCTCGAGGCTCGGCGACGACGCGACGATGCGGCCCGTGAAACCTTTCTGGTCGCGGAACACGGTGAGCGGCGACAGGCTGTCGCCGATCTGGTCGCTCGTGAACGAGACGAAATTCTCCGCGAGCAGATCGTCCATTCGCAGTTGCGTCTGCCCGAACAGCCGGTGGTGGCGGCCGCAGTAGATCGCATAGCGTTGACGCAGGAAGCAGCGCATCTCCAGCTTGTCGTGCGGCGTGCGGCACAGGCCGAGCCCGGCCGTCGCCGTCTTCTGCAGCAGCGACGACAGGATGTCCGACGAGCGCATCACCTCGATCTGCAGGTCGATGCGCGGATACGCGCGATGGAATTCCGCGAGGAACTCGTCGTAGACGGGCGATTCGATGCGGCTCACAGTCAGCAGCCGGATCGAGCCGGTCAGGTCGGCCGTGCTGTCGTCGATTTCGGTTTCGAGGCGCGAGATGCCGCCATAGATGTCGCTCGCGATCCGGTACACGGCTTCGCCGGCCGGCGTCGGCGCGAAGTGCGCGCCGCGCCGCTCGATCAGCCGGCGTTCGAGCGTCTCCTCGAGCCGACGCAGCGCCTGGCTCACGGCCGGCTGCGTCACGTGCAGGCGCGCGGCCGCTCGGCTCACGCTGCGCTCCTGCATGATCACCAGGTAGGTGCGCAACAGGTTCCAGTCGAGGCGGTCGTTCAGGAACGGGGCGAGGTCGGGGCGCATCGGGTCTCCGGGCGAGGCGTCAGGTAGTCATTAGCTGAATTTATATAGCGAATAATAACTTGAAATTTGACTAATGATTTGCGGTCGCCGATAAAGGAGGGGTGCCGCAGCGTGCGGCGCGAGGCCGCGACAGACGGCCGTCGTCACGATATTGCGCGTCGCTCCGCCGCGGCGCGCGTCAGGAGCCCGCATGACCCAGTCCCTTCCTTCCGCCCGCCAGCCGGGACGCGCCGCGACGGCCGCGTTCGTCGGCACGATGATCGAGTGGTACGACTTCTACATCTACGCGACGGCCGCCGCGCTCGTGTTCGGCGAACTCTATTTCCCGTCGCATGACCGCTTCGTCAGCACAATGGCGTCGTTCGCGACGTTCGCGGTCGGCTTCTTCGCGAGGCCGCTCGGCGGCGTGATCTTCGGCCACCTCGGCGATCGCATCGGCCGCAAGAAGGCGCTGATGACGACGCTGATGATGATGGGCGTCGCGACCGTGTGCGTCGGGCTGCTACCCGATTATTCGAAGGTCGGCATGCTCGCGCCGGTGCTGCTCGTCGCGTTGCGCGTGGTGCAGGGCATCGCAGTTGGCGGCGAATGGGGCGGCGCGGTGCTGATGGCGGGCGAGCATGCGCCGCAGGGGCGCCGCACGTTCTTCGCGTCGTTCGCGCAGCTCGGCAGCCCGGCCGGGCTGATCCTGTCGCTGATCGCGTTTCGCGCGGTCACGTCGATGGACAAGGCCGACTTCCTCGCATGGGGCTGGCGCCTGCCGTTTCTCGCGAGTTCGGTGCTGCTCGTGGTCGGCATCCTGATCCGACTCGGTGTGAACGAATCGCCGGAGTTCGCGCGGGTGAAGGAGACGAACCGCACGGTGAAGCTGCCGGTCGCGGAAGTTTTCCGCTCCGCATCGGGGCTCGTGGCGCTCTGCATCGGCGCGAACACGATCGGCATCGCGGGCGTTTATTTCACGAACACGTTCATGATCGCGTACACGACGCAGTACGTCGGCGTGTCGCGTTCGCTGATCCTCGACAGCCTGTTCGCGGTCGCGATCATCCAGTTCATCGCACAGCCGATCGCGGCCTGGACCGCCGAACGGATCGGAGGCGCGCGCTTCCTGAAGCTCGCGGCGCTGCTCGCGATGCTGTCGCCGTATCCGATGTTCATGCTCGTACAGGGCGGCACGTCCACATCGCTGATTGCGGGCATCGCGCTCGCGGTCGTCTGCATGGCCGGCTTCTATTCGGTGATCGCGGGCTTCGTCAGCGACGTGTTTCCCGCGCACGTGCGCTATTCGGCGATCTCGCTTGCGTACCAGATCTGCGGCGCGATCGCAGGTGGCCTGACGCCGCTCGTCGGTACGTGGCTCGCGCATCGCTTCGCCGGTCAGTGGTGGCCGCTCGCGGTGTTCTACACGTGTCTTGCCGGCATTTCGCTGCTCTGCATCGTCGCGCTCGACGCGCGCCGTGCGGCGCAACCGGCCGCCGCCGAAGCGCTCGGCTCGCACTGAACCTCAACGAACGAATTCATCCGGAGTGCACATGAAAGACCTGCTGGAAATCAATGGCGCCCGCTTGTGGCAGAGCCTGGCCGACATGGCGCGCGTCGGCGCGACGCCGCGCGGCGGCGTGCGGCGCCTCGCGCTCACCGATGACGACCGGCGCGGGCGCGACCTGTTCGCGCAGTGGTGCCGCGACGCGGGCATGACGGTAAGTGTCGATGCGGCCGGCAACCTGTTCGCGCGACGCGACGGCACCGATGCGCAGGCCGCGCCGGTGCTGATCGGCAGCCACCTCGACACGCAGCCGGAAGGCGGCCGCTTCGACGGCGTCTACGGCGTGCTCGCCGCGCTCGAACTCGTGCGCACGCTGAACGACGCCGGCATCGCGACCGGCAAGCCGCTGGAGATCGTGTCCTGGACCAACGAGGAAGGCGCGCGTTTCGCGCCGGCGATGCTCGGTTCGGCCGTGTTCACGGGCGCGTTGCCGCTCGACGATGCGCTCGCGAAGCAGGACGCCGACGGTGTCACGCTCGGCGCCGCACTCGACGCGTGCGGCTATCGCGGCACGCGTGCGACGGGCGGCGCGGTCGACGCGTACTTCGAGGCGCATATCGAACAGGGGCCGGTACTCGAGGCGAACGGCACGACGATCGGCATCGTCACGGGCGGGCAGGCGATCCGCTGGCTCGACGTGACGGTGACGGGCGTGGCCGCGCATGCGGGGACGACGCCGATGCCGTATCGCAAGGACGCGTATTTCGCGAGCGCGCAGATCGCGCTCGAACTCGAACGGATCGTCGCCGGCTTTGCGCCGCGCGGGCTCGCGACGATCGGGCAGGTCGGGATCCGCAATGCGTCGCGCAACACCATTGCCGGCGATTTGACGTTCACGGTCGACCTGCGCCATCACGACGATGCCGAAGTCGATGCGATGGAGCGCGACCTGCGCGACGCGTGCGCACGCGTTGCCGCCGCGCGTGGCGTGCAGGTCGCGATCGAAACCTGCTGGCGCAGCCCGGCGACGCCGTTCGATCGCGACTGCGTCGAACTCGTCGCGCAGGCGGCAGCCGCGTTCGGCTACACGAACGAGCGGATCGTCAGCGGTGCCGGCCACGACGCGATCCTGCTCGCGCGCCGTTTCCCGACCGCGATGGTGTTCATCCCGTGCGTCGACGGCCTGTCGCACAACGAGGCCGAGGACGCGCTGCCCGACGACGTGACGCATGGCACGAACGTGCTGCTTCATGCCGTGCTGGCGCGCGCCGGCATGGCGGCGCGCGTCGAAGCGGCGGCTGCCGCGCACGATGCGTGACGCAGTGAATCGACGAGGACGAACGATGAGAACCTATTTCCATCCCGAACAACTGCTGCACCATCCGCGCAGCTACCTGTCGCGCGGCCAGATGCGCGAACCGCAGGAAGTGCCCGAACGCGCGGCGCGGCTCGTCGCGGCCGTGCGCGCGCTCGACTTCGACGTGCGCGAACCGGCCGACCGCGGCACCGCGCCGATCGCGGCCGTGCACGACATGAACTACCTGCGCTTTCTCGAGGAAGCGCATCGCGACTGGAAGCAGATGCCCGACGACTGGGGCGACGAAGTGATGTCGAACGTGTTCGTGCGCGACCCGAACCCGTTGCGCGGCGTGCTCGCGAAAGCCGCGCGCTACCTCGCCGACGGCAGTTGCCCGGTCGGCGCGAACACGTGGCGTGCTGCGTACTGGTCCGCGCAGGGCGCGCTCGCGGCTGCGGCCGACGTCAACGACGGCGCACGCGAGGCCTACGCGCTGTGCCGGCCGCCCGGCCATCACGCGCGCCGCGATGCGGCCGGCGGCTTCTGCTACCTGAACAATGCGGCGATCGCCGCGCAAGCGCTGCTCGGCCGCCATCGCCGCGTCGCGATTCTCGACACCGACATGCATCACGGGCAGGGCGTGCAGGAGATCTTCTACGGACGCGACGATGTGCTGTACGTATCGATCCATGGCGACCCGACCAACTTCTATCCGGTCGTCGCGGGCTACGAGGAAGAGACGGGCGCGGGCGCCGGCGACGGCTTCAACCTCAACCTGCCGATGCCGCACGGTTCGCCGGAATCGGCATTCTTCGAGCGGCTCGACGACGCGTTGCGCGCCGTCGCGCGATTCCAGCCCGATGCGCTCGTGCTCGCACTCGGCTTCGACATCTACAAGGACGATCCGCAGTCGCAGGTTGCCGTGACGACCGACGGGTTCGGGCGGCTCGGCGGTGCGATCGGTGCGCTCGGGTTGCCGACGGTGATCGTGCAGGAGGGCGGCTATCACCTCGACAGTCTCGACGCGAACGCTCGTGCGTTCTTCGGTGGGTTTGCCGCCGCACGCTGACCGATTCGGCGGGGCCGGATCGCGCGAGCGCGGGTTCAAGTTTTCCGTGTGCATGCCGATAATTCGTGCATATGCTGGATGGATGCACGAAGGAGGGCCGCACGATGACAGCCGGCCAAATCAGATGCGGTGCGATCGCGCTCGCCATGCTGGGCGCAGGGTCGCTCGCGGGCGCAGCGGAACCCTCGATTCCGCTGCGCGTCAGTCTCACCATTCCGGAAATCTGCACGATCGGCACGGACGTTCGACAGGCCGACGCCGCCGATATGCCGAGCGTCAGCTGCATGCACGGCACGCCGTTCGTGCTGAGCCACGCGCCGCTGCCCGATCTGCGGTCGGCGCCACGCAGCGTCGGTGCAGGCGCACCGCCGGCATGGACCGTCACGTTCTGAACGGCGGGCCCGCGCGCGCCTGCCATTTCCGCTAGAAACTGATCGTCGCGGTGATCGTATCGCTGTAGTTGCCGGGCGCGGGTGTGGTCTGCGCCGGCACCGCGCCGTACACGGTCACGACCTGCGACGTACCCGTGCCGACGCCCGTGACGGTCGAACTGCCGCTCGTGCCGTCGCCCCACGCGATCGAGCGTGCGGCATCCGTATAAAGCCCGTAATTGATCGTGCCGCCACCGCCGCTGCGCTGCATCTGGCGCGCGGTCACGCTGCCGGTGCCGCCGCCGTTCAGCGCGATTTTCCACGCGTCGCCGTTCGTGCACTGCGCGGTGATCGAGCCGGTTGCCGTGAGCGCGCCGGACAGCACGCTCGCGGTGCCGAAGCTGACGTTCGTCGCACTGATGTTGCAGTTGTTGATCACGTTCGCCGTTGCGCTGAACGGGAAGGTGCCGTTCGACGTCGTCAACGACGCGCAGGTCGGCGCACCGAGCAGGTAGAACCCCGCGTTGATCGATGTCGTGTTGCCGCCGAACGTCTGCGAATAGGTCGTCGTGTTGTTGCCCGTCGTCGGCACGGTCGGCTGGTTCGACGTGATCTGTCCGTAGATCGTGACCGTCGCGCTTGCGCTCGTGCCGAGCGCGGGTTTGACGAGCGTGACGGACGCGGGCGTCGTGCCGGAATACACGGAGCCCCATGCGACCGAATGGGCGGCATCCAGGTACAGGTCGTACTGCATCGCGTTGGTGCCGTTGACGAGGCTGCGCGGGCTCGTGCCGCCGAGATTCAGGCAGACGAGCACGTTCGGCGTCAGCGTGATGGCCGACCACGTGCACGTGATGCTGACGGTGCCGGTCGCGGCGACCGATGCGCGCGAGATCGGGCTGACCGAGCCGAAGCTCACCGTCGACGCGGTGGCCGTGCACGATTCGGCCTGCGCGTGACGCGGCACGCCGCACCACGCGGCGAGCGCCAGGACGAGCAGCAGCACGACCCTCATGGCGCCGCCCGGCAGGTGAGCGGGCCGACGGTCGGCAGCGTGCCGTTGCCGGGTGCGGTGAATGCGAATTCCGCGGTGCAGCGTTGCGTGCCGTAGTCGATCACGAGATGGTTGTCGTCCTTCAGCCCGTCGATGAACGTGAGCCCGTCGTAGCCGACGATCGTGTCCGCGCCGCTTTCGGCGTGATGCACGCGCGCGCCGGCCGGCAGCGGATTCCCGGCAGCGTCGCGCAGGATCACCGATGCCGCGCGGTAGCGCGACACGCCGAAATGCGCGACGACGCCCGATTGCGCCTGCGGCACGATCGTCATCGACGTGCGGGCGATCCGCGCATCGGCCGGCAGCTTCATCGAATCGATCGCCACCTGGTTGTTCTGGTACGCGTTCAGGTCGGGCACGAGCAGATGCCCCGCGCGATCGGTCGTGCCGATCACGCGGTTCTCGTGCAGCACCGGGATGCCCGCGACGCCGTCGGTCGACACCAGTGCGAAGCCGTCGTCGATACGGCGCGACAACTGCAGGCTGCTGTCCATCAACACGAGTGCGCCGCTGACGTCGAGCGACGCGCCGGTCTGCCGGTCGATGTTCTGCGCAGCCGCGATGACCTCGCCCGCACGGCCGAGATAGCGCAACTGCGCCTGCCGGTAGGGCACCGCGCCCGTGCCGCCGGTCTGCACGCCCCAGCCCCAGCCGCCGTCGTAGTCGGGCGGACGGCTCGCGTCGACGCTGTAGTTCGACTGGCCGCGCTGGCGACCGACGGTCGCGTTGATCGACGTGTTGCGGCCGAGCCCGATGTTCAGCGACACGAAGGCGCCGCTCGCGCCCTGCTGCGCGAAATCGCGGTACGCGCTGACGCTGACCGATGCGAGATCGCCGAAGCTCAGCGTGTACGACACGGTACCGATCCGCGCACTCGGGCCTTGCGGCAGCCGGTAGCCGATATAGCTGAGCGACAGGGTCTGACGGTGCATGAACGGCAGCGCGAGCGTCGCCTGGTCGGTTGCCGACGGCACCGGTGCGCCGTCGCGCGATGCCAGATCGCCGTAGCGGCCGAATGCACGGATCGTCTGCGCGTTGATCGAGAAGCGCGGTTCGATCAGCTGGTAGCCGACGCTCACCTGCGTGCCCGGATAGCGGCCGACGCTGCCCGCGACCGCGCCGCTCACGACGCCCGCGTAGCCGAGCCGCATCAGCGCGCCGACGCCGGCATTGAGCACGCCGCCGGTCGCTTCTGCATGCCCCTCGACGGTCAGCGCGTCGCTGACGCCGCGCCGCATCGAGCCGCTGACGGCCGGCCGCGCGTCGTAGTCGAACGACTGCAGCGCATAGTTGCGGCGCAGGAAGCCGGCTTCGAACGAATAGCTCGACAGCCCGGCCGAGAGCATGCGCGTATCGACGTAGAGCGGCACCGACGTCGCGACCGTGCGCCCGAGCGCGTCGCGGGTGATGACGGTCGCCTGGCCGGCGCCGGTGATGCCCGGCACGTCGTGGATGATGAACGGGCCGCTCGGCACGTTGCCGGTGTATTGCCGCACGTTGTTGATGTACAGGTCGACCGCCGACGGCACCGCGGCGGAGCCTGCGAGCGACGGAATCGGGAACGTCACGAGGTCCGGCCGCAGCGCGAAGTTGCTGCGCCACTGGAAGCCGCCGAAGCGCACCGAGCGCGTCCACGCGAGCGATCCCGAGATCGCGTCGCCGATCTGCGTCGTGCTCGGCCGCGCCGGGTCCGAGCGGCTCCACGACGTATCGAAGCGCGTGTAGCGCCGCTGGCCGTTGTAGAAATACGCGGTGCCGGTGGTGTTGAACACGCCGTTCGGATCGAAGTAGCGTACGTCGGTGTAGAGCGAGAACTGCCGGTCGCCGATCGTCTGCGCGTACGCCTCGTAGTTGATCGCGAGCCCGCGCGACGCGGTGGCCGCCTGCGTGGCCGGTAATGCGCGGCTGTCGACCGCGTACGGGCGGCGCAACGTGTCGGTCATCTGCAGATCGACGCTCTGGCGCGCGGCGTCGTAGCGATAATGCAGGCCGGGAATCGTGTCGAGCTCGACCGTCGCCGCGTCGGCGATGCCGAGCCGGTCGGTCGCGAAGCCGATCGTGCGCAGGTCGGCGCCGGTCGCGGACAGGTGGCCGTCGCGTTCGCGGAAATGCGCGAGCAGCGCCGTATTTTCGCCGTTGACGCTGACTTCGAGGATCACGTCGTGCGTGCTGTCGGTCATCACGAGTGCCGCCGGTTCGTCCGCGCGAGCACCGCCGGGCACGAGCAGGCGGCCAGCCACGACGGCCGCGAGCACGATGCGCCGGGTGCGTCGCGACGTTCCGCGTCCGTTGGCCAGGAGCGCGCCGGCGCGTGGCGAAGGGGAAGAGGCCGGGCGGCGCACCGGCGGGCTAGCCCGGCGGCTCCACCGCGACGATCGCGCTGGCCGGCTGCGAATTGACGGCCGCTCGCACCGTGATCTTGCCGCCGAGCGTGACACCGGCCGGCAGCGGCACGCTCCACTGGCCCGTGCGGCCGGCGAGCGCATAGCCGAGCAGCCCGTGCGTGAGCGGGTACGCATGGCCGTCGCCGGTCACGAGCTCGACCGATGCCAGCTGCGCGCGCCGCGCGCCACCGTTGCGCACGCGCAGCACCCAGCCGCCGTTGCTGCGCGCGAGCGCCCAGTCGAGCTGCGGCGCCCCGTTGGTCGGCGGTTCGACGAATACCGGAATCGAATAGCGCAGCCGGATCGACACGCCGTTGGTCGGCGCCTCGCCGGGCTGCGGCAGTTCGTCGATCAGCAGCCGGTAGCTCTGCTCGATGCCGGCCGTCGTGCGCGATGCGCGCACGACGCGGATCAGCTGTTCGGACTGCGTGCCGACCTCGATCAGCGGCGGGCTCGCGACGAGATCCTGCGTGGGCGTCAGCGTGTCCTGGCCGTCGGCCTGGTCCCACCGGAACACGCGCACCTGTCCGTAGACGGGCCGCTCGCCCGGATTGCGCAGCGTGATGCCGGTGGCCGTGTCGTCGGTGCCGAATTCGATCGTGACGGGGGAAATCTGCAGCGACGCGGCGTGCGCGGCGCCGGCCGCGCACAGCAGCGCGGCGAGCGTTCGACGTAATGCGGTCATGCGATGCGGCGCCGGTCAGAAGTAGACGGTTGCGGTGACGGTCGTCTGATAGGTGTCCGGCTTCGGCGTGGCTTGCGCGGGCACCTGGCCGTAGACGGTCAGCGCCTGCGCGGCGCCCGAGCCGGTGCCGGCCACGGTGTTCGTGCCTTGCGTGTTGCCCCAGATCGTCGTGCGCCCGGCGTCCTGGTACAGCTGGAAGCCGACGGTCGTCGTCGTGTTGCCGGTCGACGTACCGGCCATCAGGCGGCTCGCGACGCTCGACCCCGTGACCGTACCGGCATCGAGGCCGACGTTGTACGGCGTCGTGTTGGTGCAGGTGACGCTGACGGTCGTCTGCTGGTTGATCGCGGTAGCCAGCACGCCGTTGGTCCCGAAGGCCAGCGGGTTCGCGGCGATCGTGCAGTTCGGCTGCAGCGTCAGCGTGACGTTGAACGTGGCGGTCGCAGTGCCGTTCGAATAGGTAGCGGCGTCGGCGGCGGGCGTCGAAAGGCCGATTGACAGCGCGAGCGACAACGTCGTTGAAGCGATGGCGACTTTCACCCTGATCCCTCATCGGTCGGTTTTTTCATTGGATTTATGCCGCGCTCCGCGTGCCGCAGCATGGTAAATGCTGATACGAATCGATGAGTCTTTCAATCTTAAAGTTTGGCTGTTTCATTTTGTTACAGTTTGATCGAATAATGATTGAATAAAGCCGGAAAATGTTGCGCTTTTCGATTTTGTCACGCGCAAGCAGGGCGGAATATTTTCCGGTGGTGCGGAAATTGCAGCGTGGTTCGTGCGGGGTGCGACTCGATTTTTCCGATTGGCGTAGTGAATTGGATCGACTGGTGCGAAATGAATAATTAATGCGTGTCGCGAAATGAAAATGATGAAAAGTGAATCAATTCGGAGGACTGAGTCGATCTCGGAAATGCGTTAAGGAATTCAATTCGAGCGTTGAAGGAGGGTGGCGATTGGCGGGATTTTCTCCGATTTAGGAATCGACGAATCCGGACTGACGGCTTAAAAAGAAAACGGCCGCATTGCGCGGCCGTGGGAGTCGGTACGTCGAATTGCCTGGCTTGCGATTACGAATTCGCGGCGGCCGGTGCGCGGCGGCGTTGCACGATCTGCAGCATGACGAGCGCAAGTCCGGCCGCGGCGATCAGCCCGCCGACGAGCGGCACGGCCGTGTAGCCGAAGCCTGCCGAGATCGCTGCACCGCCGGCAGCCGCGCCAACCGCATTGCCGAGGTTGAACGCACCGATGTTGACGGCGGACGCGAGGCCCGGTGCTTCGTGGGCGGCGCGCATCACGCGCATCTGCAGTGGCGGCACGACCGCGAACGTGGCGACACCCCACACGAGCAGCGTGACGGCGGCGCCGGCATGCGTGCTGGCGAGCAGCGGGAACGCAGCCATCGTCGCGATCAGCAGCAGCAGGAAGCCGATCAGCGTGCCGTCGAGCGAACGGTCGGCGAGGCGGCCGCCCGCGATGTTGCCGATCGAGAAGCCGACGCCGATCAGCACGAGCATCGCGGTCACGAAGCCGGGCGTCGCGCCGGTCAGGTGTTCGAGCGTCGGTGCGACATACGTGTAGAGCGTGAACATCGCGCCGGCGCCGAGCACCGTCGTCCCGAGCGCGCCGAGCACGACAGGGCGCGTCAGCACCGAAAGTTCGGCGCGCAGATTGGGCATCTTGCCGGGTTCGCCCTTCGGCAGCGCGGCGAACAGGCCGGTGATCGCGATCAGGCCGAGGCCCGCGGTTGCCGCGAACGACATCCGCCAGCCGATGATCTGGCCGAGCCAGGTCGCGGCCGGCACGCCGCCGACGTTCGCGATCGTCAGGCCCATGAACATCGTCGCGACCGCGCTCGCCTGCTTTTCACGCGGCACGAGGCTGGCCGCGACCACCGAGCCGAGCCCGAAGAACGCGCCGTGGTTGAGGCTCGTCACGAGGCGTGCGAGCAGCAGTGTCGTGTAGTCCGGTGCGACGGCCGACAGCAGGTTGCCGATCGTGAAGATCGACATCAGCGCGATCAGCGCCGAGCGGCGCGACCAGCGCGCGAGCAGCAACGTCATCAGCGGCGCGCCGACCATCACGCCGATCGCATACGCGCTGATCAGCATGCCGGCTTGCGGAATTGACACGTGCACGCCGTCGGCGATCACGGGCAGCAGGCCCATCGGCGAGAACTCGGTCGTGCCGATGCCGAACGCACCGGCGGCGAGCGCCAGCAGCGGCAGCGCGGCGCTGCCGCCCGGGCGGGAAGGAGAGGAAGTCGTGTTGTTCACGCGATGGGCTCCTGTAATCGAGGGACAACGGCACGGGACCGTTGAGGACAGGGCGAAGTGTGCCTGCATTACTTTTGTGGAAAAAGCCGCATGCGGGCGAAATTATCTTGATTTCATGTCAACAATACAGAGCGCGGGCGGCATGCCTGCGGAGCCCGTGGGCGTTGCGCCGGCGGGGCGGGCGAACGACGGTGCCTTTTGTGAAAGGCATTGGTAAGGCAGAAGCCGGGTTCTCGGGCCGCGAGCCGCGATTCGGCGACGGTTAGCGGCGGACGGGGCGTTCGGCACGGCACGCCGGACGTTGTCCGGGGGGCGGCCATGCGGCGACATGCAGCCGGGTGATTCCGACCCGTCGCCCTGGCGCCTTCCATCACATGAAACAGGTATCGCGCAACGGCCGGAAACCCTTTGCCGGCAACGCACAAGCGCAAAAAAGCCCCGACCACAGGGGGACCGTGGCCGGGGCGGAAACGCATCCTCTCTTTGGCACGAGGGTTGGATGCGGGCGCAGTATATTTCGGCCCGCGACAATTCGAATCGGCGTTAAACGGCCGTTTTTGGTGCCAATTTAAGAATTCCGGTGCTGCGGCATGAGTCGTCGGGCTTTTGAAAGATTTTTCGCCGGCACGGCAGCCTCGTTTAGCGCGCTGAAGCAGCCGAAACGACGCATCGGCAGAGCGTGGATTCAACGCATCGGCCGGTGGTGCGGATTGCGCCGCCTGACCGGACGCCGGACGCCGGACGCCGGGCGCCCCGTCGCCCGGTACCCGATCAGCCCGCCTCGCCGGCCGCATCGCGCACGGCCGCGAGAAATCGCGCGACGATCGGCGACGGTGCCGCCGCCGCGCCGTCGAACACGAATTCGATGTCGAAGCGGCTCGCGAGCTCGTCGAGCGCGACGAGCCTGACCGTGTGCGGGCAGGTCGGCGACGCGCTTTCCGGCACGAACGCGCAGCCCATCCCGGCCGCGACGAGGCCGATCAGCGTCGGGATGTCGCTGCCGACCTGCGCGATGCGCGGCGTGAAGCCGGCCTGCTGGCACTGCGTCATCAGGAACCGGTGGTGCGCGGCCGAGCGCTGCGCGTCGAACCAGACGAACGGTTCGTCCGCGACGTCGGCCAGCGTGCGCGGCGCGTTGAAGCGGCCGCCCGGCGGCGCGGGCATCGCGAGCACGAAGCGGTCGCTCAGCAGCCGCACGCCCGACAGGTGCGGCGCCTCGTCGCGACGCCACGCCATGATCCCGGCGTCGAGCTGGCCGCGGATCAGCGCGCTCGCCTGTTCGGCCGACAGCATCGGCGCGATCGACAGCTTCACGTCCGGGCATGCGTCGCGAAACGCCTTGAGCACGTTCGCGACGATCGGCAGCGGCAGGCAGTTCGGCAGCGCGCCGAGCCGCAGCTCGCCGAGCTGGCCGGCCGCGCTGCGCAACGCGCGTTCACGGCTGTCCTGCAGCGTCGCGAGCAGGCTGGTCGCATCCTTCAGGAAGCTCGCGCCGGCTGCCGTGAGCGTGACGCCCGTCGCGCGGCGGATCAGCAGCGGCGTGCCGATCGCGTCCTCGAGTTCGCGGATCTGCCGCGACAGCGCGGGTTGGACGATGCCGGCCGCACGGGCGCCGGCCATCACGCTGCCGGCTTGCGCGACGGCCACGAAGTAGCGCAGGTGACGCAGTTCGATCTGGCGCATACGGTGTTCGTCCGGGTTCGTTGATATACCTGTGGAGCATAGCAAACGCCATTCGATGGTATTGGAAAGCATGGCGGGCCTGCCGTACGATGACCGTCATTTCCGCATGCGCTTGCTCGCGAGTCGCATGCGCTTACTCCGTTTCCACTGCGCCCCGTCCCATGCCGCTTCATATCCCGACCCCTTATCTCCGCTCGCAAATCGCGTCCCGCCGGCTCGGCAGGACCATCCGGCTGAAGCTCGATGCGCTGCAGCCGTCGGGCTCGTTCAAGCTGCGCGGCATCGGCGCCGTCTGCGAAGCGCGGCACGCGGCCGGCGCGCGGCGATTCGTGTCGTCGTCGGGCGGTAACGCGGGCATCGCGGTCGCGTATTGCGGCCGCGAACTCGGCGTGCCGGTGCTCGTCGTCGTGCCGGAAAGCGCGTCGGCCCGCGCGCGCGAGCTGATTCGTGTCGAAGGCGCCGAGGTGGTCGTGCACGGCGCGAGCTGGGCCGAGGCGAACGCGTTTGCGCAGTCGGCGCTCGGCGAGCACGACGCGTTCGTTCACCCGTTCGACGATCCCGTGCTGTGGTGTGGCCACGCGACGATGATCGACGAGATGGCCGCGGCCGGCCCGAAGCCCGGTGCGGTCGTGCTCGCGGTCGGCGGCGGCGGGCTGCTGTGCGGCGTGCTCGAAGGGCTGGCGCGCAACGGCTGGCACGACGTGCCGGTCGTCGCGGCCGAAACGGAAGGCGCCGACTGTTATGCGCGGTCGGTCGCGCAAGGGCACCCCGTCGAACTGGCCGCGATCGCGAGCATCGCGACGTCGCTCGGCGCGAAGCGGCCGTGCGATGCGGCGGTCGAATGGGCGACGCGGCACGAGATCCATCCCGTCGTCGTGTCCGATGCGCAGGCGGTGGCGGCGTCACTGCAGTTTGTCGACGAACACCGGATCGTCGTCGAACCCGCGTGCGGTGCGGCGCTGGCAGCGCTCGAGCGGCCCGTGCCGGTGCTCGAGGCGGCGTCGGACATCGCGGTGATCGTCTGCGGCGGCGTGACGGCGTCCGTCGAGCATCTGCAGACGCTGCGCGCGACATTGCGGTAAGGCGGGGGAACCGGCGGGTAGCGCGGTCACGCCCTCGGATGGCGGAAGCTGCTGCGGTGAACGACGTGGAAGGTGTGCGTTTCGTCGCGCCGAGCCGTGTGCGGCCGGCCGCGACGATACTGGCGTTCGGTCAGTTCGCCGCCGGTGCGCTCGCGCCGGATGGCGCCGACGATGCGACAGGGTTGGCCGTGGCCGGCGCGGGCGATGCGCTCGACGGTGCGGATGCCGATGCGGGTGCGGAGGTGGCGGATGCAGGCGCGGGCACGGCCGATGCCGGTTTGGCAGCGGCCGGAACCGAAACGGAGGATGCCGATGCCGCGGCGGCAGGCGTTGCCGCCGGGCTGGAAGCCGATGCAGGCGCGGAGACCGGCGCGGCGGCCGAAGCCGATGCAGGCGCGGAAACCGGCGTGACAGTCGAAGCCGATGCAGGCGCGGAAGCCGGCGCGGCGGCCGAAGCCGGTGCAGGCACGGAACCGGAAGTCGCCGCCGGCGCAGCAGCCGACTGCGAACCAGATGCCGCTACCGGCGTGGCAGCCCGCATCGCAGCCGGTACGGCGACAGCCGACGCCGCGCCAGGCACGGCATTCGCACCCGACTCGGGCGCGATACCGGGCACCGACAGCGGTACGGGCGCCGCAGGCGGCGTCGGCACGACCGGCGTCGTCATCTTCATCGGTTCGCCTTGCGGCGTCGGCGCGGGTTCGGGCAGCGGCGTGACGGCTTCCTTCTCGGCAGCCTTCACGGTTGCGCGATCGCGGCGCGCCGGGTCGATCTTCAGGAAATGGTCGACGAGATTGAAGAAGCGTTCATAGAACACGCCGGCCGGAATGGTCTCGCTCGCGGTCTTGACGAGCGCATCGTCGCTGGACCCGATCGGCAGCGACAGCGAGCCGAACACACTCAAGCCGACGCTGGCCGACGTATTCGACTTCTTCAGCGTGTAGCGGTCCTGCACGGCGTTCACGTACGCGATGCTCGACGTGCCGTCGGCATTCGCCTCCGCGCACACGACGTGAAATTCGATCACGACGTGCATGTCATTGTTCGGCTGGAAGTTCTTGCTGCCGTCGACCGCGTCATTGCGTGATGACGACACCACATAACCCTGGCTCAGCAGTGCGCGCCGCGCGGCCTCGCAGGTCGCGTCGGATTTCGAGTGGAACGTATGCGCATACGGGCTGCTGGTCGCGTCGAACTGTTCCTGCTGGTAGATCGGCTTGGGCGGCGACGAGCACGCCGTCAGCACGGTCGCGGCCGCGAGCGCGCACGAAACGGAAAACAGGCGAAATCGGTTGTGCATGGCGTCTTTCAGAAGGCTTGGCGAGAGGCCGCGCAACGGCGGCGCCTGGATGAGGCGTGCGGCAATCTCGTAAGGCCGGGGCGTCATTATAGTTTCGTTTGATGTCGCGCTCGCTTCAGTCGGCCGGCGCAACGCGCGCCGCGGCCAGCAATTGCGACGTCAGCGGATGATGCTCGCCGCGCCGCGAGCGGATCGCGTGGATCTCTTCGGTCACGTCGCCCGCGCGCCCCAGGCGCCGCAGCCCGCGCAGCAGCGACGCATCGTTCGCGCCAAGTTCGCTCAGCGGAAACACGCCGAGGCCGCGCGCCGCGAACACGGCCATCAGCGCGCTGTCCTCGAATTCGCCGGCCACGCGCGGCACGATCCGCTCGCCTTCCAGCCACAGGTCCAGGCGTGCGCGCAGCGCCGAGTGCGCGGTCGGCAGCAGCACGGGCAGGTCGGCCAGGCAATGCGGAAAGCGCTGCCGTGCGGCCGGCGTGACGAGCGCCGCGGGCCCGTACCAGTCGACCGGCGACGCGACGAGCCGCTCGCTCGTCACGCGCAGGTTCGACCCCGACGGCGCCCCCTGGCCGGCCAGCACGAGATCGAGGTGATGCAGCGCGAGTTCCGCCAGCAGCGCATCGTGCTCGCCCTCGTGGCACAGCAGTCGCAGCGTGGGCGTGTCGAGCACGGGCGCAAGGATCGCGTGCGCGGCGAGCTTCGAAATGCCGTCGGCGAGCCCGACCGCGAGCCTCACGGTCGGCTGGCTGGCCGCCGCGCGCACTTCGTCGGGAATCAGCCGCCCCATCTCGAAGATGACCTCCGCACGCGCAAACGCGGCCTGGCCCGCGTCGGTCATCGTGACGCCGCGCCCCGCCGGGCGCAGTAATTGGTGCCCGAGCGACTTCTCGAGTTCGCGCACCTGCGCGCTGATCGTCTGCACGGCCATGTCGAGCCGCCCGGCCGCGCGCGCGAAGCCGCCTTCCTTCACGACGACCCAGAAGTAGTACAGATGTCGGAAATTGAGCATCGGATCGATATATCGTAAAAACCGAACCTAAAATCAGATTCTCTCTGATTTTTCCGAAGTTCGGGGCGGCATATCATCTGGCTTTCCACTTTCGTATCGGCCCATTTCATGGACTACCTGCTGACGCTTGCCGCCGACCCCGCCGTCTGGGCCGCGCTCCTGACGCTCGTCGTGATGGAAGTCGTGCTCGGCATCGACAACCTGATCTTCATCTCGATCCTCAGCAACAAGCTGCCCGAAGCGCAGCGCGCCCGCACGCAGCGCCTCGGCATCGCGCTCGCGCTGGTGATGCGCCTGGCGCTGCTCGGCAGCGTCGCGTGGATCGCGAGCCTCACCGAACCCGTGTTCACGCTGTTCGACCATGCGTTCTCGTGGCGCGACATGATCCTGCTGTCCGGCGGCCTGTTCCTCGTGTGGAAGGCGACCACCGAGATCCATCACCATGTGTCGCACGATAGCGACGGCGCGGGCGGGGCGGGCGGTGCGGCCGGCCTGACGGTGTGGGCCGCGATCGGCCAGATCGTGATGCTCGACATCGTGTTCTCGATCGACAGCATCGTGACCGCGATCGGCATGACCGAGCACATTCCGATCATGTTCGTCGCCGTGATCGTCGCCGTGGCCGTGATGCTGTTCGCTGCACAGCCGCTTGCACGCTTCATCGACCGCAACCCGACGATCGTGATGCTGGCGCTGTCGTTCCTGGTCGTGATCGGCATGACGCTGATCGCCGAAGGTTTCGGTTCGCACGTGCCGAAGGGTTACATCTACGCGGCAATGGCGTTCTCGGCGTTCGTCGAGGGCATGAACATGCTGGCGCGGCGTGCGAAGGCGAGGCGCGCGGCACACGTGGAAGGCGACTGAGCTACCGCGCGTGACGCCGGCTGCCGCGGCGGCCGGCCCGCGCGCCTCATACGGAATCCAGACGAAATTCGCCCGAAAAGGAGAAACGCGATGAAATGCCCTGTCTGCAAGACGCCCGACCTGCTGATGGCCGAGCGCCAGTCGATCGAGATCGACTACTGCCCGACGTGCCGCGGCGTGTGGCTCGATCGCGGCGAGCTCGACAAGCTGATCGCCCGCGAAACCGGCGATGCGCCGGCCCGCCGCGACGATGCGCCGGCTCAGCACAATGCACAGGCGCCGCGCGGTCGCGACGATGGCTGGGGGCGCGACGGCCGCTCGCACGACGATCGTTACCGGCACGACGGTCAGCGTCGCAAGAAGTCGGTGTTCGACCTGTTCGATTTCGATTGAATCCGGATACGGCGTGCCTGCACGGGCGCCGGCCGAATCAGGAAGAAAGCCTCGCCCGGCATCGCGCCGGGCGGGGCTTTTTCTTGTGTGTCGCGTTGCGTCGCGACACGCGCCAACGCTTACGCGTTGCCGGCCGTGACGTCGATACGGCGCGGGCGCGTTTCTTCGCGGCGCGGAATCGTCAGCGTCAGCACGCCGTCGCGCAGGTTCGCGTCGATTCGCGACGTGTCGAGGTCGGGACTCAGCACGAATGTGCGTGCATAGCGTGTCGCGCGCACTTCGGCATGCCGCACGCGCAGGTCGGACGGCGTGTCGACGTGTGTGGCGGCTTCGATCGTCAGCGTGTTGTCGTGCACCTTCACGTCGAGGTTCTCGCGCGGCACGCCGGGCAGGTCGGCCCGCAGCGTGACGCCGCGATTGTTCTCGACGATGTCGACGGTCGGCGTGATCGCGGGCCGGCGCGCGGCCTCGGCGGCGGCAGGGTGAACGGTATTCGTTTGGCGTTCGGCCAGGGTCGGGTTCGTATTCATGTCGGTATCCTGAAGATTACTGAACGGTGATCGCACGCGGCTTCGAGGCTTCGCGCCGGCCGACGCGTATCAGCAGGCAGCCGTTTTCGTAGCGCGCGCTGACCTGGTCGGGATCCGCGTCGCGCGGCAGTTCGACGACGCGGCGGAACGCGCCGTGAAAGCGCTCCTGCGCGTAGGTGCGTACGTTTTCGTCTTCGCCTTCGGCACGCGGCGCCGGTTTGCGCTCGCCGCTGATCGTCAGCAAGTCCTTGTCGATCGACACGTCGAAGTCGCCCGCGGCCATGCCGGGTGCGAACGCAACGATCTCGATGGCTTCGTCGGTGGCGCCGACGTTGAGTGCCGGGAACGCGCCATGCCGCACCGCACGGATGCCGGTCGGGCGTTCGCCGAGCAGATTGGCCACTTGCCGCTGCACGCGGGCGAAATCGTCGAACAAGTCGTTGCCGAAATGGATACCGCTCATGTTGGTCCTCCTGAACAGGGAACGCGGGAGACGTGACGGCGCGACGCCTGCGGCGGGCGCGACGGGTGGCTCCACTGGATCGAAACGGGGGCAGTGCAACGTATGAAGCACGGCCCGACGACGCGTAATTAGTGGCCGCCATCACGCATTTCAAGAGGGAATCTGCAATCTGCGTCAACGCATGCGCGCAGGATTCGATGCGACAATCGCCGCGAGATATCTGCAGACCAACCACACGGGACAACCATGGATATTCGACGTATCGCGATCGTCGGCGCCGGCGTGATCGGCGCGAGCTGGGCGGCTTTCTATCTGACGCAGGGTTTCGACGTCGTCGCGACCGATCCGGCGCCGCAAGCCGACGCGCGACTGCGCGACGCGCTGGCCGCGTTTCTCGGCGAGCGGGCCGCCGAACTATCTGCGCGACTGTCATTCGACGCCGATCTCGTGCGCGCGCTCGACGGCGTCGACTTCGTGCAGGAGAACGGCCCCGAACGGCTGGACCTGAAGCGTGCGCTGTACCGCCAGATGGACGACGTGCTGCCCGCGCACGTTCCGATCGCATCGAGCTCGTCGGGCCTGAAGATGTCCGAGATCCAGACCGCATGCGCGAAGCATCCGGAGCGCTGCCTGATCGCGCATCCGTTCAATCCGCCGCACCTGATTCCGCTCGTCGAGCTGGTCGGCGGCGACGCGACCGGCCAGGACGTGATCGCGCGCGTGAAGGCGTTCTACGATGCGCTCGGCAAGCAGACGATCGTCCTCAACAAGGAGATGACCGGCCACGTCGCGAACCGGCTCGCGGCCGCGCTGTTCCGCGAGGTATATCACCTCGTCGGCGAAGGCGTCGTGAGTGTCGCCGACGCGGACAAGGCCGTCGCATGGGGGCCCGGCCTGCGCTGGGGGCTGATGGGGCAATGCCTGACCTATCACCTCGGCGGTGGCGCGGGCGGGATCGCGCACTTCCTCGAACACCTGTCGGGGCCGATCACGAGCTGGTGGGACGACCTCGGCACGCCTTCGTTCGATCCGGACGTCGATCGCAAGCTGAACGACGAATTGCGCGCGATCCAGGGCGAGCACTCGATGCAGGAGCTGGCGGCCGAGCGCGACCGTTTGCTCGTCGAGCTGATCGACGCGCGGCGGCGCAGCTTCCTGCCGTGAGCGCGCCGCGGCGGAGCGTTTCGGTCGGGCCGCGATCGGTCGGGCCGCGCTCGGCTACTGCTGCGCTGCCGTTTGCGGTACCTGCGGCGTCTGGGCAAGCCACGAGGGGCTCGCGGCCTGCACGAGTTCACGGTTGCGCGCACGCGTCGCGGCATTCGGCGGGTAGTTGCCGTCGTTCGTCGGCAGTTCGCCGTCGAGATAGGCCTGCTTGAGCTGGGCGATGACTTCCGCGCGCGTCAGGCCCTGGTCAGGCGCGGCGGTATCGGTCTGGGCAAAGGCGGGGGACAGCAGGGCGGCTGCAGCGGTCGCGACGACGAATCGCATGACGTTCATGGCGTGCTCCGATCAAGGGGACGGGACACCGGATGCGCGCGGCGGCTGGCCGTGCGTTCCGATGGGCCCCATTGTCGCGAGCGGGTGCTGCGCGGACGATGACGCGTTCCGGGCAAAGCTGTCAGGTGCGGGCGCGGCCGTGCATGCAAGCGGCGCGCCCGGTGCGGTTACAACTCGGCCGCCGCCGTGATCAGCGTCGCTTCGAGCGCGAGCGTCGAACGCGACGCGGCCGCCGGCCGGTCGATCACGTATTCGAGTTCGCCGAGTTCGGGCAGCCCCGCGTCGAGCCGCGCGAGCCCGGCCGGGATCACGTAGCCGGCGAACGCGCTGACGCCGAGCCCCGCGCTCGCGGCCGCACGCAACACCGCGACGCTGCTGCTGACCACCGCGATCCGGTATGGCCGCCCGACGGCCTCGAGGGATTCGAGCACGCGGCGACGAGACACGCTCGGTTCCGGATGCATCGCGAGCGGCAACACGGTTTCATGGCCGGTGATCCGCGATTCGGGGCCGGTGCACCAGTACAGCGGTTCGCTGCGGATCACGCGACCGCGCCGGCTGCCCGCGATGCGCTTCGCGAACACGAGATCGTGCCGGCCTTCGTCGAGCGCGTCGAACAGGTCGCCCGACAGCCCGGTCGAGATCGCGAGCTCGACCTCCGGATTGCGCTGCACGAAGCTTGCGAGCGCGGCCGTCAGGTGCGCCGACGCGAAATCTTCCGACATCGCGAGCCGCACCTTGCCCGACAGTGGCGGCCCGCACACCGACGTGACGGCTTCGTCCATCAGTTCGAGGATGCGCACCGCGTAGCGGAACAGCGCGTCGCCGTGCTGCGACAGGTGCACGTTGCGCGTGTCGCGCTCGAACAGCGGCCGGTCGAGCAGCTCCTCGAGGCGGCGGATATGCTGGCTGACGGTCGACTGCGACAGGCTCACGCGCTCGGACGCGGCGGTGAAGCTGCCGGACTGGGCGACGGCGACGAAGCTGCGCAGCAGCTCGGGCGGTAACGGACGCATTGCTAAATCCACTGAATCGGTTTCGACAACTTCATAAATGGCCGGATGGTGCGGCGCTAGTATCGGATCACGCGCCAGTGCGTGCCCGCAACGGGTGCACCGGACGCGTAGCCCGCGTCGTGCCGGCGGCTGCATCGTTCAGTCTACGGCATCCGGCGTCCGGCCCGAAACCGCATCATTCCATCGACCGCCCGAGAACAGGCCCGCCAGACGGGCCGCCGGGCCGCGGCGCACCGCCGCAGGAGACAAGTCCGCGCACGGGATCGGCGTGCGGGGCCGGTTCCTGTACGCGTCCGGCGCCCGTCACGAAGAGACTGGAGACGACTCATGATCATCTACGGAACCGCGCTGCTGGCGTTCTGCCACCTGGCCGGACTGTTTCTCGGCGACCTGCTGGGCAGCGCAATCGGCGTGAAGACCAACGTCGGCGGCGTCGGCATCGCGATGCTGCTGCTGATCTGCCTGCGCCTGTGGCTGCACCGGCGCGGCTGGATGCCGAAGGAAACCGAGGCCGGCGTCGGTTTCTGGGGCGCGATGTACATTCCCGTCGTCGTCGCGATGGCCGCGAACCAGAACGTCGTCGCCGCGCTGAAGGGCGGCCCCGTCGCGCTGCTCGCCGCCGTCGGCGCGGTTGCGATCTGCGCATGCTGCATCGCGGTACTCGTGCGCACCGGGCGCGACGACACGGCCTTCGCGGGCGTGCCGCAATTCGAAGAACAGTAACGGAGGCCGCCATGCTGCAGATGCTCGAAAAAACCGTCGCCCACAACGGGCTCGTCGCGTCGTTCGCGCTGGTCGGCCTGATCATGTGGCTGTCGTCGATCGCGTCCCGCAAGCTCACGTTCGGCCGCGTGCACGGCTCCGCGATCGCGATCGTGATCGGCCTCGCGCTCGCGTACGTCGGCGGCGCGTTCACCGGCGGCGAGAAGGGGATCGCCGACGTGCCGCTGTTTGCGGGCGTCGGCCTGATGGGCGGCGCGATGCTGCGCGATTTCGCGATCGTCGCGACCGCGTTCGAAGTGCAGCCGACCGAGGCGCGCAAGGCCGGGCTCGTCGGCGTCGTGTCGCTGCTGCTCGGCACCGTGCTGCCGTTCATCGTCGGCGCTTGCATCGCGCGGGCATTCGGCTACACCGACGCGGTCAGCATGACGACCATCGGCGCGGGTGCCGTCACCTACATCGTCGGGCCCGTCACCGGCGCGGCGATCGGCGCGAGTTCCGACGTGATCGCGCTGAGCATCGCGACCGGGCTCGTGAAGGCGATCATCGTGATGGTCGGTACGCCCGTCGCGGCGAACTTCATGGGCCTGAAGACGCCGCGTTCCGCGATGATCTTCGGCGGCCTCGCGGGCACCGTCAGCGGCGTGAGCGCGGGGCTCGCCGCGACCGACCGCCGGCTCGTCCCGTACGGCGCGCTGGTCGCGACCTTCCACACGGGTGTCGGCTGCCTGCTCGGGCCGTCGGTGCTGTACTTCGCGACGCGCGCGCTGGTCGGCGCGTAGCGCGCTGCGAGGCGGCCCGCGCGTGCGGGCCGCATCCATCGCGGTGTCCTCTGAGTCGCATTCGTCAACATCATCAATCGGCGGCGGCGTCAGGCTTAGAATGCCGCTGAACCATCGAAGCGGGAGAACTGTTCATGACGGGATGGAATCACGCGCGGCAGGCGCGCGATGCACGGCTCGCGGCCGGTGCGCGTTTCGCGCAAGGCAAGCGGGTCGATGCGCGCGACACCGTCGCGTTGCTCGAAGCGGTGCTGCGGCCCGGCGACCGCGTCTGCCTCGAAGGCGACAACCAGAAGCAGGCCGACCTGCTCGCGACGGCGCTCGCCGACGTCGACAGCGCGAAGATCCACGACCTGCACATGGTGCAGTCGGGCGTCGTGCTGCCCGAGCATCTCGACGTGTTCGAGCGCGGCATCGCGAAGCGTCTCGATTTCGCGTATTCGGGCCCGCAGTCGCAGCGCATCGCGAAGCTGCTGTTCGGCGGCAAGATCGCGCTCGGCGCGGTGCACACCTATCTCGAGCTGTTCGCGCGCTACTTCATCGACCTCACGCCGCAGGTCGCGCTGATCGCCGCGGTCAGCGCCGATCGCGAAGGCAACCTGTACACGGGCCCGAACACCGAAGACACGCCGACCGTCGTCGAAGCCACCGCGTTCAAGGACGGCGTCGTGATCGCGCAGGTCGACCGCATCGTCGACAAGGTGCCGCGCGTCGACATTCCCGGCGATCGCGTGCATTTCGTCGTCGAGGCCGGCCGGCCGTTCTATGTCGAGCCGCTGTTCACGCGCGATCCGGCCGCGATCACCGAAACGCAGATCCTCACCGCGATGCTCGCGATCAAGGGCATCTACGAGCCGTACGGCGTCAAGCGCCTGAATCACGGGATCGGCTTCAACACGGCCGCGATCGAGCTGCTGCTGCCGACCTACGGCGAGAAGCTCGGGCTGAAGGGCAAGGTCTGCTCGCACTGGGCGCTCAATCCGCACCCGACGCTGATTCCCGCGATCGAATCGGGCTGGGTCGAGCAAATCCATTGCTTCGGCTCGGAAGTCGGGATGGACGACTACATCCGTGCGCGTTCCGACATATGGTTCACGGGCCCCGACGGGTCGTTGCGCTCGAACCGCGCGTTCTGCCAGACGGCCGGCCTCTATGCGTGCGACATGTTCATCGGCTCGACGCTGCAGATCGACTTGTCCGGCCATTCGTCGACGGTCACGGCCGAGCGGATCGCAGGCTTCGGCGGCGCGCCGAACATGGGCAGCGACGCACGCGGCCGGCGGCATCCGAGCGAGCCGTGGCTGAAGGCCGGCGCGGAAGCCGACCCCGACACGCCGGCGGCGCTCAGGCGCGGCCGCAAGCTCGTCGTGCAGATCGGCGAGACGTTCGGCGACAAGAACGTGCCGATGTTCGTCGAGAAGCTCGACGCGCTGAAGCTCGCCGACAAGCTGCAGCTCGACCTCGCGCCGATCATGGTCTACGGCGACGACGTCACGCACATCGTCACCGAGGAAGGCATCGCGAACCTGCTGATGTGCCGCGACAAGGACGAACGCGAACACGCAATCCGCGGCGTCGCCGGCTATACGGAGATCGGCCGCGGCCGCGACCGGAAGATGGTCGAGCGGCTGCGCGAGCGTGGCGTGATCCGCCGCCCCGAGGATCTCGGCATCGATCCGCTCGACGCCGACCGCCGCTGGCTCGCCGCGCGTTCGATCAAGGATCTCGTGCACTGGTCGGGCGGCCTCTATGCGCCGCCGGCCCGGTTCCGCAACTGGTGAGGAAGAGGGCATGGAACAGTTGAACTATCGCTTCACCGCGCGCGAACGCGCGAAGGGCGAGCAGGCCGCGGCGCTCGTCGGCGTGGTCGCGTCCGGCAATCTCGAGGTGCTCGTCGAGCGCGTGCTGCCGGGCAACGAATGCGAGATCGACATCCGCACCGCGGCGGTCGGTTTCGGCGCGGTATGGCAGGCCGTCGTCACCGATTTCGTCGAACGGCGCACGCCGGGCGGCCTGAGGCTGTCGATCAACGACGGCGGCGCACGGCCCGACATGGTGTCGTTGCGGCTTGCCCAGGCCGTGCGCGCGATCGAGGGGGACGCATGATGAGCGACGTGATCCACGACGCACCGGCGTTCGTCGCGAACGGCGCGAGCTGGTACGAAGCATCGGCGCGGCAGCGCATCGACGGACTGCTCGACGCGGGCAGCTTTGGCGAATTCCTCGGGCCGGCCGAACGCGTGACGAGCCCGCACTTGCCGCTGTTCGACCTGCCGCAGCAGTTCGACGACGGGATGGTGGTCGGCCACGGCCGGCTCGACGGCCGGCCGGTGTTCGTCGCCGCGCAGGAGGGCCGCTTCATGGGCGGCGCGTTCGGCGAAGTGCACGGCGCGAAGCTCACCGGGCTGCTGCGCGCCGCGCGTGAAACCGGCGAGCCGGTGCTGATCCTGTTCGATACGGGCGGCGTGCGGCTGCAGGAAGCGAACGCGGGCGAACTCGCGATTGCCGAGATCATGCGTGCGCTGGTCGATGCGCGCGCGGCCGGCGTGCCGGTGATCGGGCTGATCGGCGGGCGCGCGGGTTGCTATGGCGGCGGCGGGTTGCTCGCTGCGTGCTGTTCGGCGCTTGCCGTGTCGGAGCAGGGGCGTATCAGCGTGTCGGGCCCCGAAGTGATCGAGACCAATCGCGGCGTCGAGGAATTCGATTCGAAGGATCGTGCGCTGATCTGGCGCACGATGGGCGGCAAGCACCGGCGGCTGATCGGCGGCGCCGATCGTTACGTGGCCGATACGCCCGATGCGTTCCGTGCGGCGGCGCTCGAGCTGATCGGCCGCGCGCCGGCGTTCGATGCGGCGATGCTGCGCGCGGAGCAGGCGCGCCTTGAAGCGCGTGTCGCACGATTCGGCGACTGCAAGGATGCGCGCGACGTGTGGCGCACGCTCGGGGCCGACCAGCCGGAAGCGATTCCGGGCATGCCCGACGACGAATTCGCCAAGCTCGCCGACCAGTTACAGGAGCCGCAGCATGACGCTCGATGAAGTACTGAATTCGCTGTTTCCCAAGGGGCATTCGATCGCGCGTAGTGGCGGGCTGCTGACGGGCCACGCGGAACTGGCCGGCACGCGCGTCGACGTGATCGGCGTCACCGACCGCTTGCCGTTCGGCATCGACGAAGCGCTGACGCTTGCATCGCGCGTGCTCGACACGATCGCGCGCGGCGGCGACACGCCGATCGTCGTGCTCGTCGACAGCGACAGCCAGCGGATGAGTAAGCGCGACGAACTGCTCGGCCTGAACGAAGGGCTGTCGCATCTCGCGAAGTGCCTGATGCACGCGGATCTCGCCGGACACCGGACGATCGGCCTGCTGTACGGCCACACGGCCGCCGGCGCGTTCATCGCGACCGCGCTCGCGACGCGCACGCTGCTTGCCGTGCCGGGCGCCGAGCCGGAGGTGATGGACCTGCCGTCGATGTCGCGCGTGACCAAGCTGTCGATCGACGTGCTGAAGGAGATGGCGCGTTCGACGCCGGTGTTCGCGCCGGGGCTCGACAATCTCGTGAAGATGGGCGCCGTCGACGCCGTGCTCGATCCGGCCCGCGCGCTCGACGCGCAGGTCGGCGAATGGCTCGGCAAGCCGGCCGACCGCATCGACCGGCGCGCGGCGCGCGGCCGGCCGGTTGCGACCGACGTCGCGCAGCGCGTCGAGGCACTCGCGCGTGCCGCACGCTGAGTTGCCGCTGCGCCGCCACACGCTCGTCACGCTGACGGCGGCCGGGTGGCGCGCGGCCTTCGCGCGCGACCCTGCGCTCGCGGGCGATCCGCTCGTGCGCGCCTGGGCCGAACGCGGCTGGCCGCTGATCGTGCGCCGTGCGTCGCCCGATGAAGCCGACGCCGGCCGCGTGCCGCTCGGCCTGCCGCTGCCACCTTCCGCGGGCAAGCGGCGCATCGCGCTGAACGCAGCCGCAGATGCGCTCGAGACGGTCGGCCCGCTACCGACGCTGGCCGACGTGCTCGCCGCAGCGCCCGACGCATGGCACGCGCCGTTGCGCGAGCTCGACGCGCTCGGCGCGCGCTGCGGCGTGCAGGGTCGTGTGTTCGGCAGCCTCGCCTGGCAGGCGTTGACGGGCGAGCCGTACCTGGGCCCGTCGTCCGATCTCGACATCGTGTTTCCGTTGCCGGAGGCCGCGTCGCTCGCGCCGCTGCTCGACGGCCTCGCGGCGATTGACGCGCGTGCGCCGATGCGCATCGACGGCGAATTGCTGCGCGCCGACGGCGCGGGCGTCAACTGGCGCGAACTGCACGCGCGGTTGCCCGAAGTCGCGGTCAAGACCGCGATCGCCGTCGAATTGATGGCGGCCGACGCATTCACCGGAGGCGCGCAATGAGCGCATGGGCTGCCTGCCGCGTACCGGCGCCATCCGATGCCGAGCGCATCGCCGCGCTGGCCGAACGCAGCCTCGTGCTCGAGATCGAGACCTACCCGAAGCCGGGGCTCGTCAGTCACGTCGACACCGGCAGTCACACCGACATGGATGCGGCGACGTTCGCGCGCAGCGCCGCCGTGCTGCGGCCTTACTTCGCCGAACTGGCCGACGCAGGCGAGCGCGATGCGGACATGGCCGTGCTGCGCAAGATCGGCCTGCGTGCCGAACACGCGATGCTCGCCGCGACCGGCGGCGTCAATACGCACCGCGGCGCGATCTTCGGGCTCGGGCTGTTGTGCGCGGCCGCGGGCCGGCGCACGATGCCGGGCGCAGTGCCGGACGGCACGACGCTCGGCGCGTTCGTCTCCGCCCGCTGGGGCACCGATATCCTTGGCGGCCCGCGTTTGCCCGACAGCCACGGCGAGCGTGCGAGCCGCCGCTACGGCGTCGGCGGCGCGCGTCGCGAAGCGGCCGACGGCTTCGCGACCGTGTACGCGGTTGGCTTGCCTGCGCTGCGCCGCGCGCAGCGCGATCTGCCCGGCGATCCCGAAGCCGCGCGCGTCGAAGCGTGCTTTGCGCTGATCGCCGCGCTCGACGACACGAATCTGTTGCACCGGGGCGGGCAGGGCGGCCTCGATTTCGCACGGGCGACCGCCCGTGAGTTCGTCGCACGCGGCGGCGTGCGGGCGCGCGACTGGCGGCTGCGTGCGGCTGCCGCGCACCGTGCGTTCGTCGCGCGCCGGCTGAGCCCCGGCGGCGCGGCTGACCTGCTTGCGATGAGCGTATTCGTCGATGCGCTCGAAGCCGACGGGAATTCGCAATGACGCTGGCCATCCTCTGCTCGGGACAGGGCGCGCAGCGCGCCGACATGTTCGACCTGACGGGCACGGTGCCGCAGGCCGAGGCCCTGTTCGCGCACGCGGGCCGGCTGCTTGGCGACGACCCGCGCACCTGGGTCCGGCAGGCCGGACCGGACGCGCTGCGCGAGAACCGCGCCGCGCAGATCCTCTGTACGGTCCAGGCGCTCGCGGCCGCCGCGCTGCTCGATGCGGCGTGGCCGCGCCGGCGTTGTGTCGCCGGCTACAGCGTCGGCGAAGTCGGTTCGTGGAGCGTCGCGGGGATGATCGCGCCGCATGACGCGCTCGACCTGGCCGACACGCGCGCCCGCGCGATGGATGCGGCGAGCGGCGGCGACGAGCGGATGGTGTTCGTGCGCGGCCTGACGCGCGCGCAGCTTGCGCAGCTGTGCGACGGTCGCGATGCGGCCATCGCGATCGCGAATCCCGGCGACGCGTTCGTCGTCGCGGGGCGGCAGGCCGATGTCGATGCAGTGGCCGACGACGCGGCCCGAGCCGGTGCGCTGCGCGTCGCGCCCGTGTGCGTGCGGATCGCGTCGCATACGGGCCGGCTCGCGGCGGCCGTGCCGGTGTTTCGCACGGCGCTCGCCGCCACGCATGTGCGGCGGCCACTGCCCGGCACGCGGCTGTTTTCGGGGATCGACGGCGCGTCGATGCTCGACGTCGACGCCGGCCTCGACAAGCTCGCGCGGCAGATCGCCGAGCCGGTCGAGTGGGCGGCCTGTCTCGCTGCCTGCGTGGAGGCCGGCGCGACGGCGTTTCTCGAACTCGGCCCCGGGCGCGCGCTGGCGGAGATGGCCGGTGGCGCGTACCCGGCGTTGCCGGCGCGCAGCCTCGCGGATTTCCGTTCCGTCGACGGCGTGACGAGCTGGCTCGCGCGCGTCGCGGCCGGCTGACCGACGGGCCGAAAAAACAGGCTGAAACACAGTCGTCAGGCCCTCGTTCCACACTGTGTGTTGCGCCGGCGCAGCAGCGTCGCAGCCGGTGCTTGCCACGCGAATTGGCATCGCTACAATGGCGCCCGCCATGAGACCAGCCGCCATCCTTCTCGCCGCGCTTTGCTGCGCGACGAGCGCCCACGCCAGCCAGATTCCGTCCGACGCCGCATCGGTCGGCACATACTTTTCGTATGACAATGCGGCGGCCGATGCGACCGTCGACCTGATCGAACAGGCACAGCGTCGCGTGCTGCTGGCCGGCTATACGCACGTGCCGCCGGCGGTCGCGAGCGCGTTGCGCGCGGCCCGCTCGCGCGGGGTCGAGGTCCGTGTCGTGCTCGTGCGCTCGCCGCGCGCGGGCCGGTACAGCGGCGCCGGCTATCTGAAATCCGCGGGCATCGACGTCGCGATCGATTCGCGGCATGGCGATCCGGCACCGCGCTTCGTGATCGTCGACGACAGCGTCGCGCTGACGACGCTGTCCGACGGCGCGGCCGCGCATGCGGAAACGGTGAGCGTGTTCCAGCGCGCGCCCGAGCTCGCGCAATCCTACGCACAATCGTTCTGGCGGCTTTACCGGCAGGCCGGCGGCCTCTGACCCTTTCCTTCGGCGTCGCGTCCGCCGGTGTGACCCTGCTTGCATCGGCGCGGCCGATGAACCATGCTCGTTGACAGGCGCCAGCGCGGGATTCGCGCATCCGGCGCAACGGCAGGGAGCCGATCTTGACCGAGTGTTTTGCCGATCGCGCCGATGCCGGCCGCCAGCTGGCCGACGCGTTGCGCGATTACGCGGGGCGCAGCGATGTCGTCGTGCTCGCGCTTCCGCGCGGCGGCGTGCCCGTCGCGTATCCGGTCGCCTGCGCACTGCGCGCGCCGCTCGACGTGCTGGTCGTGCGCAAGCTCGGCGTGCCGTTCGATCCCGAACTCGCAATGGGTGCGATCGCCACCGGCGGCGCGATGCATCTGCAGCGTTCGGTGATCCGCTCGATGGGCGTGTCGGATGCGCAGCTTGCCGACGTGATCGTGCGCGAGACGGCCGAGCTGCATCGTCGCGAAGCGCTGTATCGCGGCGCCATGCCGCCGCTGCCGGTCGACGGTCGCACCGCGATCGTCGTCGACGACGGCGTCGCGACCGGCGCGTCGATGCGCGTCGCGCTGCAGGCGCTGCGCGAGCGCCGCCCTGCACGTATCGTCGCGGCGGCGCCAGTTGCGCCGGCGAGCGCCCGGCACGCGTTCGACGATCTGGCCGACGCATTCGTCACGGTGTCGCAGCCGCTGCGGTTCTTCGGGATCAGCCAGTTCTACGTGCGCTTCGAGCAGACGAGCGACGACGAGGTGCGCACCCTGCTCGAAGCCGCGCGGCCCTGACGCCGCCTCACGGCCGCCTGGTGCGGCGCGGGCGCGGGCGCGGGCGGGCCGCTTCCGCCAGCGCGAACACGCGCTGCAGCGCTGGATGGACCTCGCCGCGCCAGCGTGGCCCTGTAAACAGCCCGTAGTGATCGCAATCGTCGATGTCGACGCGATGGCGCTCGCCGGCCGCGAGGCCGCGACAGAGGTCCAGCGCCGCATGCGTCTGGCCGGCGCCCGTGACCGCGTCGCATGCGCCTTCGACGGTCAGCAGCGCGACGCCGCGCAGCGCGGCCGGCTCGACGCGTGTGTCGCCAACGTTCCACGTGCCGGTCGCGAGGCACATGCGCTGGAACACGATGTCGACCGTGTCGAGGAAATAATCGGCCGGCATGTCGAGCAGCGCCGTGTATTCGCGCAGCGCGCGGCGCGCGCCGGCGAGCCCGGCCATGTCGAAGCGCGACGCGGCGAGCGCGTAGGCCTCGATCAGCGTCAGGAAACGCTGCGGATACAGCAGCGCGATTTCGCCCTGCTGCAGATAGGTCGGGAACACATGGCGCCCGTGCCCCGTGAAGCCGGGCGGCACGATGTCGATCAGGTGGCGGCGGCACCAGTCGAGCGAGCGGGCGGCGGCGGCCGTGCCGAGTGCGCTCGGATTCAGGCGCGCGTCGAGCGGGCCGCCGATCAGCGTGATGCTCGCAGGCGGTGCAAGGCCGCGAGCGGCGCGCAGCGCAAGCGCGCCGAGCGCCGGTACGGTCGCCTGGCACACGGCGACGACGTGCAGCGGCCGGTCGTCGTGCGCGAGCCCGTCGACGAAGCCGTCGAGCATCGCGACGTACTCGTCGAGCCCGAAGCGTCCCGCTGCGAGCGGCACGTCGCGCGCATTGCACCAGTCGGTCACGCAGACATCGCCGTCGGCGAGCAGCGTCTCGACGGTTTCCCGCATCATCACGGCCGCGTGCCCGGCGAGCGGCGCGCACAGCAGCACCGTGCGCCGCGCGTCGGCACGCGCGAAGCGCCGCAGGTTGCAGAACGGCGTGCGCGCGGCGATCCGCTCGTCGACGCCCGGCCGCCCGATGTCGAAGCCTGGCGGCCCGGCCGACGGCCCGAGCAGCGGTTCGAACAGGTCGTCGTAGCACGACGACGCGGCGTGCGGCAGCGTGGCCGCGGGCCACGCATCGAACGCGTGCCGCGTCGCCGCGCGCCAGGCGCGCATCCATTCCCGCTGCTGCTCGACGAGGGCATACCACATGGCGAACCTAGGGGCGGAAGGGGCGTGAATCTGCATTATGGTCACTGTGGCCGCGCAGCGGGAGCACGAATGCGCGACCGTCTGCTGCGCATCAACCCTGCGGGCACGCTAGCCGATGCCGCGCGACGCTGCTACAGTCGTCGGTCCCATTCCCCCGAAGCGGAGCGTTTGCGATGAAGCTGATCGGCATGCTGGATTCCCCGTTCGTCCGCCGCGTCGCCATTTCGGCGAAGCTGCTCGACCTGCCGTTCGAACACGAGTCGATCTCGGTGTTTCGTCATTTCGAGCAGTTCAGCACGTTCAATCCGGTCGTCAAGGCGCCGACGCTCGTGACCGACGACGGCTCGACGCTGATCGATTCGTCGCTGATCGTCGACTATCTCGATCATCGCGTTGCGCCCGAGCGGCGCCTGCTGCCCGACGCCGCCGATGCACGACTGCGCGTGCTCGTGCCGGTCGGGTTCGCGCTGGCGGCGGCCGAAAAGACCGTCCAGGTCGTCTACGAGCAGGCGCTGCGCCCGGCCGACAAGCAGCACGCACCGTGGATCGAACGCGTGCTGAGCCAGCTCGAAGGCGCGTACGGCGCACTGGAGCCGCTCGTCGCGGCGGCAAATGGCTGGTTCGGCGGCGCGCGGCTGCTGCAGTCCGACGTGACGGTCGCGGTCGCGTGGCGGTTCACGCAATTCATGGCGGCCGATTACCCGGTGCTCGCGCGGATCGATCCGGCCCGTTATCCGGCGCTGGCCGCCCATTCGGCGCGCGCGGAAGCGCTGCCGGCATTCGTCGAAACGCCGCTCGTCTAGGCCGGGCGGCGGGGCGTCAGGCTGCCGCGAACCGCTGTCGGCTGCTCGCCTGGCCTTGTCCGGCAAGCGTTTGCCGATTGTTCTCGGCGGCTGACAAGTGACTTCGCATTCGCGCGGTTTATCCGGGAGGCGCCGATCCCTAGAATCCACTCCATCGAATCACGCATTGCCAGATGGAGCCGATGATGAAAGCCCTGATCGAATCGAGCCTGTATCACCCGTCCGTGCTGTTGCCGCTTGCCGCGCTGACGCAGTTGATGGTCGAGCGCGATTTCAATCTCGGCCAGGTCGGGCTGATCGTCGCAGCTCGCGGCGCGCAGGCTGCCGTGTCGCGCTCGCGTGCGCTGATCTTCTGCCGTCATTGCGAAGCGCGCGCATGAAGGCGTCCGCATCGAAAGGATGAAAAAAGCCCGGCCGGCGCAAGCCGGTCGGGCGGATCGGGTTCGATCGGGCCCCGGCTTCGGCCGGGGCTTTTTCATGGGGCGACGCTCACGCGCGTGCCGGCGTCGCGACGCCGTACATGTCCGGCGCATCGTCCTCTTCGCGCAGCTTGCGCGCGAGCTGGTGCGCCTCACGGCGCGTCGCGACGGCCGGCGGCGAGCCCTTCAGCGGCTGGCGCGCGGTTTCGGCGAGTGCGATCACCGACACGATGCCGATCACGGCGGCGCCCATCATGTAGTACGCGGGCATCATCAGGTTGTGCGTCACGTCGACGAGCCACGCGGTCACCAGCGGCGTCGTGCCGCCGAACAGCGATACCGACACGTTGAAGCCGATCGCGAGCGCGCCGTAGCGGATCTCGGTCGGGAACAACGCCGGCAGCGCCGACGGCATCACGCCGGTGAAGCACGACAGCAGCACGCCGAGGATCAGCAGGCCGCCGAACACCGACGCCGTGGTGCCGGCGTGAATCAGCATCATCGACGGGATCGACAGCACCAGCAGGCCGACACAGCCGGCGAGCATCACGGGCTTGCGGCCGACCTTGTCCGACAGGCGGCCGGCATACAGCGTCATCGGCATCATCAGCACCATCACGATCAGCACGAGCACGAGGCTGTGCGATTCGTCGAAGTGCAACGTCGACGACATGAAGCTCGGCAGGTACGACAGCACCATGTAGTCGGTCACGTTGAAGATCAGGACGAGGCCGACGCACAGCAGCAGCGCACGCCAGTTGCGCAGCAGCGTTTCGCGGAAACGCGTCTTCGGCACGGCCTTGTCCTGCGCTTCGCGCTCTTCGGCCTGGCGCTTGAACGCGGGCGTTTCCTCGAGCTTCATCCGGATGTAGAGACCGATCAGCCCGAGCGGGCCGGCGATCAGGAACGGCACGCGCCAGCCCCACGACAGCAGCGCTTCCTGCGACAGCGACGCGGTGAGCAGCGCGACGACGCCGGCGCCCATCACGTAACCGATCAGCGTGCCGAATTCGAGGAAGCTGCCCATGAAGCCGCGGCGCTTGTCGGTCGAGAATTCGGCGATGAAGGTGGCGGCGCCGCCGTATTCACCGCCAGTCGAGAAGCCCTGCACGAGGCGGGCGACCAGCAGCAGCACGGGCGCCATGATGCCGATCGACGCATAGCTGGGGATCAGGCCGATCGCGAAGGTGCCGACGGCCATCATGATCATCGTCGCGGCGAGCACGCGCTGGCGGCCGATGCGGTCGCCGAGCGGGCCGAACACCATGCCGCCGAGCGGGCGCACGAGGAACGCGGCCGCGAACGTGCCGAAGGTCGCGAGCAACTGCGCGGACGGGCTGCTGGACGGGAAGAACACCTTGCCGAGCGTGACGGCGATGTAGCTGTAGACGCCGAAGTCGAACCATTCCATCGCATTGCCGATGGCCATCGCGCTGACGGCGCGCTTGAGCAGGCTCTGGTCGACGACGGTAATGTCATCCGCAGCGAGCGGGGCCTCGCCGGACGGCGAAGCGGAGGAAGAAGCAGCGGTCGGGCTGACGTGTGTTGCGGTCAAGGTCATGCACTCCTTTGACTGCGCCGGAACGGGCGGGCCGTCCGACACGGTTTGCCGGCGAGCGCGATGTCGGATGCAGCGCGTCGAGGCAAACCATTAAGCACTTACTGCACAAAAGGCGGTAAAAGGCCGTCAGGGGCTGCGTCGACGCGGGCCCGATGGGCCGTCGCGACAGTGCGCTCATGAAGAATGGGCCGCGTGATGCAGGCGGCAGATGCCGGTGCGGACGGTGTGTCCGGCGTTCCGGCAATGCCCCGGAGGGGCAACGAAACGAGAAAAGCGGGCCTGTCGGGCGGGCTTTCCTGTGGGTGTAATTTCGGTCGAAAGGCCGGCCACGCAACGCGTGGACAGACTTCCTTCGAAATTGAATAGACAGGGATTGAATGTCGAAACAGGCGACATGATAGCACGATGACGGATGATCGCGCAAATTGCCGGGAGAGGCCCGCCTGGTGGGGCGTTCGGCAAGGCCTGCTCGGGTATGATCGGCGGCGCACGGCGGGGCCGTGCCGCGCCCGGTGGCGGGGGCTGAATTCACGAGGAACCGGATGACCGAACTGATCAGGATCGCGGCGTTGTTCGCCGCTACGGCGCTGGCCGAAATCGTCGGCTGCTACCTGCCGTGGCTCGTGCTGAAGGACGGGCGCCCGGCCTGGCTGCTGGTGCCGGCCGCGCTGTCGCTCGCGCTGTTCGCTTGGCTGCTGACGCTGCACCCGAGCGCGGCCGGGCGCACGTATGCCGCGTACGGCGGCGTCTACATCGCAGTGGCGCTGGTCTGGTTGCGGGTGGTGGACGGCGTTGCGCTGACCCGCTGGGACGTGGCCGGCGCGGTGCTCGCGCTCGGCGGGATGGCCGTCATCGCGCTGCAGCCGCGCGTGTAGGCGCGGCCGCAGTGCGAGTCGTGGGCGTCAGTTCGTTTCGGCGGCGCCCGCGTCGGCCGACTTGCGCCACACGCAGGTGCCCTTGACCGACTTGTCGAGCTCGTCGAGCTGCGCCTGATGCGCGGCGAGTTCGTCGTCGCTCGCGGCCACCACGGCCAGATCGAGCGCGGCGAGCGACACGCGCTGACCGTTCGCCGTGCCGCCGTCGGCGCCGCCGTCGTCGAGCATGTCGATCACGAGGCTGTCCTGGCCGCGCGTCATCGCGAGATACACCTCGGCGAGCAGCTCCGAGTCGAGCAGTGCGCCGTGCAGTGTCCGGTGTGCGTTGCTGATGCCGAAGCGGTCGCACAGCGCGTCGAGCGAGTTGCGCTTGCCGGGGAACATCTGCTTGGCCTGCACGAGCGTGTCGATCACACCGCCGCACTGTTCGGTGAACGGCGGCTGGCCGAGCCGCGCGAATTCGGCGTCGAGGAAGCCAAGGTCGAACGGTGCGTTGTGGATGATCAGCTCCGCGTCCTTCACGAAGTCGCGGATCTGGTTGGCGACTTCCGCAAATTTCGGCTTGTCGCTGAGGAATTCGGTCGTGAGGCCGTGCACCGCCAGTGCACCCGGGTCGCTGTCGCGCTCGGGGTTCACGTAGAAGTGCAGGTTGTTGCCGGTGAGCCGCCGGTTCAGCAGCTCGACGCAGCCGATTTCGATGAGGCGGTCGCCCGTGCGGGCGTTCAGGCCGGTGGTTTCGGTATCGAGAATGATCTGGCGCATGTCGGGGAAAGCAAGGAAAACAGGGGAGCGGCCGGCGATCAGGCCGTGAGCGATTCGACGCCGCGATTCGCGAGCGCGTCCGCGCGCTCGTTTTCGGGATGGCCCGCGTGACCCTTGACCCAGCGCCACTCGACTTCATGCTGCGCGACGAGCGCGTCGAGCCGTTTCCACAGGTCGGCGTTCTTCACGGGCGTCTTCGCCGCGGTGATCCAGCCTTTCTTCTTCCAGCCGTGGATCCACTCGCTGATGCCTTTCTGCACGTATTGCGAGTCGGTATGCACGACCACCTGGCACGGCCGCTTCAGCGCTTCGAGCGCGGCGATCACGCCCATCAGCTCCATGCGGTTGTTGGTCGTGTTCGGCTCGCCGCCGAACAGCTCCTTCTCCTGGTCGCCGTAGCGCATCAGTGCGCCCCAGCCGCCGGGGCCGGGGTTGCCCTTGCAGGCGCCGTCGGTATAGATGTCGATGGTATCGGTAGTCATGAATGTTCTTGATGGGTGGTCGGGGAGGCCGCCGGCGTCAGGCCCGGTGCGAGCACGGGCTTCTTCATCTTGATCTGGCCGACGAGACGCATGCCGCGCACGCGCTTGACGGCCGTCACCATGTAGACGGCGCCGAAGATCGGCCACCAGCGGTCGCCGGCGGCCTCCATGAAGCCGTAGCGGGTCAGCCACTTGTCGGTGACGAGCGGCGGCCGGTAGCAGCCGAAGCGGCCGCGTTCGAGATCGAAACCTAGCAGCTTGATCCAGTCCTTGAGCCGGATGAACGCGATCTGGTCACGCGTGGCCGGCACGAAAGGGTGGTTGGCCATGCGCCCGAACGATTGCCGCATGCCCCACAGGCTGAGCGAATTGAAGCCGGTGATCACGAGCTGGCCTTCCGGCATCAGCACGCGCTCGGCCTCGCGCAGCAGGCGGTGCGGGTCGGACGTGAATTCGAGCGTGTGCGGCATCACGATCAGGTCGACGCTCTGCGACTCGAACGGCAGGTCGAGCAGGTCGCACCAGGTCGTGCTGCGATCGGCGGGCGCGTGCTCCGGCGTGTGCGCTTCGCGTGCCCACGGGTACTGGTACGGCGCGCTTGCGCCGCTCGCCGGGTCGAGCACGAGGCCGCGATACGGCATGCGGTTCTCGCGCAGCGCGTCGAGCTGCGGCAAGCCGAGCTGCAACGCGTGGAACCCGAAGACGTCGGACACGATCCGGTCGAGCTGCGCCTGCTCCCAGCCCAGCACGTAGCGGCCGGGAGGCGAGTCGGTCCAGGCGGGCCAGTCTATAATTTGACGGTCAGACATAACGATGATTGCGCGCCCATGAACGAGCTGGAATACGTGCCGGTTCCGGCATTCGAAGACAACTATATCTGGCTCGTCTCGGACGGCCGCGATGCAATCGCCGTCGATCCGGGTGAAGCCGCGCCCGTACGCCGGGTTCTTGCCGAACGAGGCTGGCGGTTGACCGCTATTTTACTCACGCACCACCACGCCGACCACGTCGGCGGTGTCGATGCGCTGCGCAATAGCCAACCGGCCGATGTGCCGCTCGCCGTTTACGGCCCCGCGGCCGAGGCGATCGGCGTGGTCACGCGGCCGCTGACGGGCGGCGATCGCGTGACGCTCGACGCACCGGCCGTCGCATTCGACGTGCTCGACGTGCCCGGTCACACGCGCGGCCACATCGCCTATTTCCAGGCGGCCGGGCCGCGCAACGCGGCGCCGCACGTGTTCTGCGGCGACACGCTGTTCTCGTGCGGCTGCGGCCGCCTGTTCGAAGGCACGCCCGCGCAGATGCTCGCGTCGCTCGACGCGCTCGCGGCGCTGCCGGGCGACACGCGCGTGCATTGTGCACACGAATACACGCTGTCCAATATTCGCTTCGCGCTCGCATGCGAGCCCGGCAATGCGGCGCTCGCCGCGTGGCGCGACGAAGCACAGGCGCTGCGCGCGCGGGGCGTGCCGACGCTGCCCACTACGATTGCTCACGAGCGTGCCGTTAACCCGTTCATGCGGGCCGACAGCGCGGCGATTCATGCCACGCTCGAGGCCGAGCTGCACGAAACAGTGCCGGATCGTCTGGCGGCATTCACGCTGATGCGCGAGTGGAAAAACCGGTTCCGATGACGATTTCCGGAGGACTCCAAAGCTCAAGCGGTGTCTGTAAAAATTGCTCCAAATGTAGGATTTCGCTGAGTTTTCGGTGTTTTTATTGACGTGAAGCACGCACTTCCGTAGTATCGCCTGCAATTTCCAGCCGTCGGAAGCCGAGATTTTCATGCGACTTATATTGAGTGCGATGGTGGTCCTGCTACTCGCCGCTTGTGCGAGCCAGGCCCCTGTCGCCAACAACGCCGCCGATTCGCAGGCGACGTCCAACTACCTCCGTAAATCAGCCACCGCGAAAGAAACTGTCGATGTCGACAAGCAATCCGTCGGCGACCTGACCAGTGCCGACTCCGATCTGTGGGGGCGCATTCGCCGCGGCTTCCAGATGCCCGACCTGCAGAGCGACCTCGTCGACATGCAGACGACCTGGTACACGCAGCGTCCCGATTACGTGCAGCGCATGACCGAGCGCTCGCAGAAGTACCTGTATCACATCGTCGAGGAGCTCGAGGCGCGTCACATGCCGACCGAGCTCGCGCTGCTGCCGTTCATCGAGTCGGCGTACAACCCGCAGGCGCTGTCGGTCGCGAAGGCGGCCGGCATGTGGCAGTTCATGCCCGGCACCGGCCGCACGTACAACCTGAAGCGCAACATGTGGCAGGACGAGCGCCGCGACGTGCTCGCGTCGACGAGCGCCGCGCTCGACTACCTGTCGCGCCTGCATGACATGTTCGGCGACTGGTATCTGGCGCTGGCCGCGTACAACTGGGGCGAGGGCAACGTGCAGCGCGCGATCGCGCGCAACCAGGCGGCCGGTCTGCCGACCGACTACCAAAGCCTGCGGATGCCGAACGAGACACGCAACTACGTGCCGAAGCTGCAGGCGGTGAAGAACATCATCGCGAGCCCGCAGCAGTATGGCCTGACGCTGCCGGAGATCCCGAACCACCCGTATTTCGTGACGGTCACGACGTCGCGCGACATCGACGTCGCGGTGGCGGCAAAGCTCGCGAACCTGCCGCTCGACGAATTCCGCTCGCTGAACCCGTCGTTCTCGAAGCCGGTGATCCTCGGCGCGACGGAGCCGCAGATCCTGCTGCCGTTCGACAATGCGTCGGCGTTCGAGAAGAACCTGAAGGCCTACAACGGCCAACTGTCGACGTGGACCACCTATACGGTCAGCGAGCGTGCGCGCCCGGCCGCGATCGCCGAGAAGATCGGCGTCGACGCCGATACGCTGATGTCGGTCAACAAGATTCCGGCCGGCATGCGCCTGAAGCCGGGCTCGACGATCGTCGTGCCGCGCGGCGATGACGACGACGAGGACATCAGCGCCGACGTCGCCGAGAACGGCGCGCTTGCGATGGAACCCGATGTACCCGACACCCGCAAGATGCTGATCCGCGTGCGCCGCAAGCAGTCGATGGCGGCGATCGCCGGCCGCTACGGCGTGTCGGTCGGCCAGCTCAAGGCGTGGAACCGCACGCACCGCGATCTCGCGATGCCGGGTCAGGCGCTCGTGCTGCACGTGCCGGTCGGCCGTTCGGTGCCGGCGGAGCCCGGTCCGGAACGGATCGCGACGTCGGCCGGCGGGGCGCACATCGAGCGTGCGAGCCTCGCGGTGGGCGGCAAGTCGCACGGCGCGAAGCGCGGTGCGGCGAAGCCGGCCGCCAAATCGGCGAAGGCGGCGCCTGCGAAGGCTGCTCCGGCCAAGGCCGCTGCGCACAAGGGCAAGAAGAAGTAACGCAGTCGCGAGCGCATCGCGCGGCCTGCCCGGTTCGTGCGATTGCGTTATCATCCGACGAAATGCGACGAAACGCCGTCACCGAGGTGACGGCGTTTTTGTTTGTGCGCGGCGCGGGGGCGCTGCCGTGACTGTCTTCATATAACAAGGGGAAGTGATGTCGTCGGTGCAGGTGAGGGTGCTCGCGCTGTTTTCGGTCGGGTATTTCGTGTCGTATGTGTTCCGCGGCGTCAATCTGGGCTTCGCGCCGTTCGTCACGCATGAGCTCGGGCTGTCGGCCGCCGATCTCGGCCTGCTGACCAGTCTCTATTTCCTCGGCTTCGCGGGCGCGCAGATTCCGGCCGGTGTGATGCTCGACCACTTCGGCCCGCGCCGCGTGACGGCCGGCATGCTGTTGTTCGCGGCCGCCGGCGCGGCCGTGTTCGGCGCCGCGCATAGCCTCGGCACGATGATGGCCGGCCGGCTGCTGATCGGTGTCGGCGTATCGGTGTGTCTCGGCGCGGCGTTCAAGGCGCTCGCGCAGCATTTCCCGGTCGGCCGGCTGCCGCTCGTCAACGGTCTGGTGATGGCCGTCGGCGGCCTCGGTGGCGTGATGGTCGGCTCGCCGCTGACCTGGCTGCTCGGCTGGACGAGCTGGCGCGCGATCTGTTTCGGCCTCGCGGTGCTGACGGTGGTCGTCGCGGCGTCGATCGGCTTCGGCGCGCCCGAAGCGACGCAGGCGCGCCACCAGGGCGGGATCGTCAGCCAGTTCAAGGGCACCTGGCACATCCTGAGCAGTCGCGCGTTCTGGAAGATCTCGTCGTTTTCCGTCGTCACGCAGGGCGTGTTCTACGCGATGCAGTCGCTATGGGTCGGGCCGTACCTGCGCGATGTCGCGGGGTTCGATGCGCCGCATGCCGCGCGTCTCGTGTCGGTGCTCGGCTTCGCGATGATGGCCGGCTGCGTCGGCTTCGGCGCGGCGGCGCGCGTGCTCGAGCGGCGCGGCGTGTCGGTCTACGCGTTCTGCGGCGTCGGGATGGCGCTGTTCGTCGCGACGCAGGTCGCGATCGTCGCGGGCGTGCCGCTGCCGCCGGCTCTGTTGTGGGCGGCTTACGGGATATTCGGTGGCGTCGGCATCCTGACCTACGCGGTGATGGCCGGACACTTCCCCGCCCATCTGATCGGCCGCGCGAACACGACGCTCACGCTCGTGATCTTCCTGCTGATCTTCGCGTTCCAGATCGGCGTCGGCGCGGTGCTGTCGCACTGGCCGGCGGTCGACGGGCGTTATCCTGCCGCCGCGCACTTCACCGCATGGGGTGTGCTGCTCGCGCTGCAGCTTGCGAGCGCGGTCTGGTACGTGTGGCCCGCGCGCGGCGCTGGCCAAGCGCACTGATCCGGCGGTACGCTGACGGGTAGGGCGGCCGCGGAAACGGGGCCGCAGCACGTTGCGCCGCGCGTCGCGTGCACGATCGGACGGCCATATCGATTGAAGATAGGGCCATTTTCAGGCTATAATTTGAAAGTTTGTGCTGATCAACCTCGCACCCTAGCGCCTACCTCATTCATCCCGTTCATCCGCCGCACGCCGCCTGCCGGGCGATGCCGCGAAGCCTCGTGCGCCACGCGCCGGGTTCGCGGCTCGACAACGCAGACCGCGTCCAGCAAGCGACCACGCGCGCCCACGCAGCGCGGCGCTCGCGCGGCAGGGTAAACAGGTCGGCAGCAGGGTGTTCCCCAAGGAGCCTCCCGTGTTGCCGTCTTTTACTCCCGCCTTGCTTGCACTCGCCGACGGCACGGTCTTTCGTGGTTATTCGATCGGGGCCGAAGGCCACACGATCGGCGAAGTCGTGTTCAATACCGCGATCACCGGCTATCAGGAAATCCTGACTGATCCGAGCTACTCGCGCCAGATCGTCACGCTCACCTATCCGCATATCGGCAACGTCGGCGTCAACGCCGAAGACGTCGAAGCCACGAAAGTCCATGCCGCCGGCCTGATCATCCGTGATCTGCCCACGCTCGCATCGAACTTCCGCATGGACCGCACGCTCGGCGACTACCTGCGCGACGAAGGCGTCGTCGCGATCGCCGGCATCGATACCCGCAAGCTGACCCGCATCCTGCGCGACAAGGGCGCGCAGAACGGCTGCATCCTGACGGGCTCGGACGACGAAGCGCAGGCGATCGAGCTCGCGCGCTCGTTCCCGGGCCTCGCGGGCATGGATCTCGCGAAAGTCGTGTCGACCACGAAGCCGTTCGAATGGAAGCAGACCGAATGGCGCCTCGAAGGCGGCTACGGCATGCAGGAAGCGCCGAAGTACCGCGTCGTCGCCTACGATTTCGGCGTCAAGTACAACATCCTGCGCATGCTCGCGGAGCGTGGCTGCCACGTGACGGTGCTGCCGGCACAGGCGAGCGCGGAAGATGCGCTCGCGCTGAATCCGGACGGCATCTTCCTGTCGAACGGCCCCGGCGATCCGGAGCCGTGCGATTACGCGATCGCGGCCACGAAGCAGTTCATCGAGCGTGGCGTGCCGACCTTCGGCATCTGCCTCGGCCACCAGATCATGGGCCTCGCGGTCGGCGCGAAGACGCTGAAGATGAAGACGGGCCACCACGGTGCGAACCATCCGGTGAAGGATCTGGGCGACGGTCGTGTCGTGATCACGTCGCAGAACCACGGCTTCGCGGTCGACGCCGATTCGCTGCCGGCCAACGCGCGCGTGACGCACGTGTCGCTGTTCGACGGCACGCTGCAAGGCTTCGAGCTGACCGACAAGCCGGCCTTCTGCTTCCAGGGCCACCCGGAAGCGTCGCCCGGCCCGCACGACATCGGCTACCTGTTCGACCGTTTCACCGCGCTGATGGACGCGGCGAAGCAGCGCAACGCTTAAGTCACTGACGCAACCGAAGGACGGGAGATTCACATCATGTTCGGCCACGCACTCGGCATCACGGATATCTGGACCTACGTGTTCGGCGTGATTTTCATCATCCTGCTGCCGGGGCCGAACTCGATGTACGTGCTGTCGCTCGCGGCGCAGCGCGGCGTGAAGGCCGGCTATCGCGCGGCCTGCGGCGTATTCGTCGGCGATACGGTGCTGATGGTGCTGTCCGCCGCGGGCGTCGCGTCGCTGCTGAAGGCGAACCCGCTGCTGTTCTCCGTCGTCAAGTACGGCGGCGCCGCGTATCTGCTCTACATCGGCACGGGCATGCTGCGCAGCGCGTGGCAGAAGCTGCGCGCGCCGGCGAATGCGCCGGCCGAGACAGCGCCCGCGGTGGACGGCGAGCGGCCGTTCCGCAAGGCGCTGATCGTGAGCCTGCTGAATCCGAAGGCGATCCTGTTCTTCATCTCGTTCTTCATCCAGTTCGTCGACCCGGCATTTCCGCATCCCGCGCTGTCGTTCGTCGTGCTCGGGGCGATCGCGCAATGCGCGAGCTTCCTGTACCTGAGCACGCTGATCTTCGCGGGCGCGCGGCTCGCCGAGCATTTTCGCCGCCGCCGCAAGCTTGCGGCAGGCGCGGCGAGCAGCGTGGGCGGCCTGTTCATCGGTTTCTCGGTGAAGCTTGCGCTCGCGACCATGAGCTGAGCGCTGCCGGCCGACCCACGACAACGATTACTTATTGAATTCACAAGCCATGCCAAAACGCACAGACATCAAGAGCATCCTCATCATCGGCGCCGGCCCGATCATCATCGGCCAGGCGTGCGAGTTCGACTATTCGGGCGCGCAGGCTTGCAAGGCGTTGCGTGAGGAGGGCTACAAGGTCGTTCTCGTCAACAGCAACCCGGCGACGATCATGACCGACCCGAACACGGCCGACGTGACCTACATCGAGCCGATCACGTGGGAAGTCGTCGCACGCATCATCGAGAAGGAGCGCCCGGACGCGATCCTGCCGACGATGGGCGGCCAGACCGCGCTGAACTGCGCGCTCGACCTGCACCACCACGGCGTGCTCGAAAAGTTCGGCGTCGAGCTGATCGGCGCATCGCCGGAAGCGATCGACAAGGCGGAAGACCGCCAGAAGTTCAAGGAAGCGATGACCAAGATCGGTCTCGGTTCCGCGAAGTCGGGCATCGCGCACTCGATGGAAGAGGCGACCAAGGTGCAAGCCGAGATCATGGCTGAGACGGGCGGCAGCGGCTACCCGGTCGTGATCCGTCCGTCGTTCACGCTCGGCGGCTCGGGCGGCGGCATTGCATACAACCGCGAAGAGTTCGAGGAGATCTGCAAGCGCGGTCTGGATCTCTCGCCCACGCGCGAGCTGCTGATCGAAGAGTCGCTGCTCGGCTGGAAGGAATACGAGATGGAAGTCGTGCGCGACCGCGCCGACAACTGCATCATCGTCTGCTCGATCGAAAACCTCGACCCGATGGGCGTGCACACCGGCGACTCGATCACGGTCGCACCGGCGCAGACGCTCACCGACAAGGAATACCAGATCCTGCGTAACGCATCGCTCGCGGTGCTGCGCGAGATCGGCGTCGACACGGGCGGCTCGAACGTGCAGTTCTCGATCAACCCGAAGGACGGCCGCATGGTCGTCATCGAAATGAACCCGCGCGTGTCGCGTTCGTCGGCGCTCGCGTCGAAGGCGACGGGCTTCCCGATCGCGAAGGTTGCCGCGAAGCTGGCGGTCGGCTACACGCTCGACGAGCTGAAGAACGAAATCACCGGCGGCCAGACGCCGGCATCGTTCGAGCCGACGATCGACTACGTCGTCACGAAGATCCCGCGCTTCGCGTTCGAGAAATTCCGCGAAGCCGATTCGCGCCTGACGACGCAGATGAAGTCGGTCGGCGAAGTGATGGCGATCGGCCGCACGTTCCAGGAATCGTTCCAGAAGGCGCTGCGCGGCCTCGAAGTGGGCGTCGACGGTCTCGACGAGAAGTCGACCAACCGCGATGAAATCGCGATCGAGATCCACGAGCCGGGCCCGGACCGCATCTGGTATGTCGGCGATGCATTCCGCATCGGCATGACGGCCGCGGAAATCTTCGCGGAAACCGCGATCGACCCGTGGTTCCTCGAGCAGATCGAGCAGATCATCCTGAAGGAAAAGGCGCTGTCGGGCCGTACGCTCGCGTCGCTGTCGTTCGACGAGCTGCGCTACGTGAAGCAGAGCGGTTTCTCCGACCGCCGCCTCGCGAAGCTGCTCGGCACGACGCCGGAAGACGTCCGCAAGCGCCGCGTCGAACTGAACGTGCGCCCGGTCTACAAGCGCGTCGACACCTGCGCAGCCGAGTTCGCGACGAAAACGGCGTACATGTACTCGACCTACGAGGAAGAGTGCGAGGCGCAGCCGACCACGAACAAGAAGATCATGGTGCTGGGCGGCGGCCCGAACCGGATCGGCCAGGGTATCGAGTTCGACTACTGCTGCGTGCACGCGGCGCTCGCGATGCGCGAGGACGGTTACGAAACGATCATGGTCAACTGCAACCCGGAAACGGTGTCGACCGACTACGACACGTCCGATCGCCTGTACTTCGAACCGCTGACGCTCGAAGACGTGCTCGAAATCGTCGACAAGGAAAAGCCGGTCGGCGTGATCGTCCAGTACGGTGGCCAGACGCCGCTGAAGCTCGCGCTCGATCTCGAAGCGCACGGTGTGCCGATCGTCGGCACGTCGCCGGACATGATCGACGCGGCCGAAGACCGCGAACGGTTCCAGAAGCTGCTGCAGGACCTCGGCCTGCGCCAGCCGCCGAACCGCACCGCGCGCGCGGAAGACGAAGCGCTCAAGCTCGCCGAGGAAATCGGCTATCCGCTGGTCGTGCGTCCGTCGTACGTGCTGGGCGGCCGCGCGATGGAAATCGTCCACGAGCCGCGTGACCTCGAGCGCTACATGCGCGAGGCCGTGAAGGTGTCGAACGATTCGCCGGTGCTGCTCGACCGCTTCCTGAACGACGCGATCGAGTGCGACGTCGACTGCATCTGCGACGGCGAAGCCGTGTTCATCGGCGGCGTGATGGAGCACATCGAGCAGGCGGGCGTTCACTCGGGCGACTCGGCATGCTCGCTGCCGCCGTACTCGCTGTCGAAGGAAACCGTCGCCGAGCTGAAGCGCCAGACGGGCGCGATGGCGAAGGCGCTGAACGTGGTCGGCCTGATGAACGTGCAGTTCGCGATCCAGCAGGTGCCGCAGGCGGACGGTTCGAAGCTGGACATCATCTACGTGCTGGAAGTGAACCCGCGCGCGTCGCGCACGGTGCCGTACGTGTCGAAGGCGACCAGCCTGCCGCTCGCGAAGATCGCGGCGCGCGCGATGGTCGGCCAGAAGCTCGCGCAGCAGGGCGTGACGAAGGAAGTCGAGCCGCCGTACTTCAGCGTGAAGGAAGCGGTGTTCCCGTTCGTCAAGTTCCCGACCGTCGATCCGGTCCTCGGGCCTGAGATGCGTTCGACCGGCGAAGTGATGGGCGTCGGCCAGACGTTCGGCGAAGCGCTGTTCAAGTCGCAGCTCGCGGCCGGTTCGCGCCTGCCGGAGTCGGGCACGGTGCTGCTGACCGTGATGGATGCCGACAAGCCGAAGGCCGTCGAAGTCGCGCGCATGCTGCACGACCTCGGCTACCCGATCGTCGCGACGAAGGGCACGGCTGCCGCGATCGAAGCGGCCGGCGTGCCGGTGAAGGTCGTGAACAAGGTGAAGGATGGCCGTCCGCACATCGTCGACATGATCAAGAACGGCGAGATCGCCCTCGTGTTCACGACGGTCGACGAGACGCGCCAGGCGATCGCCGATTCGCGTTCGATCCGCATGAGCGCGCAGGCGCACAAGGTCACGTACTACACGACCATGTCCGGCGCGCGCGCGGCCGTCGAAGGCTTGCGCTACCTGAAGGATCTGGAAGTCTATGATTTACAAGGTCTTCACGCTCGCCTAAACTAAGCAGTCAGTTACCTGTCGAAGCAACACGTGCCGCGATTAGGCGGTGTTTCCAGTGCATCGGAAGCGCGCTTAATCGCGGTGATTTTTTTTAAAGCCGTTTTTAGCGATTGAGCCGTTTATGAGCACCATTCCGTTGACAAAGCGTGGCGCAGGGCAACTGCGCGATGAATTGCAGCGCCTCAAGTCCGTCGAGCGGCCGGCCGTGATCAACGCGATCGCGGAGGCCCGCGCACAGGGCGATCTGTCCGAAAACGCCGAATACGATGCCGCGAAGGAAAAGCAGGGCTTCATCGAGGGTCGCATCGCGGAACTCGAATCGAAGCTGTCCGCCGCGCAAGTCATCGATCCCACGGTGCTCGACGCCGATGGCCGCGTGGTGTTTGCCGCGACCGTCGAACTCGAGGATCTCGAATCGGGCGACACCGTCAAGTACCAGATCGTTGGCGACGATGAAGCCGATATCGATCACGGCCTGATCTCGGTCAGCTCGCCGATCGCGCGCGCACTGATCGGCAAGTCCGAAGGCGACGTCGCGGCCGTGCAGGCGCCGAGCGGCGTGCGCGAGTACGAAATCATCTCGGTCAGCTACGTCTGAAGCGGGGCGACGTGATGCCGCATCGCGTGTTCCGTCTGCTGTCGGCCGTGTGGGTCGGCAGCCTGCTGACGATCGGGTATGCGGTCGCGCCCGTATTGTTCAAGACGCTGGAGCGGATGACGGCCGGTTCGGTCGCCGCCCAGCTGTTCCGTATCGAGGCGATCCTCGGTGTCGTATGCGGCGTGCTGCTGCTCGCGTTGTCGAACCAGCAGGTTCGGCGCGGCAGCAGCGAATATCGCCGCGTGCGCTGGGTCATCGCCGCGATGGTCGTGTGTGTGCTGGTCGGGTATTTTGCGCTGCAGCCGTTCATGAACGCGCTGCGGGTGGCCGCGATGGATGCGGGCACCGATATCGCAAACTCGCCGTATGCGAGCCGCTTCGGGATGCTGCACGGCGTCTCGAGCGTGTTCTACCTCGTCGAGAGCGTGCTGGGGCTGATGCTGATCTGGCGTCTGCCGGCGCGCGACGCCTGACGCGCGTGCCGCGCAGGCCCGGTCGATGCCGGGCCCGCGGGCAGGGAAGCGGTACGGCGTAGCCGTGCCGCCCCGATGCTTACTTGTCCTGGAACGGACGCTTCGTGCTGGCCTGGCGCTTCTTGGCGCGCTTCACGTTGCCGCCCGCCGTCACGCGCTCGTTGCCGCGCACGACGACCTTCGTCGGCTTCGGGCGACGCACGGGGCTTGCGTTCGGCGACACCTTGACGACCTTGACGGTGCGCGGTGCACGGCCTTTCTTGTCGTCGACGGCTTCGGCCGCGCTCGGCAGCGTGCCGGCACGACGGCCGCGGGCCGGGGCCGCTGCGGCGGCTTCGGGCTTCCAGATCACCAGCAGCTTGCCGATGTGCTGGATCGGCGCCGCGCTCAGGCGGTCGCAGATCTCGTCGTAGATCGCGACGCGCTCGTCGCGTTCGTCGCCGAACACGCGGATCTTGATCAATTGGTGCGCGTTGAGGTGCACCTTGATTTCTTTCAGCACGGCGTCGGTCAGCCCTTCGGCGCCGATCAGCACGACGGGCTTGAGCGCATGGGCCTGGGAGCGCAGCGCGGAGCGCTCGGCGGGAGAAAGCGAAAGGGCGGGCATGGAAATGTCGAAATCTAAATAAGGGCGCGCTGACTGAATGGCGATCGCGGGAAGTTACCGCGTCAGTCGTGCGCCGAAACCACGTAAAATCGCGGCTTGGGCCTCAAAAGGGGCCGCAGCCGCGCGAAGAAGACGCGTATTATCCGCTAAAAGCGCGGCTTCACGAAGCAAATGGCAGCAATCTCTCTCTCGAATGGCAAAAAACCGCTTCAACCAGCACTGGCTGCACGACCACATCAACGACCCGTACGTCAAAATGGCGCAACGGGAGGGCTATCGCGCGCGTGCCGCGTACAAGCTGAAGGAAATCGACGAGCAGGACAAGCTGATCCGTCCGGGCCAGGTGATCGTCGATCTCGGCGCGACGCCGGGCAGCTGGAGCCAGTATGCCCGCAACAAGCTCGCGCTGGGCAAGAAGCGTGACGCGGAGCGCGAAGGCGGCATCGACGGCACGATCGTGGCGCTCGACATCCTGCCGATGGAGCCGATCGCCGACGTCCACTTCCTCCAGGGCGACTTCCGCGAGGACGCCGTCCTTCACCAACTCGAAGAAGTGCTCGAAGGGCGCTCGGTGGACCTTGTTATTTCCGACATGGCCCCCAACCTCTCCGGCGTGGCCTCGGCGGACGCGGCGCGCATCGAGCATCTGTGCGATCTGGCGCTCGAATTCGCGCAGAATCATCTGAAGCCGGATGGTGCGCTGCTCGTGAAGTGCTTTCACGGCAGCGGCTACAGCCAGATCGTCGAGAAATTCAAGCAGCAGTTTAAGACTGTCGCGCCGCGCAAGCCGAAGGCGTCCCGCGACAAATCGTCCGAAACGTTCATTTTGGGTCGGCATCTGAAGCATCCGCGGTGACGCGGAGCGGGATACCGCAAACGGGCTCCGGCCCTTGCCAGACAAGCGAAGCGCTATCGCGGCGGTTGTCAATGCTTATGGCGAGGGTGGTCGGACTGGATTAGAATGACCGAGGGGCGCCGCAAGGAAAATGTAGGCGCTCGTCTACGAGTGAAGGAGTGGTGCTTTGAACAACAATATGTTTTCGAAGGCAGCGGTGTGGCTGGTGATCGCACTGGTGCTGTTTACGGTGTTCAAGCAGTTCGACAAGCCCCGCGTCCAGGAAGGCGTGTCCTATTCGCAGTTCATGGACGACGCCAAGAACGGCAAGGTCAAGAACGTCATCGTTCAGGGGCGCAACCTCACCGTCACTCCGGCTGATGGCCAGAAATACCAGATCGTGTCGCCCGGCGACATCTGGATGGTCGGCGATCTGATGAAGTACGGCGTGCAAGTCAGCGGCAAGGCCGACGACGAGCCGAACGCGCTGATGTCCGCGCTGTACTACCTCGGGCCGACGATCCTGATCATTGTGTTCTGGTTCTACATGATGAGGCAGATGCAGGGGGGCGGCAAAGGCGGCGCGTTCTCGTTCGGCAAATCGCGTGCGCGGCTGATCGACGAGAACAACAACGCGGTGAACTTCTCCGACGTCGCGGGCTGCGACGAAGCAAAGGAAGAAGTGTCCGAGCTCGTCGACTTCCTGCGTGATCCGCAGAAATTCCAGAAGCTGGGCGGTCGCATTCCGCGCGGCGTGCTGCTCGTCGGCCCGCCGGGTACCGGCAAGACGCTGCTGGCCCGTGCGATCGCGGGTGAAGCGAAGGTGCCGTTCTTCAGCATCTCGGGTTCGGACTTCGTCGAAATGTTCGTCGGCGTCGGCGCGGCCCGTGTGCGCGACATGTTCGAGCAGGCGAAGAAGCACGCACCGTGTATCGTGTTCATCGACGAAATCGACGCGGTCGGTCGCCATCGCGGCGCCGGCATGGGCGGCGGCAACGACGAGCGCGAACAGACGCTGAACCAGATGCTCGTCGAGATGGACGGCTTCGAGGCGAACTCGGGCGTGATCGTGATCGCCGCGACCAACCGTTCCGACGTGCTCGACAAGGCGCTGCTGCGTCCGGGCCGTTTCGACCGCCAGGTCTACGTCGGTCTGCCGGACATCCGCGGCCGCGAACAGATCATGCGCGTGCACCTGCGCAAGGTACCGATCTCGAACGACGTCGATGCGGCAGTCATCGCGCGCGGCACGCCGGGCTTCTCGGGCGCCGATCTCGCGAACCTCGTGAACGAAGCTGCACTGTTCGCCGCACGTCGTGGCAAGCGTATCGTCGAGATGCAGGATTTCGAGGATGCGAAGGACAAGATCTTCATGGGTCCGGAACGCAAGTCGGCCGTGATCCGCGAAGAGGCGAAGCGCGCAACCGCTTACCACGAGTCGGGCCATGCGGTGATCGCGAAGCTGCTGCCGAAGGCCGACCCGGTGCACAAGGTCACGATCATTCCGCGCGGCCGTGCGCTGGGTGTCACGTGGCAGCTGCCGGAGCATGACAACGAGACGTACTCGAAGGACTACCTGATGGACCGCCTCGCGATCCTGTTCGGTGGCCGGGTGGCGGAAGAGTTGTTCATGAACCTCGTCAGCACCGGCGCGTCGGACGACTTCAACAAGGCAACGCAGACGGCGCGTGCGATGGTCGCCCGGTTCGGCATGACCGACGCACTCGGGCCGATGGTCTATGTCGACGACGAGAACGACGCATCGCCGTTCGGCCGTGGCTTCACGCGCACGATTTCGGAAGCGACGCAGCAGAAGGTCGACTCGGAAATCCGCCGCGTGCTCGACGAACAGTACGGCCTTGCGCGCCGCCTGCTCGACGAGAACCGCGACAAGGTCGAAGCGATGACGGCTGCACTGATGGAGTGGGAGACGATCGACGCCGATCAGATCAACGACATCATGGAAGGTCGTCCGCCGCGTTCGCCGAAGAGCTCGCCGGCTGTCGGCGGCGATTCGTCGGGCGGTGGCAGCAGCGCCGAGGTCAAGCCCGGCAACGCGCCGGCTCCGGCTTCGCCGGCGGCGTAATCTCTCCGCTTTAGCACCGTTCACGGGCTGGTGTGGCTTCACACCGGCCCGTTTTGCATTCATCCACGCCAGTCGCTCGTGTCCGATTCCGCAGTTTCCCCGTCCATTCCCGCGCCACTTCAGTGCGGCCGCTTCGAGCTGACGTTCGAACGCCCGCTCGTGATGGGCATCCTCAACGCCACGCCCGATTCGTTCTCCGATGGTGGCCGCTTCCTCGCGCGCGACGATGCACTGCGCCAGGCCGAGCGGATGATCGCCGAAGGCGCGGACCTCCTCGACATCGGCGGCGAATCGACGCGCCCCGGCGCGCCGCCCGTGCCGCTCGACGAGGAGCTCGCACGCGTGATCCCGCTTGTCGAGGCGTTGCGGCCGCTGAACGTGCCGCTGTCGATCGACACCTACAAGCCGGCCGTGATGCGCGCGGCGCTGGCCGCCGGCGCGGATCTGATCAACGACATCTGGGGGTTCCGCCAGCCGGGCGCGATCGACGCGGTGCGCGAGGGCAACAGCGGGCTGTGCGCGATGCACATGCTCGGCGAGCCGCAGACGATGCAGGTTGGCGAGCCGGATTACGGCGACGTCGTGACCGACGTGCGCGACTTTCTCGCCGCGCGCGCACAGGCGCTGCGCGACGCGGGCATTGCGCCGGAACGGATTTGCGTCGATCCCGGTTTCGGGTTCGGCAAGGCGGTCGTCGACGACAACTACGCGCTGCTGGCCGCATTGCCGGACACGGCGCCTGCGCGGCCCGACGGGCGTGCGTATCCGATTCTCGCGGGCATGTCGCGCAAGTCGATGCTCGGCGCGGTGATCGGCGGCAAGCCGCCGATGGAGCGCGTCGCGGCGAGCGTGGCGGCCGCGTTGTGCGCGGTCGAGCGCGGTGCCGCGATCGTGCGCGTGCATGACGTCGCGGCGACGGTCGATGCGCTGAAAATATGGAATGCCGTGCGCGAAGCCGCGCGGCAACGATAAGTCAGAAGACGAAGGAGGAAGATTCGCTATGGGACGTCGATATTTCGGCACGGACGGCATTCGCGGTACGGTGGGCGAGGCGCCCATCACACCGGATTTCGTATTGCGTCTCGGCTATGCGGCCGGCAAGGTGCTGGCAGGTTCGGCCGACGTCGCGGCGGGCTCGCGTCCGACCGTGCTGATCGGCAAGGACACGCGCGTATCGGGCTACATGCTCGAAGCCGCGCTCGAGGCCGGCTTCTCGGCGGCGGGCGTCGACGTGATGCTGGCCGGCCCGATGCCCACGCCGGGCGTCGCGTACCTGACGCGCGCACTGCGCCTGTCGGCCGGCGTCGTGATCAGTGCGTCGCACAACCCGTATCACGACAACGGGATCAAGTTTTTCTCGGCTGACGGCAACAAGCTGCCGGACGACACCGAAGCCGCGATCGAAGCGTGGCTCGACAAGCCGCTCGAATGCGCGTCGTCCGACGGCCTCGGCAAGGCGCGCCGCCTCGACGACGCGGCAGGCCGCTACATCGAGTTCTGCAAGAGCACGTTCCCGGCGGCGTTCGACCTGCGCGGGCTGAAGCTCGTGATCGATTGCGCGCACGGTGCCGCGTACCAGATCGCACCGCACGTATTCCACGAGCTCGGCGCGGACGTGATCCCGATCGGCGTCGCGCCGAACGGCTTCAACATCAACGACGGCGTCGGTGCGACCGCGCCGGACGCGCTGGTGCGCGCGGTGCGCGCCAACCACGCCGATCTCGGCATTGCGCTCGACGGCGACGCGGACCGCCTGCAGGTCGTCGATTCGACCGGGCGCCTGTACAACGGCGACGAGCTCCTCTACGTGCTCGTGAAGGACCGGATCGCGACCGACGGCAAGGTCGACGGCGCGGTCGGCACGCTGATGACGAACCTCGCGGTCGAAGTCGCGTTGCAGCGCGAGGGCGTGAAGTTCGTCCGTGCCGCGGTCGGCGACCGCTACGTGCTCGAGCAGTTGCGTGAAAACGGCTGGCAGCTCGGCGCGGAAGGGTCGGGCCACATCCTGTCGCTCGACCGGCACTCGACCGGCGACGGCATCGTGTCGGCGCTGCTCGTGCTGGCCGCGCTGAAGCGCAGCGGCCGTACGCTCGCGCAGATGCTCGATGGCGTCACGCTGTTCCCGCAGAAGCTGATCAACGTGCGGATGAAGCCGGGCGCCGACTGGAAGGGAAGCGCATCGATTCGCGCGGCGATCGACGCGGCGGAAGCCGCGCTCGCCGGCAGCGGCCGCGTACTGATCCGCGCATCGGGCACCGAGCCCGTGCTGCGCGTGATGGTCGAGGCGCAGCAGGCAGCCGATGCAGTGCGCCATGCGGAGACGATCGCCGACGCAGTGCGCGCTGCGACAACCTGACGCAAGGTGGCGGCGCGGGGCGGTCCTTTCGCCCGCGCGCCGGCGTTCCGATGAATGGACAGGCGGCGCCTTCGGGGCGCCGTCATTTCGTCAGACGCAAAGGTTTGCGATATCCATGGGAGCGCGTTTTCGCACACGCATTCCTTCTACCCAATAAACCCTCCGACCCCGGATATCCGGCCCGCTGCCGACAGGGGCTTCACCTCCCGCCGGCGCTGCGCTACGATCCGCCGGCACACCCGCGAAACGGGTGTCCGCCACGTCCTTGCCAGGCAGGCAATTCTTGCCGCCATCGCCGTTCCGGTGCCGCCCGGGCGCCACTCGCACCGCCCTCGCTATTCCCTTTCAACCAGTCATGTTACTGTCACGCCAGTTTCATCGATTGTCACATTACCGTCATGAGGAGCCCCTAACCTTCGCGGTGCCGTAGTCATCCGCTCACACACTGGAGGTCTCATGAAATTGATGCAAACCGCGATTGCCGGCCTGGCTGGCGCGCTTTTCGCCGTCGCCGCCCACGCTGCCGACATCACGGGCGCAGGCAGCACGTTCGCGATGCCGATCTATACGAAATGGGCTGCCGACTACCAGCAGTCCGGCGGTTCGAAGGTCAACTACCAAGGTATCGGCTCGTCGGGCGGCCTGAAGCAGATCGTCGCGAAGACGGTCGATTTTGCCGGTTCGGACGCTCCGCTGAAGGATGAAGAGCTCGCGAAGGAAGGCCTGTTCCAGTTCCCGACGGTGGTCGGCGGCGTGGTGCCGGTCGTCAACGTGCCGGGCGTGAAGGCCGGTGAACTGACGCTGTCGGGCCCGCTGCTCGGCGACATCTACCTCGGCAAGATCAAGAAGTGGAACGACCCGGCGATCGCCGCGCTGAACCCGAAGGTCAAGCTGCCGGATACGGACATCGCCGTGGTTCGCCGCGCTGACGGTTCGGGCACCAGCTTCATCTGGACGAACTACCTGTCGAAGGTCAACGACGAGTGGAAGTCGAAGATCGGCGAAGGCACGACGGTCAACTGGCCGACGGGCACGGGCGGCAAGGGCAACGACGGCGTCGCGGCCTTCGTGCAACGCCTGCCGGGCGCGATCGGCTACGTCGAATGGGCGTACGCGAAGAAGAACAACATGGTCTACACGGCCCTGAAGAACTCGACGGGCACGGTGGTCGAGCCGAAGACGGAAACGTTCAAGGCCGCTGCTGCCGGCGCGAACTGGTCGAAGTCGTTCTACCAGATCCTGACGAACCAGCCGGGCAAGGAAGCATGGCCGGTCGTCGGCGCGACGTTCGTGCTGCTGCACGCGAAGCAGGACAAGCCGGAGCAGGGCGCCGAAACGCTGAAGTTCTTCAGCTGGGCGTTCAAGAACGGCGAGAAGGCTGCTGACAGCCTCGACTACATCTCGCTGCCGTCGGCAGTCGAAGTGGAAATCCGCAAGCAGTGGAAGGCGAAGGTGACGGACGCTTCGGGCAAGGCAGTCGCCGCCGAGTAAGCAATGCAGCGGTTCGCTGCCCGGCCGCGCCGGTCGGGCAGTGTGTGCGGTAAAGCCGGGCGTTATGGCGCCCGGCAATCAAAAGCAGGCACCCATGTCTGATATTTCCTACACGTCCTCCCGATCGCCAGACGGTGCGCAGCACGCGCCGAGCCGTCTCGGGGATGTCCTGTTCGGCGGCCTCGCTCGGCTCGCCGCGATCGTGACCCTGCTGTTGCTGGGCGGGATCATCGTTTCCCTGATCATTGCGTCGATGCCGACCATCCAGAAGTTCGGCCTCGGCTTCCTGTTTCAATCCGAGTGGGATCCCAACTCGGACGCCTACGGCGCACTCGTGCCGATCTACGGCACGATCGTGACGTCGATCATCGCGCTCGCCATCGCGGTGCCCGTCAGCTTCGGCATCGCACTGTTCCTCACCGAATTGTCGCCCGTCTGGCTGCGCCGCCCGCTCGGCATCGCGATCGAGCTGCTCGCCGCGATTCCGTCGATCGTGTACGGCATGTGGGGCCTGCTCGTGTTCGCGCCGATCTTCGCCGAATACTTCCAGAAGCCGATCGGCCGCCTGTTCAAGGACGTCTGGGTGCTCGGTCCGCTGACGGCGGGCCCGCCGATCGGCATCGGCATCCTCGCGGCCGGCGTGATCCTCGCGATCATGATCATCCCGTACATCGCATCGGTGATGCGCGACGTGTTCGAAGTCACGCCCGTGCTGCTGAAGGAATCCGCGTACGGGATCGGCTGCACGACCTGGGAAGTGATGTGGAAGGTCGTGCTGCCCTATACGAAGACCGGCGTGATCGGCGGCGTGATGCTCGGCCTCGGCCGCGCGCTCGGCGAGACGATGGCCGTGACCTTCGTGATCGGCAACACCAACCTGCTCGACAGCGTGTCGCTGTTCGCACCGGGCAACAGCATCACTTCGGCGCTCGCGAACGAATTCGCCGAGGCGCAGCCGGGCCTGCATACGTCCGCGCTGATGGAACTGGGCCTGATCCTGTTCGTGATCACGTTCGTCGTGCTGTCCATCTCCAAACTGCTGCTGCTTCGTCTCGAGAAGGGAGAGGGCAAGAAATGAGCGAGCCCATCATGAATTTCCCGGGGCCGAGCGGTGCCGCGCTCGAAGCGATGCGCAACCGCCTGCAGCGCAAGCGCAAGGCCATCAACGCGATCGCGCTCGCCGCGGCGCTCGGTGCGATGGCATTCGGCCTGCTGTGGCTCGTGTGGATTCTCTACACGACGATTCACCTCGGTATCGGCGGCCTGTCGCTGCAACTGTTCACCGAATCGACGCCGGCACCGAACACGGAAGGCGGCGGTCTCGCGAACGCGATCGTCGGCAGCTTGCTGTTGTGCGGCTTCGGCACGCTGGTCGGTACGCCGATCGGCATTCTCGCGGGCGTCTATCTCGCCGAATACGGCCAGAAGAACCTGTTGGCGAGCACGATCCGCTTCATCAACGACATCCTGCTGTCGGCGCCGTCGATCGTCATCGGCCTGTTCGTGTACGCGATCGTCGTGGCGAAGTCGGGGCGCTTCTCGGGTTGGGCCGGCGTCATCGCGCTCGCCCTGCTGCAGATTCCGATCGTGATCCGCACGACCGAGAACATGCTGAAGCTCGTGCCGAATGCGCTGCGCGAAGCGGCCTTCGCGCTGGGTACGCCGAAGTGGCGGATGGTGCTGAAGATCACGCTGCGTGCGTCGGTCGGCGGGATCGTGACGGGCGTGCTGCTCGCGGTCGCCCGGATTGCCGGCGAAACGGCGCCGCTGCTGTTCACGGCACTGTCGAACCAGTTCTTCTCGTGGGACATGAGCCAGCCGATGGCGAACCTGCCCGTCACGATCTACAAGTTCGCGATGAGCCCGTTCGCGGAATGGCAGTCGCTCGCATGGGCGGGCGTGTTCCTGATTACGCTCGGGGTGCTCGGACTCAACGTCCTGGCGCGCTCGATCTTCTCGAAAAAGTAACGGCGGAGCAATCCGATGAATATGGCAGAGAGCCACCTGAATCCTGTCGAGCGCACCGCTGCGCCCGCCGGCACGCATGACGCGGCGAACGATCGCCCGCTCGCGCCGCTGAACGCGAAGATCGAGGTCAACAACCTCAACTTCTTCTACAACAAGTTCCACGCGCTGAAGAACATCAACCTGCGCATTCCGGACGGCAAGGTGACCGCGTTCATCGGCCCGTCGGGTTGCGGCAAGTCGACGCTGCTGCGCACGTTCAACAAGATGTTCGCGCTCTATCCGGAGCAGCGCGCCGAAGGCGAAATCCTGATGGACGGCGAGAACCTGCTGACGACGAAGCGCGACATCTCGCTGCTGCGCGCGCGGATCGGCATGGTGTTCCAGAAGCCGACCCCGTTCCCGATGTCGATCTACGACAACATCGCGTTCGGCGTGAAGATGTTCGAAAAGCTCACGCGTTCGGAAATGGACGACCGCGTCGAGTGGGCGCTCACGAAGGCCGCGCTGTGGAACGAAGTAAAGGACAAGCTGGGCCAGAGCGGCTACGGCCTGTCGGGCGGCCAGCAGCAGCGTCTGTGCATCGCGCGCGGCATTGCAATCCGTCCGGAAGTGCTGCTGCTCGACGAGCCGTGCTCGGCGCTCGACCCGATCTCGACGGGCCGCATCGAAGAGCTGATCGCGGAGCTGAAGAGCGACTACACGGTCGTGATCGTCACGCACAACATGCAGCAGGCCGCACGCTGCTCGGATTACACGGCCTACATGTACCTGGGCGAGCTGATCGAATTCGGCGAAACCGAAAAGATCTTCATCAAGCCGGTGCGCAAGGAAACGGAAGACTACATCACCGGCCGTTTCGGCTGATGACGGAGAACAACAGCCATGTCGGATAAACATCTGTCGAGCCAGTTCGACGCGGACCTGAATGCCGTGTCGTCGAAAGTGCTGGAAATGGGCGGGCTCGTCGAGTCGCAGATCGTCGGCGCGATGTACGCGCTGAACGAATTCGATCGCGAGACGGCCGAGAAGGTGATCGCGGCCGAGGAAACGCTGAACGCGATGGAAGTCGACATCGACCAGGAGTGCGGCAACATCATCGCGCGGAGGCAGCCTGCCGCGCGTGACCTGCGTCTTTTGATGTCGATTTCGAAAACGATTACGAACCTCGAGCGCGCCGGCGACGAGGCCGAGAAGATCGCGAAGCGCGTGCGCCGCCTGGTCGACGAGCCGGCCGCGCGCACGGTCAATATCGCCGAGATCAAGGTGTCGGGCGAGATGGCCGTGACGATCCTGCGCCGCGCGCTCGACGCGTTTGCACGCCTCGACACGGTCGCGGCCGCGCAGATCGTCAAGGACGACAAGGAGATCGACCTGGAATTCCGCGCGTTCGTGCGCAAGCTCGTGTCGTACATGCAGGAAGATCCGCGCACGATCTCGGTCGGTCTCGAGTACCTGTTCATTGCGAAGGCAATCGAGCGGATCGGCGACCACGCGAAGAACATCGCCGAGTTCATCATCTACATCGTGAAGGGCACGGACGTGCGGCACCAGCCGCGCGACACGCTCGACCGTGAAGCCAACAGTTAACACGACCCAGCACAGGAAAAAAAGAGGTGCCGATGCCCAGCAACATTCTCGTCGTTGAAGATGAGCCCGCGATTTCCGAACTGATCTCGGTGAATCTCCAGCACGCCGGTCACTGCCCGATCCGTGCGTACAACGCCGAACAGGCGCAGAACCTGATCAGCGACGTGCTGCCCGATCTCGTGCTGCTCGACTGGATGCTGCCGGGCAAGTCCGGTATCGCGTTCGCGCGCGACCTGCGCAACAACGAACGGACCAAACACATCCCGATCATCATGCTGACTGCTCGCGGCGACGAGCAGGACAAGGTGCTCGGCCTCGAAATCGGCGCGGACGACTACGTGACGAAGCCGTTCTCGCCGAAGGAACTGATGGCGCGGATCAAGGCCGTGCTGCGCCGCCGCGCGCCGCAGCTGACCGAGGACGTCGTGTCGATCAACGGTCTGCGCCTCGACCCGGCCACGCATCGCGTCGCCGCGCACGGCGACGGCAGCGAGATCAAGCTCGATCTCGGCCCGACCGAGTTCCGCCTGCTGCATTTCTTCATGACGCATCCGGAACGCGTGCACAGCCGAACGCAACTGCTCGACCAGGTGTGGGGCGACCATGTGTTCGTCGAGGAGCGTACCGTCGACGTGCACATCAAACGATTGCGTGCGGCCTTGAAACCGGCCGGTTGCGATGCGATGATCGAGACCGTGCGCGGCAGCGGCTACCGGCTCGCCAAGCACGCGTAACGTATTCGGGCGTGCCGTGTGCCGCGGCATGCCGTTCATTCTTTCGGACGCTGAATCATGAACATCATCTGGGCGCGCTTTCTGGTGTCGCTCGTGCTGCTCGTGCTGATCGGCGTATTGGTCGGCGTCTTCGCCGGCCCGACCGCGGGCCTCGTGTTCGTGGTCGTGATGCTGATCGCGCAGGGCTTTTTCAGCACCTTCCATACGCAGCGTCTGTGGCGCCTGCTCGACGCGCCGGTCTACGGCGAAGTGCCGAGCGCGCCGGGCATCTGGGGCGAGATCTACTATCGCCTGCACAAGCTCGCGAAGCAGTGGCATGCGCAGGTGCGGCAGGTCGAGCAACAGCATTCGCGCTTCATCCAGGCGATCCAGGCGTCGCCGAACGGCGTCGCGATGCTCGACGACCACGACCAGATCGAGTGGTGCAACGCGATCGCCGAGGTTCATTTCGGCCTCGATGCGAAGCGCGACCTGCGCCAGCACATCACGAACCTGGTGCGCCATCCCGACTTCGTCCGCTACCTGAATGCGCAGCACTACGACGAGACGCTCATGATGCGCGGCATGGGCGACTCGCGGCAGAACGTGCTGGCCGTGCAGGTGTTTCCGTACGGCGAGAACCGCAAGCTGCTGCTCACGCAAGACATCACCGAGCTCGAGCGCACCGACGCGATGCGCCGCGACTTCGTCGCGAACGTGTCGCACGAGCTGAAGACGCCGCTCACCGTGCTGTCGGGCTTCCTCGAGACGATGCGCGAGCTGCCGCTGAACGAGGAAGACCGCGCGCGCTATCTCGAGATGATGGAGCAGCAGGCCTCGCGGATGCGGCACATCGTGACCGACCTGCTGGTGCTCGCGAAGCTGGAAGGCGAGAGCAAGCCGCCGCTCGATCGCGCGATCGACATGCGCGCGGTGTTCGATCATCTGAAGGAGGACGCGCGGACGCTGTCGAACGGGCATCACGACATCGCGTTCACGATCGACGAGACGCTCGGCGTCACGGGTGCGCAGACGGAGCTGTTCAGCGCCTTCGCGAATCTCGTCACGAACGCGATCCGCTATACGCCGGAAGGCGGCAAGATCGTCGTCACGTGGCGGCGCGAGGGTGCGCAGGGCGTGTTTTCCGTCACGGACAGCGGCTTCGGCATTCCGGCTGCCGATCTGCCGCGGCTCACCGAGCGTTTCTATCGCGTCGACCGCAGTCGTTCGCGCGACACGGGGGGGACCGGGCTCGGGCTCGCGATCGTCAAGCACGTGCTGCAGCGGCACGACGCGCACCTGTATGTGCAGAGCGAGGAAGGGCGCGGCAGCACGTTCACCGCGCGGTTCCCGGGCTCGCGCATCATCGCGATCCGGCCGGCCGCGTACGAGGCGTGATCGCGTAGCGGCCTGTCCGGTCAATAACAAAGCGCAGCCCGCGGGCTGCGCTTTTTTGTTGGCGGGGCGGCGCGCGACCGGCGCGCCGCGTCCGCTTTACGAGCAGAACTTCGCGAGCAGTCCGAGTTGCGCGTTACGGATCGTCTTGCCGGAGCGGCGGCGGCGGTAGTGGCCGTCGCTGTGCATCTGCCACGCCGACTGGTTGTCGCCGAGGCACACCGACAGGCCCTCGGCGATCACGCGCCGCTTGAGCTTGCGCTCGCGGATCGGGAATGCGACTTCGACGCGGCGGAACAGGTTGCGGTCCATCCAGTCGGCGCTCGACAGATAGACGTCCTCTGCACCGCCCGCGTGGAAGTAGTAGATCCGGTGGTGCTCGAGGAAGCGGCCGACGATCGAGCGCACCGTGATGTTTTCCGACAGCCCCGGCACGCCGGGCTTCAGTGCGCAGACGCCGCGCACGATCAGGTCGACCTTGACGCCTGCCTGCGACGCTTCGTACAGCGCGGCGATCACGGACGGCTCCAGCAGCGCGTTCATCTTCGCGACGACGCGCGCACGCTTGCCGGCGCGCGCGTTGTCGATTTCCGCGCGGATCGCGTCGATGATGCGCGGATGCAGCGTGAACGGCGACTGCCACAGCTCGTGCAGCGAGAGTTCGCCGCCGATCCCCGTCAGTTGCTGGAACACGTGATGGACGTCCTCGCAGATCTTCTGGTCGGCCGTCATCAGCCCGAAGTCGGTGTAGAGGCGTGCCGTGCGCGGGTGGTAGTTGCCGGTGCCGAGGTGCACGTAGCGGCGCAGCGACGCCTTGCCGGCCTGCACGACGCGCCGCACGATCAGCATCATCTTCGCGTGGCACTTGTGGCCGACCACGCCGTACACGACATGCGCGCCGACGGCTTCGAGCTGCGACGCCCAGTTGATGTTGGTTTCCTCGTCGAAGCGCGCGAGCAACTCGACGACGACGGTCACTTCCTTGCCGTTGCGCGCGGCTTCCATCAGCGCGTCCATCAGCGGCGAATCGGTGCCGGTGCGGTAGATCGTCTGCTTGATCGCGACGACGCTCGGGTCCTTCGCGGCCTGCTGCAGCAGTTCGAGCACGGGCTGGAAGCTCTCGTACGGGTGGTGCAGCAGGATGTCGCCGTTGTCGATCGCGTCGAACATCGTCGGCGCATTCGTGATCGCGGCCGGAATCGACGCGGTGAACGGCGTGAACTTCAGGTCGGGGCGGTCGACGAGATCGGGAATCTGCATCAGGCGCACGAGGTTCACGGACCCGGCCACGCGATAGCAGTCCTTGTCGCCGAGTTCGCTTTCCTCGAGCAGGCGCCGCACGATGTGCTGCGGCGTGTCGGCCGAGACTTCGAGACGCACCGCGTTGCCGAGGTGGCGCGCGGGCAGTTCGCCCTGCAGCGCGACGCGCAGGTTCGTGATTTCGTCTTCGTCGACGAACAGCTCGCTGTTGCGCGTGATGCGGAACTGGTTGCAGCTCTTCACGACGAGTTGAGGGAAGAGTTCGCCGACGAAGCGCTGCATGAACGAGCTCAGCAGCACGAAGCCGTGCTCGAAACCCGAGAGCGCATGCGGCATGCGCACGACGCGCGGCAGCGCGCGCGGCGCCTGCACGATACCCATCACGGCCTGGCGGCCGAACGCGTCGCGGCCTTCGAGCTCGACGACGAAGTTCAGGCTCTTGTTCAGCACGCGCGGGAACGGGTGGGCCGGATCGAGGCCGATCGGCGTCAGCACGGGCAGCAGCTCGTCGAGGAAATAACGCCGCGCCCATTCGAGCTGCTCGTCGTTCCACGTGTCGCTCGCGTGGAAATAGATGCCTTCCTGTTCGAGCGCGGGCAGCACGGTTTCGTGCAGCATCGTGTACTGTCGATGGACGAGCCGCTGCGCGCGTTCGACGACGAGATCGTAAGCATGCTGTAACGACATGCCGTCGGGTGTCAGTGCGCCGGGGTTGTCGCGGATCTGTTCCTGAAGGCCGGCCATGCGGACTTCGAAGAATTCGTCGAGGTTGCTGCTGGTGATGCAGATGAAACGGAGGCGCTCGAGCAACGGGATTTGAGGGTCGGCCGCCTGGGCCAGCACGCGCTCGTTGAAACCGAGGATGCCGAGTTCACGATTGAGAAGCGGGTAACGGACGGACATCGGCAGGGTAGGGGGTGATTCAGGCGATGATTCAAAAGGACGCTCGGAAACTCTCACGGTACGATGACGTGCTGATGACAATACTGTATTTATATCGGCAAATTCTACGCTGGAACCATTTCGTCTCATAAATGTTTTGGCGATATGGAATCGAGCAGTGTGCATGCCCGTGAAGCGTGGTAATGGCAAGCGTTCCACGCTTAAAATGTCGCCTTTGATTGATCGCCCTGGGTTGCCGGTCCGGCTGCCGCGGGCGAACGCGCACGGAGCCCCCTTCAGATGGTTACAACTCCCCACTTGCTGGCTGCCGTGGATCTCGGCTCGAACAGCTTCCGGCTGATCGTCGGTCGCGTCGAGGAAACGCCGGCGGGCAGCCAGATCTATCCCGTCGACGCGCTGCGCGAGCCCGTTCGGCTGGCCGCGGGCCTGTCGAGCGACAAGATGCTCGATCGTGCGTCGCAGGAGCGTGGCTGGGAGGCGCTCAAGCGGTTTGGCGAGCGCCTGCGCGATTTTCATCCCGATCATGTGCGGGCGGTGGCGACCAACACGCTGCGCGTCGCGAAGAACGCCGGCGAGTTTCTCGGCGAGGCTGAAGCGGCGCTCGGTTTTCCGATCGAAGTGATCGCGGGCCGCGAGGAAGCGCGGCTGATCTATGCGGGCGCCGCGCACTCGGTGCCGGCGAGCGCCGGCAAGCGGCTCGTCGTCGACATCGGCGGCGGCTCGACCGAATTCATCATCGGCTCGCACTACACGCCGATCGTGATGGAGAGTCTGTATATCGGCTGCGTAAGCCACAGCCGCACGTTCTTTCCGGCCGGCAACGTCGACGAATACACGATGCGGCAGGCCGAACTCGCGGCCAAGCGCGAGATCCAGATCATTTCGAGCGAGTACAAGAAGGCCGGCTGGGACCAGGCGATCGGTTCGTCCGGCACCGCGCGTGCGCTTGCGGAACTCGTCGAGGCGAACGGCTTCAACGATCCGGGCATCACGCACGGCATTTCGCGCGGCGGACTCGAGCGCCTGAAGCGCGCGCTGATCAAGTCGGAGAACGTCAACCGGCTGAAGCTGGTCGCGCTGAAGCCCGATCGCGTGCCCGTGCTCGCGGGCGGCCTCGCGATCATGCTCGCGGTGTTCGAGGAACTCGGCGTCGATTACGTCGATACGACCGACGGCGCGCTGCGTCTCGGCGTGCTGTACGACCTGCTCGGCCGGACGCAGCACGAGGACATGCGTGCGGTGACCGTCGAGGGCTTCACGCGTCGCTACGGCGTCGATCGCGCGCAGGCCGAGCGGATCGGTGCGCTCGCCGGGCGTTTCTACGACGAACTCGAGGAAGACGACGAAGAGGCGCGCGAGGAAGGACGGATGTTCCTCGGCTGGGCGGCCGCGTTGCACGAGATCGGCCTGTCGATCTCGCACAGCGCGTATCACAAGCATTCAGCCTATATCGCGAGCAACGCGGACATGCCGGGTTTTTCGCGCACCGACCAGGCGCGGCTCGCCGCGCTCGTGCTCGGTCACGCGGGCAAGCTCGGCAAGCTGTCGCAGGCGCGCGAGGTCGAGTGGCCGCTGCTGTTCTGCCTGCGGCTCGCGGCGCTGCTGTGCCGGCGCCGGACCGATGCGGGGCTGCCCGACATTTCCGTTTCGCAGATGAAGAAGGGCGGGTATGAAGTGCGCTTGCCGAGCGCGTGGGTCGAGCAGAACCCGTTGACCGACTACAGCCTCAGCCAGGAGGCTGCCGAGTGGGAGAAGGTCGGTATCCCGTATCGCGTGGTGTACACCGGCGCGTAACGGGCCGATAGCGCGGCCTGGAGGCGTTGGACGGGAGCGTGGTTGCGGCACCCTCAGGCGTGCCGCACGACCGTCCTGGCGGCTCGCTCAATCCGACGAGCAGACGATCGCGGTCAGGAACGGGAACGCCTGCTTGACCGTCGCGTCGCTGCCGGCCTTGCGCACGGCTTCCTCCACCGAACTCTTCGTGCCGCGTACCACGACGCCGTAGGCCCAGTCGCCGATCGGCGTACCGTCGCCCGGACGGAAGATCGGGTCGTTCGCCTGATAGCCCAGCACGACATAGACGCCGAAGCCGTATGCGGTCAGCGGGTGGCTCGTGCGGAACGCGTTGACCGAGTTCGATTCGACATGCATGGGCTCCGACTGGATGTCGCCGGCGGCGAGCAGCGGCGCGACGAACTTGTGGCCGGTCGAATGGCAGTCGAGCGCATTGTCGAGCGCCTTGGCCGAAGCGGTGCCGACGCTCGCAAGTGCAAGCAGCGACGCGCAGAGGGCGGTCTTGAGAATGTTGTTTTTCATGCGCGGGTGCGGGTTGTTCACGCGCATTATCGCGTGTTCCCGGAAGTGCCGTGCGCGGGTTGCGGGCAGCGGCCCGAGCGTTGTCGCGTCGGTGCCCCAATGAATCCCTACAATGAATTAAAGGTGCGAGCCGGGTGACCGCACGTGCGATTCAGCGGCCCGGAAACGGAAAAGGGGCTACGGTGTTTAACCGTAACCCCTTGATTCCTTGGTCGGAGCGATAGGATTCGAACCTACGACCCTCTGATCCCAAATCAGATGCGCTACCAGGCTGCGCTACGCTCCGACGAGCCAAAGATTATATCGGTACGTGCCAGATTAGGTCAATCGCAATATGCGGGTAAATGCCGCGGCGGTGAACCGCCGCGATTTGCGACAATTTGCGCGGTAATCGGCCGTACCCGTGCGCATGTGTGTGCGGACGCTCGCCGAAGCAAGGAGAACATCATGATGAACCTGATCCTGTGGCGTCACGCCGAAGCCGAAGACTACGCGACGAGCGATCTTGCGCGCCAACTGACCGTTCGTGGCCGCAAGGACGCGCAGGCGATGGCCAAATGGCTGCGCAGCAGGCTCGAGACGAACAGCGTGATCCTCGCGAGCCCGGCGGCCCGTACCGTGCAGACGGTCGAGGCGCTGACCGATCAGTACCGGACCGTCGAGGCGCTCGCACCGGGCGGCAGTGTCGACGACGTGCTGGAAGCGGCAGGCTGGCCGGAAGGCATCGCGCCGACGGTCGTGATCGTCGGACACCAGCCGACGCTCGGCAGCGTCGCCGCGCAATTGATCGCCGGCAGCAACGACAGCTGGAGCGTCAAGAAGGGGGGAATCGTGTGGTTGGCGAGCCGCACGCGTGACGGCAGCCGGCAGGCCGTATTGCGCGCGGTATTGACGCCGGAACTGGTGTGAAGCCCGGCTGAATGGGTTTGAAGGGATTCATCATACGGTTTCGCAAGCTTTCTGCTAAAGTCAATTCGGCGACACGTCATTGAAAGGACACAGTCGTGCCACATAACGGTCACGGCCGATTACTACATTGGCGGGCATGTCGCCTTATTCCTTACGACCAGGAAAGCCTAATGCGAGAACTGCCGACGCCTACGCTCCCTTTTGCCTCGCTGCCCCTCGACACGTCGCGGCGCCACCTGCCGCGCGCCAGTGAAACCGTCACATCGGAGTATCGCCTGCGCGCCGCATGGGCCCGCACGGAAGACGAATTGCGCGAAGCCCAGCGCCTGCGCTACAGCGTGTTCGCCGAAGAGATGGGCGCGCAGGTCAGCGGCCCGTCCGGTCTCGACGTCGATCCGTTCGACGCGTACTGCGACCACCTGCTGGTTCGCGATCTCGACACGTTGAAAGTTGTCGGCACGTATCGCGTGCTGCCGCCGCACCAGGCAGCGCGCGTCGGCCGCCTCTACGCCGAAGGCGAATTCGACCTGTCGCGCCTCACGCACCTGCGCGGCAAGATGGTCGAGGTCGGCCGCTCGTGCGTGCACAGCGACTACCGCAGCGGCGCCGTCATCATGGCACTGTGGGGCGGCCTCGGCGCGTACATGATGCAGAACGGCTACGAGACGATGCTCGGCTGCGCGAGCGTGTCGATGGCCGATGGCGGCCACTACGCGGCGAACCTGTACCAGTCGCTGTCGGCCGGTTCGCTGACGGCGCCCGAGTATCGCGCGTTCCCGCACACGGCACTGCCGGTCGACGAACTGCAAACGGGCACCGTCGTCGCGCCGCCGCCGCTGATCAAGGGCTACCTGCGTCTCGGCGCGAAGATTTGCGGCGCACCGGCCTGGGATCCCGACTTCAACTGCGCGGATTTCCTGACGCTGTTCCGCCTGTCCGACATCAACGCGCGCTACGCCCGCCACTTTCTGGGCTGAGTCGCCTGAATCGCGTCGCGCCCGTTGCGGGCGCGCGCAAGCGAACGCCGTCGTGCGGCCATGGCCATGCGACGGCGCTCTTGCATTCGGCCCTGATAATTTCCGGAGTGTGCGGTTTCCGGCGTGCCGCGGGACGGCACGTTTCCGGGCGGCCCGGGTTCGATACGGGCCGGACTGCAGGATGGCTTGCTCAGTGCTTGCGCCGCCAGTCGAGCAGGTGATGTTCCGCCATCCAGTGGTGGATCATCCCTTCGCCGTCATGGCTACGCTTGTATTCGCGCGACTCGAAGTAGGACAGCGCGACCAGCACCATCAGGCCAATGAACAGGCCGATCAGGCCCGCAATTTCTTCAGACGACATGGCAGCCTCCTTTCCACGGCACAGCGCCATGCGTACATAGTAGGACATGCGCGGCGCGACCCTGAAAGCGGATTTCCGCTAGACTCGGCGCGGTCCCGGCGCGCGATGGGCGCACCGTTTTCCGGAGCCATACCCGATGACCCGTTTCATGCTGGCCGTGCTGGCCGCGTCCTTTCTCGCCGGCTGCGGCAGCGACCCACATCAGGCTCGCCGCGGCCACCCGCCGGAAGATCCGGCCGACTATCACGGCGTGCCGACCGACATGACGCCGCCGTCGATGCTCGACGCGCCGCCGCCGAAACCGACGCAGTAACAGCCTGGCCTGCCGTCACGCGTGGGCGGTGGACGTCGCCTGCGCGTCGGCGCCGATGCGTCGCAGCAGCCCGGGCAGGTAGCGCGCAAGCGTCGCGCCGCGCGCGGCCATGAACAGCAGCAGCGCGAACCAGAGGCCGTGATTGCCGAACGTGCCGACGGCGGCGAGCGTGGCCGCAATGAAGATCGAGAACGACACGACCATCGCACGCATCAGCGATTGCGTCTGCGTGGCGCCGATGAAGACGCCATCGAGCAGGAAGCCCCAGACCGACACGATCGGCGAGATCGCAGCCCATGGCAGATAGCGCAGCGCGACGGCGCGGATCTCGGCCTGATCGGTCAGGCGCGCGACGATCCAGCCGCCCGCCGCCCAATAGACGAGTGCGAACAGCAGAGCGCCGAGTGCCGACCAGAGCAGCGTGACGCGTACGGCCTGCCGGAATGCGCGGCGGTCGCGTGCGCCGGCCGCCGCGCCGACGAGCGCCTCGGCCGCGTGCGCGAAGCCGTCGAGGCCATAGGCCATGAAGGTCTGGAAATTCAGCAGCAGTGCGTTTGCCGCAAGCGTCGCGTCGCCCTGTTTCGCACCGAGGTGCGCGAACCAGCCGAACGCGCCGAGCAGGCACAGCGTGCGCAGGAAGATATCGCGATTGAGCGCGATCAGCCGTTTGAGCGCGACGCGGTCGGCGAGCGCGCGCACCGCGATCGGCGCAAGGCCGCGCGGGCGCAGCCGCCACAGGATCCACGCGCCAAGCGCGAAACCGCAGGCATCCGCGGTGGCGGTTGCGGCGCCGATGCCGGCGATGCCCCAACCGAAGCCGTACACATAGAGCAGGACGGCGCCGATGTTCACCGCGTTGATGAACACCTGCGCGACGAGCGCGAGCCGCACGCGCTGCACGCCGAGCAGGTAGCCGAGTACGACATAGTTCGCGAGCGCGAAAGGCGCGCTCCAGATCCGCGCATGGCTGTACGCGAGCGCCGTCGCGCGGACGGCATCGCTGCCGCCGAGCGCGGACAGCGCGAACGACAGCAGCGGCACCTGCAGCGCGAGTACGGCCGTGCCGAGCGCGAATGCGACGATCAGTGCGCGCAGCAGGTTCAGGCGAATCCCGGTGGTGTCGCCGGCGCCGTGCGCCTGTGCGACGAGACCGGTCGTTCCCATCCGCAGGAAGCCGAAACCCCAGAATACGAAATTGAAGAACAGCCCGCCGAGCGCGACGCCGCCCAGATACTGCGCGCCGTCGAGGTGACCGGCGACGGCCGTGTCGACGGCGCCGAGGATCGGCTGGGTCAGGTTCGCAAGGACGATCGGGAAGGCGAGCGCGAGGACGCGCCGGTGCGTGACGGTGGCCGAGCCGGCGCCGGCCCCGTGCGGTAACGCGGATTCAGACATGGCGGACGCGTCAGGCGCGTTCCTGCACGCAGACCCACGGCGAGACGACGACCGCCCACAGCTCCGGGTTGCGCGCCGCGTAGTCGGCGGCCGTTTCGGCCGGCATGCGTGCGACGAGGCCGGCCGACAGCCAGCGCGTGACCTGCTCGGCATCGTCGCTGGCAACCGCTTCCGCGACGCTGACGAGATCGAGGTCGCGCGCGACGGACAGCAGCTTGCCCTGCGCGAAGAAGCGTTCGAGATCGCACCAGTCGATCTTGGCGGTCTCGCCGAGGAGTTTGGCGTAGAGCGGGCTGTGCGACACGCCCGCGGCGGATTGGTGATCAGAGGACATCGGTTTCTTGGAAAAACTGCGTGGCGCCACTATAAACCATCCGGCCGCACGGGCCGAGCCGCCGGCGGGCGGTTCATGCGTCGCGCAGTGCGCGGCGCACGATCTTGCCGGTCGCGGTCATCGGCAGGCTGTCGACGAACGCGATCGCGCGCGGATACTCGTGTGCGGCGAGCCGCGTGCGCACGTGTGCCTGCAGCGCGAGCACGAGCGCGTCGTCGCCGATGTGGCCGGGATTCAGCACGACGAACGCCTTGACGATCTCGGTGCGCGTCGCGTCGGGCACGCCGACGACGGCCGCCATCCGCACCGCCGGATGCGTGAGCAGGCAGTCCTCGATCGGGCCCGGGCCGATCCGGTAGCCGGCGCTCGTGATCACGTCGTCGTCGCGGCCGACGAAGCGCACGAAGCCGTCGGCGTCGATCGTGCCTGTATCGCCGGTGAGCAGGTAGTCGCCCGCGAACTTGTCGCGCGTCGCATCCGCGTTGCGCCAGTATTCGATGAACATCACCGGGTCGGGGCGGCGCACCGCGATGCGACCTTCGACGCCCGGCGGCAGCGGCGTGCCGTCCGCGTCGACGATCGCGACTGCATGACCGGGCACAGCCTTGCCGATCGCACCGGGCTGCGCGTCGAACAGCGCCGCGCACGATGACAGCACCATGTTGCACTCGGTTTGCCCGTAGAACTCGTTGATCGTCACGCCGAGCGCGTCGCGCCCCCAGGCCGTCAGTTCGGTGCCGAGCGACTCGCCGCCGCTCGCGACCGATTTCAGCGACAACGCATAGCGTTCGCGTGGCCGCTCCACGGCGCGCATCAGCTTCAGCGCGGTGGGCGGCAGGAACGCATGCGTGACGCCGTGCCGGGCCATCAGCGCGAACGCCGCGTCGCCGTCGAACTTCTCGAAGCGGCGCGCGAGCACCGGCACGCCGTGATGCCATGACGGCAGCAGCACGTCGAGCAGGCCGCCGATCCACGCCCAGTCGGCCGGCGTCCAGAACAGGCGCGCGTCGCGCGGGAAGCATTGCTGCGACATCTCGACGCCCGGCAGGTGGCCGAGCAGCACGCGATGGGCGTGCAGCGCGCCTTTCGGTTTGCCCGTCGTGCCGGACGTGTAGATGATCACCGCCGGATCGTCGGCGGCCGTGTCGGCCGGCACGAAATCCGGCGTTTCGGCGGCGAGCGCCGCGTCGTAACGCAGCACGCCCGGCGCGTCGGGGGCATCGTCGCCGACGCAGTAGACGGTATGCAGCGCCGGCAGTTGCGCGCGCAGCGGTGCGATTTTTGCGTAGCCGGCTGCGTCGGTGACGAGCGCGGCCGCCTCGCTGTTCGCGAGCCGGTATTCGAGCGCATCGACGCCGAACAGCGTGAAGAGCGGCACCGCGATTGCACCGAGCTTGTACGCGGCGAGGTGTGCAATGGCCGTTTCGGGCCCTTGTGCGAGAAAGATGCCGATCCGGTCGCCGCGTCGCAGGCCGGCGCGCGCAAAACTGTTCGCGAGCCGGTTAGAAGCATTCTTCAAGTCGTCGAACGTGAGGCGGAACACGTCGCCCTGCGCCGTTTCGTAGATCAACGCGAGGCGACCGCTGCCGTCGGCCCATTTGTCGCAGACGTCCACGCCGATGTTGTAGCGGGCCGGAATGTCCCACTGGAAGCGGGAGAGCAGTTCGTCGTAGCGGTCGGCGGCGGGCAGCATCGCAGTGTCTCCTGGGTGTCGATCGTGGCGTCGGGCGCACGGCTTACATCAGGTTTTCACGCAGACGAATCCACAATGGTGTCTGCTGATAGGGAATGTTCGGACTCGTCCAATAGCCACGGCTCAGTGCACGATTCCACAATGACGCATAAGATCAAGTCAAAACAGTGATGTGACCATGGATTTGCTTCTGATAGCTGCGGGGTTCAGCCTGATCGGAATCGGTGTGCTGGTGGCGTTTGCTCGTCACGTCGATCCGCTGTCCGGCCGTTTCACCGGACGTCTGCGCAAGCGCTGACTCAATCATTTTCGTGTTTCGCCGCGACGGCACGCGATGCGTGCCGGCATCGCGTGTCGTCCGTCGTGCGCTCAGCGCGACGGCAGGTAGCGCGACGGGTCGATCGACCGGCCGCCGTAGCGCAGCTCGAAATGCAGCGCGACGCGATCGCTGTCGCTGTTGCCCATTTCCGCGATCGACTGCCCCTGTGTTACCGACTGGCCTTCCTTCACCAGTAGCGCGCGGTTATGCGCGTAGGCGGTCAGGTAGTCGGCGTTGTGCTTCAGGATGATCAGGTTGCCGTAGCCGCGCAGCCCGTTACCGGCATAGACCACGACACCCGGCGCGGCTGCGACCACCGGCGTGCCCGGTGAGTTCGCGATGTCGATCCCCTTCGATTTCGAGCCGTCGAACGTGCGGACCACATTGCCGGCCGCCGGCCAGATCAGCGAAATGCTCGTGGCCGGCTTGACGGCCGATTCAACCGGCGCGGATGGTGCGGGGCGCGCGCGGCCGGCGCTGCCGGTGCCGGTGGTCGACGGCGTCGATGCGGTCGTCGTGCCGGGCGGCGGCGCGACGCGCAGCACCTGGCCGACTTCGATCGCATCGGGATTCGTCATCTGGTTCCAGCGCACGACGTTCTGCACTGACGTGCGGTTGTCCCGCGCGATCTTGTAGAGCGTGTCGCCACGCTCGACGCGATAGAACCCGGGGCCGACGGGCGCGGAGCCGCACGCGACGAGCAGGGCGGCGCAGGCGGCTGCGAAGAGTCGCTTCGTTGTTGTTCCGAACATTGAACCTCGCAAAACCCTGCCGCGGGTGATGCGGCAGGCAACACAAAACGTCCGATTTTAACGGGTTCGACCCACGCACCGCAGTTTGGGCCGTTGCCGGGGCCGTCGCGCGCCGGTCTGGCGCGCCGCGTATCAGCCGGCGAGCGGGCGCACGCGAATGCGCAGCGTGGCCGTTTCGGTCGCGCCCGGCGCGAGCATGCGCAGCCCGAGGCCGTTGTGGATCGCATCGGGCAGGCCGAGCCACGGCTCGACGCAGTAGAAGTCGGAATCCGGTTTTTCGGTCCAGGTCGTGACCGCGTACCACGGGATCGAGCCCGGCACGTCGAGCGCAATCTCGATCGTGCGGCGGCGGCCCGGCATCACGATGCGCACCGGCGCGGACGGCTCGCCGTCGAGGCAGTGGAAGCGGTCGACGATGTCCGGATCGTCGAGGCGGTACTGCGCTTCGCCGGGTTCGAGCGGGCTGATCGAGCCATTCGGGCGCTGCTGGCAACTGCGGGTCGGCGGCAGTTCGAGCGTGGTTTCGGCGCGTTCGCCATGCGGCAGCGCGAAATAGAAGTGGTGGCCGGCGTAGTAGGGCAGCGGTGTGTCGCCGCGATTGGTTGTCGTCAGCGCGACGTCGAGCGTGTGCGCGTCGGTCAGCCGGTAGGTCGTCTCGAACCGGAAATCGAACGGGTAGCTCGCGTGCAGCGCGTCGTTCGCGTCGAGCGTCATCGACAGCGCGCATCCGTCGGCCGACGGATGCGCGTCGAACGGCAGGTCGCGCGCGAAGCCGTGCATCGGCAGGTCGCGGACCACGCCGGCGGCATCGCGCCAGCGGCCGAGTTCGCCGTCGACGCGGTGGCGGCCGAGGAACGGGAACAGCAGCGGATTGCCGCCGCGCACGCGGGCGAGGTTGCTCCAGTCGGCCGTTTCCGGCCAGAAGATGATTGGTTCGCCGTCGACGTGCCAGGACAGCAGGCGGCCGCCGAATTGCGGAGCGACCCGGACGAGCGACGGGCCGGCGTGAAGTTCGTGGATATCGTGTTGCTGGAAGATCGGCATGGCGAATCGGATTGAGCGGGTGGACGGAGCAACGCGCGTTCCATTATCGGGCCGCCGCTGCTCGGGGAAAACCCTTCTCGGGAAATTGCGAGTTTTTAACATTCTCAACGGTCTGGATAATGCGTCTAAACCGGTGATGTTGCCGGGTCATGACACTTCGAGGAGGGGGCCATGGATCTGGCAATGGCAATGGGCATCGCACTGTTCGGCATGTTCACCGGCAGCACGGTATTATTTTTCTATCAGCTCGGCCGCTGACGGCAATTCCTGCCGAAGTCGACAGGCCCGCCATGCAAATGGCGGGCTTTTTGCTTTCTGTGCGCTTACAAATTGCAAGCGTTTGTGTGCATTGCCGCAATAACCTGCCAAATGCCTTGGCGCAGTAATCCTGGCTCGGCATAATCGGGGCGCGTTTTTTCGGACGCGCATCGCGGCGTCCGTCTTTCTTCCCGCTTAATCTCGACTAAAAGGACCGACGCGTGAGTCTCTGGTTTCTGGTATTCCTGAGCGTCCTGCAGGGCGTCACCGAACTCTTCCCCGTCAGCAGCCTGGGCCATACGCTGCTCGTGCCGGCGCTGTTCGGCATGCATATCGACAAGCACGCGCCGCAACTGCTGCCGTTCCTCGTCGCGCTGCACCTCGGCACCGCGCTGGCGCTGCTGTGGTACTTCCGCGCGCGCTGGATCGCGCTGATCAGCGGTTTCTTCGCGCAGCTCGGCGGCCGCAAGAACGATGACGGCCACCTGATGTGGGCGCTCATCATCGGTACGATTCCGACCGGCATCGTCGGGCTGCTGCTCGAGAAGCGCATCGAGCGCGTGTTCCACGATCTGCGGATCGTCGCGATCGCGCTGATCGTGAACGGCGTGCTGCTGTGGCTCGGTGATCGCATCCAGCGCAGCCGCGCGCATCAGGCGCCCGAGAAGATGACGTTCAAGCAGGCGTTCTTCGTGGGTCTCGCGCAGATCGGCGCACTGATTCCGGGTTTCTCGCGCAGCGGGCTGACGATGATCGCGGGCAACGCGGCCGGGCTGACGGCGGAGAAGGCGGCGGAGTTTTCGTTCCTGCTCGGCACGCCGATCATCTTCGCGGCAGGCGTGCTCGAACTGCCGAAGCTGTTCCATGCTCGCGACCAGCTCGCCGATGCACTGCTCGGCGGCGTGCTGACGGCGATCGCCGCGTACCTGAGCGTGCGGTTCCTGATGCGCTATTTCGAAGGGCGCGGCCGGCTCGCGTCGTTCGGCGTGTATTGCGTGATCGCCGGCGTGTTCTGTCTCGGCTGGTTCATGCTGCATCCGCAGCCGGTTTGAGGCTGTGACGGCCCGATTCGCGTGATGTGATGCGATGATCGGGTATAATTTCGGGCTCGGTTTCGTACCGGGCCCGTTTTGTTTCGGGGCTTTGGGTTTGGCGGTGCTGTCGCCGCTGCCTGAAGCCCGGTACCGAATGCGGTCCGGGTCAGGCCGTGTCTTTTCTCCCCGACCGCCCTTAGCTCAGCTGGATAGAGCAACGGCCTTCTAAGCCGTAGGTCACACGTTCGAGTCGTGTAGGGCGGGCCAGCTTGATCAATTGATGACCTTCGCGAGCCCACCCGGGTGACGCCAATCCATCACTCCACCGTCACCGATTTCGCCAGATTCCTCGGCTTGTCGATATCCGCGCCGCGCAAGCACGCTGCGTGATACGCGAGCAATTGCAACGGCACGACGTGCAGGATCGGCGACAACAACCCGTAGTAATCCGGCATCCGCAGTACCGACACGCCTTCGCTGTTGTCGATCCGCGTATCCGCATCGGCGAACACGTAAAGTTGCCCGCCACGCGCCCGCACTTCCTGCATGTTCGACTTGAGCTTTTCGAGCAGCGCGTCGTTCGGTGCGATCGTCGCGACCGGCATCGTGTGCGTCACGAGCGCGAGCGGCCCGTGTTTCAGCTCACCCGCCGGATACGCTTCCGCGTGGATATACGAAATCTCCTTCAGCTTCAGCGCTCCTTCGAGCGCGATCGGGTAGTGCAGCCCGCGCCCGAGAAACAGCGCATTCTCGTGCTGCGAGAATTCCGCCGCCCAGCGCTCGATCTGCGGCTCCAGCCCGAGCACGTCTTCGAGCGCACCGGGCAGCCGCCGCAGCTGCGTCGTGTAGCGCGCGAGCTGCGCGTCGTCGACGTAGCCGCGCAGCCGTCCGAGCGTGACGACAAGAATGAACAGCGCGACGAGCTGCGTCGTGAACGCCTTGGTCGACGCGACGCCGATTTCCGGGCCGGCCCGCGTCAGGAAGCGCAGGCCAGTCTGACGCATCATCGCGCTGGTCGGCACGTTGCAGATCGCCAGCGTGTCGATATGGCCGAGCGCCTGCGCGTACTTGAGCGCGGCGAGCGTGTCGGCGGTCTCGCCGGATTGCGATACGCTGACCACCAGCGTGTTCGGCATCGCGAGCGCATCGCTGTAACGGTACTCGCTCGCGATTTCGACCTGCGCGGGGATGCGCGCGATCGTTTCGAGCCAGCGGCGCGCGGTCAGGCCGGAATAATGGCTCGTGCCGCACGCGAGAATCAGCACGTTGTCGATCTGCTCGAACGCGCGCGCGGCATCCGGGCCGAACACGGCCGGATCGAACAGCCCGGCGTCCGGGATGGTCGCGGCCACGGCCTGCGGTTGCTCGAAAATTTCCTTCTGCATGAAGTGCCGGTACGGCCCGAGTTCGACCACACCCTGTGCGGACGAAACGGTCTGTATCGCGCGCTCGATCGGCGCACCGGTGCGATCGAGCACCCGCACGCCACCCGGCGTCAACTCGACGATGTCGCCTTCCTCGAGAAAGATGAAGCGGTCGGTGATGCCGGCAAGCGCGAGTGCATCGGAAGCGAGAAAGCATTCGCCATCCTTCACGCCGACGACGAGCGGTGAGCCGGCCCGCGCGCCGATCAGCCGCTGCGGCTCGTGTTTGCTGAACACCGCGATCGCGTAGGCGCCGTGAAGCTGCGACGTTGCATCGCGTACGGCGGTGAGCAGGTCGCCGCGATACTTGCTGTGGATCAGGTGGGCGACGACTTCGGTGTCGGTCTGGCCGTCGAATTCGTAGTGTTCGTCGGACAGTTGCTTGCGCAACGTTTCATGGTTTTCGATGATGCCGTTGTGCACGAGCGCGATCTCGTCGCGGGAGAAGATCGGGTGCGCGTTGCAGGTTGCGGGCGCGCCATGGGTCGCCCAGCGCGTGTGGGCGATGCCGGTGCTGCCGGTCAGGCCGGCGCTGCGCACGTGCGCGTCGAGATCGGCGACGCGCGACATGCTGCGCTCCCGTCGCGCCTGGCCGTTGACGACCGTCGCCACGCCACATGAGTCGTAGCCGCGATATTCGAGGCGGCGCAGACCTTCAATCAGAATCGGGACGATGTCCCGTTGCGCGACCGCGCCGACGATGCCACACATGACACGTCTCCTTCCCTGTAAATTCTCCTGGGCCGCATGCACGCTGTGTCAGCGCGACGCAGTCTCCGTCGCCTCCGCCGTCGTGAAGCCGCACTGGGCGGGCGCGACGGGGTCGGCCATCCTGCTTTCGAATGCGAGATAAAGCGATTCCTCCAGTACGTTCCAGTGCGCGCCATGCCGGTACGGGCCCGATCGCGCATGCCAGCAGGCGACCGTGCTCCAGTCGTTCATCTTGAATGCGACCAGCGCAATCAAGCCCCATGGATAATCGCTGCCGGCCAGTTGCAGCCAGGTCTTGCCGTATTTCTGCATCCACTGCGCGTAGATCGTCTCGTTCGACTGGTCGGGAACCTGAATCCCCGACAGGAGCGGGAAGATCTGTGCGACTTTCGCCGGATAGAAGCTCGTGTCGCTGATGCGCTGCGTACTCGCGCGAAAGCCGGATTGCGTGCCGCGCCAGAACACCTTCAGGATCGCGGACGAGAGCCGGTCGGCGCGCTGGCTCCACGGGCCCGCGTGCGCGTAGTCGGCATGCCGGACGTAGTACGCGGCGAGCGCCTGGAACGCGCTGTGTACCTCGACGTTGTCCATCAGCAGCGCGACGTGCAGCGTCGACGAGATCTGATAGACGCCGGCGGGCTTGCTGAGCAGCGTGTCGAGATGCGCGCCCGCGCGGTTCAGGCTGAGTTCCCACGCGGCGGGCATCCCGTCGGGCGGCGCGAAGCGGGAGAGCAGTTCGATCCACGTCGCCATCATCGAGTCGTCGGCGTCGGCCTCCGCGCATGTGCTGTACTGGCCGCTCTTCACGCAGTAGCGATCGAAGCCGCCGTCGGGGCGCTGACGCGGCAGCAGCCACGCGATCCATGCGAGTGCGGCCTGATGAGCGTCAAGCCCGGCATCGGCGGCGGCGAGCAACGCCTTCGCCGCAAAATATGGATCGATACCGGCGCCATTCAGGCGCACGGTGATCGCGCCGTCGGGGCGCTGGTACAGTCCGTTGAGCTGGAGTTCGGCGGCGCTCGCGTGCAGCGCGAAGCCGAATGCCGAGACACAGCAGGCAACGCACCACAGGCGGCATAGCCGGGAGGTGGCCGCCACGCGTGCGCGTGCGGCCGGGAAAAGCGCGGGCCGGTTCATGATCGGGGGCTCCTGCGCGGTGGTCCTGCGCAATGTCCGCCGGGCGCGGCGTTGGCCGCGTCGCGCGCCGGCGGGGGTGTCGACGGTTCGGCTCAGTTCACCTTGGCGCTGGTGAACTTGAAGCTGGTTCCGCTGTTCGCGGTGACGAGCCAGTACGTCGCATCGGTGATGACGACACTGCCGATACCCTGCGTGATCAACGGCAGCGCGAACGACTTCTTCGGCAGTAGCCAGGTCATGTTCGCGAGGCTGGTCGGGTGGCTGGCGGCAAATGCCCAGCCGCTGCCCGTGTCGGTAGCCGACCACGTGACGTTCAGGCGCGCACGATCGAAGATCGTGATGTCACTCATCGTGTACCACTTGAACTGACCGAGCAGCTTCAGCGTGTTCGCCTGCGAGAAGATCGCCGACAGTGTCGACGTATAGGACGACGCGCCAAGCGGGTGCGCATAGATCAGCCGGCTCGTGCGGTTCGCGACGACGAAGTTCATCAGGGCTGCGTACCAGTTGTTCACGTCGCTCGTCGGCACCGCATACTGCTGGAACTCCTCGAACGTCGCGTACTTGCCGAACGGCATCACCGGGTAAGCCCACAGGCCCGGGTTCAGCAGCGCGCCGTTGCGATATGCGCGGGTCGGCGCCGAGCCGGTGTGGCCGGTGAAGTAGTACCCGTTGAAGCCGTTGGCTTCGAGCCAGTTGACCGACCAGGTCGGCGTGTTGCCTTCCGGCGCCGCGTACTCGACGTCCGGCTGGCCCGTCGCAGCCTGGACGGCCTGATGGTTCATCACCAGGTACTGCGTGAACGTGCTCGCGTTCGTTTCGCTGGCATTTGCCCCCCAGTAGTCGTGAATCCAGCCGCCGTGGCTGCCGACGTGATGGCCCTTGCTCAGGAAATACTTCACGAGATTCAGCGCGGTGGGGTTGTTGGCGAGGTTCACGCCGTCGCCGTCGCCGAAGGTCGCTTCGTCGGGGCCGGCCGTGATCACGAGCGAGAACGGCCCGTTGTTCCACACGCCGAGGTTCTTCAGCTGGAGCGCCGGCTGGATCTGGTCGCCCGCGCAGAAGTGCCAGTTGAACACCAGCCCGGCCATCGCCTTCGGCAGCGGCGACAGCGACGGCAGGTTCAGCATCTGCGTACCGAAATAATGCAGGTAGCCGTGGATCAGCATGCCGTCGGTCTGGCCGTCGAGGTAGGCGAGCGGCAGGTTGACGAACAGCACGCCACCGTTGCCGTACGTGTTGTAGCCGGACACCAGCCCGAACGTCGGCGAGGTCAGGATCGTCGTGCCGGTGTACGTTCCCTGCGTGACGAAGCTCGGATAGGTGAGGAAGCCGTACACGTAGCCGGAGATACCCTCGAGCGTGTCGGTGGTCGTTGCCATGGTCGACGCGAGCGTGGTGGCGGCCTTGCCGGTCGTCGTGCTGACGAGCGAGTTGGCGCTATACGTGCCGGACTTCACCTGCTTGCCATTCGCAACGCCGGTCAGCTTCGGGGCCGTCTGGCTCAGCACGCCGCTGCCTGCGGGGGACGTGTCGTACTGGAACCATGCGCCGTGGTTGTAGTTGGCGAGGCCGCCCGGGTTCGACGGGCTGCCGGACAGATACAGCGCGGTACCGGTCGTCTGCTTCGACGAATTGTTCGTCTTCGAGTTGCTGGTGGTCGCCGCGGCCATGACGCTGGCGGTCGTCGTGGTCGAAGCCGTCGTGGTCCACGTCATCGACTTGCCGGGAGGCACCTGGAGCGTGCGCAGCCAGCTGCTCATGCCGGTCACGTTACCGAGACCGATCATGTTGCCGCCCAATTGGTCATACAGTACGTAGTCCACACCGACCATGTTGCTGAAACGAGATTTCGGGCTCACGTAGAAGCCGGCCGAATTCAGCACGCCGAAATCGTAGACGAGCATCACCTTGCCGCCGTTCAGTGCATAGTTCTGGATTGCCGTGACGAGCGTGTCGTCGGCCGTCGTATGCACCTGATCGGGCAGGATCAGGCCGGGATACTGCGACAGCGACGCGCCGGCCGCCATGAACTGGCTGTCGGTCATCACCGTGATCTGCAGCCCTTCCTCCTGGGCGGTGTCAAGCCATGCGGACACGCGCGGATCGGGCAACGTCAGCGTATTCGGCACCAGCAGGATGAGCTGGTTGGTGGCCGCCTGAACGCCGCCCGGACTGAATGCGAACGCGAGCGCGAACAACGCGAACAGGATCCGCAAGAACTTGCCTGACTTTGCCAACATGGTGTGCTCCTCGCTCAAGGAATGGGGGCGCGCGGCAGCCGTGATACGCGTGCCGCCAGGTCGACCAATCCTGCCCCGTAGGTGTGTGCGGCTGTCCGGTGCGTCGGACATCGAGCGGCACCTGTCGACGGCAGCCGGACCAACACGACATGTCGGTACGCCGCGCTGCCGTCGTCGACGAGCGGACTCGATGCGACGTATTGAGTGAAGCGAACAACGTGCCATTTGCCCAGGAGGCCCGGTCCTGCTGGCTTCATGTGACGCGAGTCGCGCGGCATGGCAGCAAACGCAATGGATTCGTTTCATCGCTGATACGGCGCGTTTGCAAGCGAAATCAGCAGACGGAATCGGAGCCGTTCGTCAGCGCGCCGGGCCAGCTCGCGCAGTAGGTGTAGAGCGTGACCAGCAGGCCGATCAGCAGCGGTCCGCCGAGCAGGAAATAGCAGAACGGCAGAAACAGCAGCGAGCCGTGATGGATGATCACCGCGTGCAGCAGCATCACGAACGGCAGCGCGAAGACGAAATAGCCGAGCACCAGCACCGATGCGAGGGCCTTCTGCAGCAGCGAGAAATCGAGCGGGTAGTACAACGCCGCCATCACCAGCGGGATCATCGCGATCGCCGCGCCGTGCAGCACGAACATGTCGCGCAGATGCAGCAACGGGACATACGGGAACGTGCCGGGCGCGAGCCAGAAATAGACGCAAATCAGCAACTGGGTGAAGCTTGCAATTCGTAACAGATATGCAACAGGCAGCCAATTCCTGTGGCGCACAAAGGACGCGGCGAAGCCGATTGCGCAGAGCGCCGCGGTGGACGCCAGCAGCACGCCGCCGGGCATGCGCGCGGCGACGTCGATCGACAGCAGCGGCACGCGCGGCGCGTCGGGCGGATAGCCGATCACGATCACGTGGAGCGCCGGGTCGATCTGGTGCGCGCCCCAGGTCATCACCGCGCGCCAGTAGCGCCAGGCGATCGGCAGGTCGGCCCACAGCAACGCGTACAGCGCAGGCGTCAGCAGTGCGATCGACGACAGCCAGCGCTGCGGATAGGCATGAATCCGCAGCGAACGGTCGGCGGGAGGACGGACGGGGTGCGTCTGCATGGCGCCCGCCCGATTACCAGCGATAGAACACGCTCAGCTCGCCGCCGATCCGTGAGTAGTAAGGGTTGTGGTAGTAGTCGAACTCGATCTGCGTTCCCCACTTGCGCGTGAACCAGTAGCGCCATTTCGCGTCGATCTCGTGGCTGCGGAAATCGGCGATCTGCGAGCCGGAGCCGGTGACCTGGTAGGCCTCGCGGCCGAACCCGCCGCGCAGCACGATCACGCTCTTGCCGACTTCGCCGTAGGTGACGGCGCCGTAATAGGCCGGTGCCTTGACCGATCCGGGCGAATCGACCGTGTAGTTCGTGCCTGCCTCGAAGATCCATTTCGGCAGCGCGTACCAGATCAGGCCGGCGTGATAGAGCTGGTCGCGATGGCCGCTGCGGTTCCACGCGTAGCCGGCGCCCAGCGACACGACCAGCGAACGATTCGACAATAGCTTGCGATTGATCGACAGGTCGACGCGTGCGCTCGGCAGGATCGTCCCCGACGTGGTGCCGGCGAAGCCGATGCCGCCGAACCAGTCGGGGTTGAAGTCCTGCACGTAGGTCAGTGCGCCGAGCTGCGTGTTCTCGCCGAAGCGGTGCAGTTGCGCGAGTTCGCCGAGCACGGTACGTCCGCCGTCCTGATAGACCCCGCGCAGGTGCACGCCGTACCAGTCGCCGTAGCCGTGCGTCAGGTGTGCACTTGAATAGCCGAACGACAGTTCGGTGTGCTTTTCTTGCGGCGCCTGGACATGTGTGACGATTGCGTCGGGCAGCGGCGGCCGGTTCGTATCGTCAGGCGTGAACTCGGCGAGCGGCACGCCGTCCGGCAGGCCGTCTGCGCTGACGCGTACGAACGTGGATTCGTCGCGCGGCCGTGGCGTAATGACGGTGGGAACGTCGGGCGACTGCACGGGCGGCGCGGTGGCGGCGTCATCCGGCAGTGCGGCCAGTACCGGTGGCGTACCGAAGGCGACGCCGCACAGCACCGCGAGGGTGGCAACCGGCACGCGCGGGCCGCGATGGCAGGGGCGATCGGACATGAAGGCGCTCCTTAACGGGATGCGTGGAACCAGCCGCTGCGCCATGCGACGAGGTCGCCATGCACGCATGCGTGACCGACGACCGAGACATCGCGCGCGCACGCGCTGACAGGATGGCCGGCGACACCGATGCGCGCACCGGTCAGCCGCAGCAGGCCGCCGGCCGACACGACGCCGTCGATGCAGCTCGCGTTCGCGAGCAGCACGTCGTCGCGCGCGAACACGGCGCCGTGCAGCAGCGCATGACGTTCGAGTTCGACGCGATGCGCCTTGACGCTGCCGCGCAGCACGCAGCCTTCGCCGAGCGTGAGCGTGCCGTCGACGATGAGGTTGCCTTGCACGACCGTGTGCGCGGGCAGGCGAACGTCGCAATGCACCAGGTAGCGGCCGTGCAGGAAGCGGTGCGGCAGCGATGCGAAGTGGCGGGTGAGCGAGATTGCGCGGCGCGGCGCCGCCGGCACGCTGGCGGGTCGCGCACTCGGCGCGGCACCGAAGACGATCGGTTCGCCGTACAGGGACGCGAAACCGCCGGCGCCGTGCAGGTGCACCGTGCCGCCGACCACGACGCCGCGCAGTACCGCGCCGTCGACGTCGATCCGCGGTGCGTGTGCAAGCGCGCCGATCGTCGCGCCGGCGCGAATGTCGATGCGCTCGCCGGCGAATGCGTACGCCGCGCGGGCGCCACCGTCGAGCGTGATCGCACGATCGGCATGGAGCACGCCGTCGCGATGCTCGTCGTGCGCGACGTGGATGGTGTCGGCGTGCTGTACGGCCAGCCCGAGTGCTTGCCAGGGCGGCGCGGCGGACGGGTCGGCCGGCGGTTCGCCGGTCGCGTATGCCCGCAGTGCGTCGTGCCATCGCGTGGCGAGCAACGCTTGATCGACGAACGGACCGTCGCCGATCGGCAGGGCCGCGACGTCGCTGCGCCGGATCAGTTCATGCAGCATCGGCAGGAACGGCAGGCTGAGCACGCCGGCCACCGGCACCATCACATTGAAGGTCGTCATCGATCATCGCTCCGGTTTCAGTTGCCGGCGAAAACGCTCGGTCTTGTCCCATTTCAGTTCGCGGCGGAATGCGGCGTCGAGCGTGAGTCCCCATAGCGCGGAGACGACGGCCGCGATCGTCACGCAGAAGCCGACGACGTTGACCGGCACGAGCCGCAGCCGCGTCGCTCGGCCGTCGAGCCGGGCCGCGACGACGATCTCGAAGAACACGCCGAAGTTGCCGAAGGTGCTGAACGAGAACAGCGCGAACAGCGACACGATCAGGCCGAGCGCGGTCGAGTTGACGCCGTTGAACAGGTACAGCGCGAGCGCCGCGCTCCATGCGACTGCGAGGAGCGCGGGCATCACGAACACACCGAGCAGCAGCGCGCCGTCCAGCCGACAGCGCCGCGAGATCAGCGGATTGCGCAGTACCGGAACCAGATAGCGCAGCAGCGTCTGGTTGTGGCCTTTCGCCCAGCGTGTCAATTGACGCGCACGCACGGCCCAGCGCTCGGGCACTTCCTCATAACATTCGGCGTGGTTCAGGTAGACGGTGCGCCAGTCGCTCAGCAACAGGCGATAGGTCATGTCGGTGTCCTCGGCGAGCGTGTCGTCGCGCCAGCCGCCCACCGCGTCGAGCGCACCCTTGCGGATGCCGCCGACCGTGCCGCCGTACTGCGGTACCAGGTTGAGGTTGTTGCGGGCTTGCTGGTTGACCTGGTAGCCGCCCGCGCGCTCGAGGTCGAGCAGCCGCGCGAGCAGGTTGCTGTCGGCGTTTTGCGGCACGACGCGGCCCATCACCGCGCCGACTTCCGGATCGAAGAACGGCGCGACGAGTTCCTTCAGCAGCCCCGGACGCGGCAGGTAGTCGGCGTCGAACACCACCATGATGTCGCCGCGGATGAAGCGCAGCGCATCCTTCAGTGCGGCCGCCTTGCCCGGCTTGCCGTTCTCGCGGTGAAACGGCTGGATGAGGTCGGGCGCGAGCGCCTGGACCTCGTCGATCAGCGCGCGGGTGTTGTCGGTCGAGCGGTCGTTGACCGGAATGATCGTCAGCCTGTCGCGCGGGTAGGTCGTCGCCAGCAGCGCCATCAGGCAATCGACGACGACGGCTTCTTCGTTGTGGGCGGCGACGAACACCGTGAGCCGCGGCCATTCGCCGTGAGTGATGGTCCGGTAGGGCGCGCATTGCGGCTTGAACAGGCGGTCGAGGCTGAACACGTAATGCCGTCCGGCGTAGATGCACGTCAACAGCGTGAACAGCCACAGGTACGCGACGCAGGGCATCAGCAGCAGATCGGGGTCGAACGTGATGCCCGGCGCGCTGGCCGGCGGCGGTTCGAGCGACGCGTCCGCACCGGGCGAGGCTGGTGCGGCAAGCGCGAGCGGGGCGCCGACGAGGGCCGCGCGTTCGACCGCGACCGCTGCGTTTGCGGCGGGCATGGCGATTCGCGCCGGCTCGGCGATCGCCTGCGATGCGGTGTCGCGCACGGTCAGCGAGAAGGCAAGCACGATCAGCAGCAGGATGCCTTGCTCGCAGAGTGACGCCATCCGCGCTTTCTTCATGTCCTGGTCCCCGGTGTCCGCGACGATGACCGATGAGAGCTGAAGGCGCCCGTGGATCGCGCGGATGTCAATGGGACGCGGCCGCACGTTCGTCGCGCAGGGGCGGATGTCGTTCGCCCCGGCGGACGCGTCGCGTCGCCTCCCGGCTTCGTTGCTTTGGCGTCCCCGTCTGTCTGTTGCTGTCGTGCGAGTGCTTCGGGACGCACCTGTCTGACATTAAGCAAGGCGTGAGCCATGGGCCGAAATGCCCCGTGCAGCAAGGAGCCGGGCGCGCGGTGCGCGCGTGGTCGGGGCCGCGGCGACGTGTTTTGATTCACTGACGAATCAGCGGATGCGCGCGACATTCGACCCCGAGCAGTCCGCGACATATCTCGTGCACGTCACACGGCGGGCGGTTTGTCTAACGAGTCGCGGCCGCCTTGTCCGATGCGGCCTGGCGAGACGCGCCGTCGTGCGTCGCTGGCCGCGCGCGCGGTGCCCCGCAGGCGAACCCGGCGATCGCCGTGGTCCGCACCGAATACACCGGACTCCGATGTATCAGAACGCGCCGGATCTGCGTTACACATTCGCAACATTTCCCACGCATCGATTCGTGCGACGCAAGCGACGCCTCGTGTTGGGGAAACCGCGCGCACCTGACCGTGGCCGGCCGCCATGTGCACGCCGCGCGCTGCACTGACAAAAGTGCCGAATCGAGACGACGCAAAGCGTTTCGAAAGAGGCAGGCAGTTCGATGAGCCATCGGCGCGCGACATGCATTCGCGATTCATCGGACGACGTCGTCAGACGGATCGGTCGGTCGGTCGGCTGTTTATCGTTGTCGTGCCGATTCGTCGATGAGACGGCCCGTAGCAGTTGTGAAACATTCCGTAACCCCTCGTGCGTGTGCGGTGCGCGTCGCGCAGACCGGGCCCGGCTGCAGTGCGGCTGGTTTGAATATTGCTGGTGTGGAAGCAACGTGACGAACCGACGTGACGCTCGACACAGCGAGGAACGACTCATGACGTGACTGATCAGTGCAACGGGACGCCGGTAGTACGACGATTCGCGTGGCCGGGACCGCGCGGACAGGGCGGCGCGCTCGCCTCGCGACATCGCCACGTGCTGACCGCGTGCGAGTACGGGAAGCGCCGCCTGAATACATGCTTCGCGCCACGTGCAGGGTCATCCGCGCGAAGTGGCTAAACGAGGATAACGATGAAGAAGATCTTGCTTGTGTTCGGGACTCGGCCGGAGGCCATCAAGATGGCGCCGCTGGTTCGCGCGCTGAAGGCGCAGGCGGATGTCGACGCCCGGGTGTGCGTGACCGCGCAGCATCGGGAAATGCTCGACCAGGTGCTGACGCTGTTCGACATCAAGCCCGACTACGATCTCAACCTGATGCGGCAAAGCCAGACGCTGACCGACGTGACGACCGGCATTCTTCAGGCGATCGGCATGGTCTTCGACGATTTGCGTCCGGATGTCGTGCTGGTGCACGGCGATACGACCACCACGCTCGCGGTCAGCCTTGCTGCGTTCTACCGTTATCTGCCGGTCGGGCACGTGGAGGCCGGGTTGCGCAGCGGCGACATCTGGTCGCCGTGGCCGGAGGAACTGAATCGCCGCGTGACCGATGCGGTGTCGTCGTGGCATTTCGCGCCGACGGGGCAGGCGCGCGACAACCTGCTCAGCGAGGGCGTGCCGGGGAGCGGCGTCTCGCTGACCGGCAATACCGTGATCGATGCATTGCACGAGGTCAAGCGCATGCTCGACCGCACGTCCACGCTGTCGGACAAGGTTGCCGCGTATTTTCCGTTTCTCGAGCCGTCGCGGCGCGTCGTGCTGATCACCGGCCATCGCCGCGAGAGTTTCGGTGAGCCGTTCCAGCATTTCTGCGAGGCGCTCTGTACGCTCGCCGGCCGCTATCGCGACGCGCAGTTCGTCTATCCGCTGCACATGAATCCGAACGTGCGGGAGCCGGCGCGCGCGCGGCTCGGCGGCGTGCCGAACATCTACCTGATCGAACCGCAGGAATACCTGTCGTTCGTATTCCTGATGTCCCGCGCCCATTTCATCATCACCGATTCGGGCGGCATTCAGGAAGAGGGGCCGGCGCTCGGCAAGCCGGTGCTCGTCACGCGCGAGACGACCGAGCGGCCCGAGGCGATCCAGGCCGGCACCGCGCGGCTCGTCGGCACGGACCAGGAGCGGATCGTGTGGGAGGCATCGCGCCTGTTCGACAGCGAGAGCGCCTACGAGGAAATGTCGCGCGCGAGCAATCCGTATGGCGACGGTCACGCGAGCGAGCGAATCGTTCACGCGCTGATGCGCACGCCGGGCGTGACGACGAAGACGACGAGCTTCTCGATGGGGGCCGCGGAGATGCCGTTCAACGCGCTCACGCTGGGGTTGCAGGCGCTGCGGTCGCCGTGAGCCGGGTGACGCGACAGCATCTCCCGTATCGTTCGTTGCCGTCACGCAAGGATCCGGTTCGGCCGTCAGGCCGGCCGGATCCCTGCATTTGCGCGACCCGGGACGAATTTTCCCGCCGGGTTCAAAAGTGTTTTCGTCGAATCTCCCTTTCCCGGTACGGCGCCGGGCACGGATACTTCAGCGGATACCCGCCCCGCATCGGCCCGCATTCACGTTGAAGTCCAGGCTGCCTCGATGCAGGGGATCCGATGCCTCCGATCGTCGATCGTCCGTCGCGACGCATGCCGCACGGGTGCGGCCTTGTTGCCGCCGCCGATCGCGTCTCACATCACGCCGATTTCCATGACCCAATCCACTCATCAAGCATCGTTGCCGGCCCGCTATCACGCATGGACCTGGCAAGGCAGCGAGCATCCCGCGCAGCTGCATCTCGAACAACGGCCGATGCCGACGCTGAAACCCGGCCAGGTGCTGGTGCGCAACCATGCCATCGGCCTCAACCCGGTTGACTGGAAAGTGCTCGGCGGCGCACTGGTGAGCTGGCGTCACGGGCACGTGCCCGGTGTCGACGGCGCGGGGACGGTGGTCGCGGTCGCAAGCGAGCCGATGCGTCACTTGCTCGGCCGCCGCGTGGCCTATCATCAGGCGCTCGGCGAACACGGCAGTTTCGCGGAATACACGCCGGTTGCCGCGTCCGTGCTGTTGACGGTGCCCGAGGCGCTCGATTTCGAGACGGCGGCGAGCGTTCCGTGCCCGGCGCTGACCGCGTGGCAGGCGCTCGAAAAAGTGCCGTGTCGCGTGTCGAGGGACATCCTCGTCAGCGGAGCCGGCGGCGCGGTCGGCAACTACCTGGTGCAGATCGCCGCCGATCGTGGCTTCGTGGTGTCGGTGTCGAGCCATGAGCGGCATTGGGAACGGCTGCGCGCGCGAGGTGCAAGCCGTTTCCTGCCGGGCTCGGCCGAGGGATCCGTCGACGCCGGGCACGAACCGGCACGACACTTCTACGCGGTGTTCGATAGCATCGATGCGCAAAGCGCCGCCCGGTGGGCGCCCGCGGTTGCGGCCAACGGGCACATCGTCTGCATTCAGGGGCGCTTCGATGCGCCGCCGCTGCCGCCGTTCACATCGAGCGTGTCGCTTCACGAGGTCGCGTTGAATGCGTTGCATACGTACGGCGATGACGCCGCGTGGCTCGAAACGACAGCGGCGGGCAGCATGCTGCTGGCGAGCGTCGCGAACGGCCGGATGCAACCCGAGGCACGCGTCACGGGCGATTTCGCCCAGCTGCCCGGGCAACTGGAAGGGCTTCGGCAGCGGCGGTTTTCCGGCAAGCCGGTGGTGCTCGTCGGGTAACGGAAGCGATCGACGCATGTGAAGCGCCGCATCCGGCGCGCCGGCGCAAAACCGCCGCGCATCGGTTAAAGTTGAAGCCCGGCTCAATCCCCATACGAATCCGCCTGCCGCGGGCGATGTCGCAGCCGTCCGGGCGGGGCGTCGCGCACGGGCGACGATGTTCCGCGGTGCCGTTTCTGGCAGCGCCGACAGGATCGCGTTGCCTGAGTGACGGTTTGCGTGGGGCAGAATCGGGACCCGCGGGCGCCCGCTTTCGACCGGCGTCGTACGCCCGGCAGTCATCGGCACCGATAGCAGATCCAGCGCCGTTCTTCCGGCGAAGCAGTCCACCAGGCGGTGCCGGGTCGGCACCGTTCGAATCCCCACACGGCACCCGCGGTGCGACGCGGGCGCCTCGACCAGGAGGTGAACGATGATCACGCTGACCGTCAACGGTAGCGAGCAGCACTTCGACGGCAATCCCGACATGCCGTTGCTCTGGTATCTGCGCGACGTCCTCGGCCATACCGGCACCAAGTTCGGCTGCGGGATGGCGCTGTGCGGCGCGTGTACCGTGCATCTCGACGGCGTCGCGATCCGGTCCTGCATCACGCCCGTTGCGGCGGCGACGGCCAAGCGCGTGACGACGATCGAGGGGCTGTCGACGGACCTGACCCATCCGCTGCAGCAGGCGTGGCAGGAACTGAACGTCGCGCAATGCGGCTACTGCCAGTCCGGGCAGATCATGCAGGCCGCGTCGCTGCTGAAAACGAATCCCCACCCGAGCGACGCCGACATCGACGATGCGATGTCCGGCAACATCTGCCGCTGCGGCACCTACACGCGCATTCGCGCGGCGATCCGGCTGGCCGTGCGCCGCGGAGGCGCCGCATGAGCGCGCGCGAACTCTCCGTCCACAACGAAAGCCGTCGCGCGCTGCTGCTCGGCTTCGCGTCCGGCGGGCTGCTGCTCGCATTCGGCGTGCCGTCGCTCGTGCATGCTGCTGCGCCGGTGCAGCCGCCTGTCAGCGCGAATCCGCAATACGGCGGTGCCGGGATGCCGCACGGGTTGCGCGACGATCCGCACCTGTTCGTCGCGATCGCCCCGGACGGCACCGTGACCGTGACCTGCATCCGCTCGGAGATGGGACAGGGTGTGCGCACGAGCGTCGCACTCGTGGTTGCCGACGAGCTGGGCGCCGACTGGGCGCGCGTGAAGGTCGCGCAGGCCGTCGGCGACGAGCCGCGCTACGGCAACCAGAACACCGACGGGTCGCGCAGTTTGCGCCAGAGCTTCGCCGCGCTGCGCCGGGCCGGTGCGGCCGCGCGCACGATGCTCGAGCAGGCCGCCGCGACCGCGTGGGGCGTCGATGTGGGGCAGGTCAGGGCGACGGTGCACGAGGTCGTCGACACGAAGAGCGGGCGCACGCTCGGCTTCGGCGAGCTCGCGGCGAAAGCGGCCGCGTTGCCGGTACCCGATACGAAGACACTCGCGTTGAAGGCGCCGGCCGAATTCCGCTACATCGGCAAGGGTGAGACCGCGCTGATCGACGGGCGCGACATCGTCGGCGGCCGCGCGCACTACGGGATCGACACGCGGCTCGACGGGATGCTGTATGCGGTCGTTGCGCGACCGCCGGCCTACGGCGACACGGTCGCGTCGTTCGACGCAGCGGCGGCCGAAAAGCTGCCGGGCGTCGTCAAGGTCGTGCAGCTCGCGTCGGCGCCGCTGCCGTCCGGCTTCCAGCCGCTCGGCGGCGTGGCCGTCGTCGCGCGCGACACGTGGACGGCCATCCAGGCGCGCGCGCAGTTGAAGATCGACTGGAAGCACGGCCCCAACGCGGGCTACGACTCGACCGAATATCGCAAGACGCTCGAAGCGGCCGCCGCGCAGCCGGGCGACGTGATCCGCAACGACGGCGATGCGGCCGCGGCGCTCGCCGGCGCCGCGAAACGCGTGCGCGCGACGTACTACATCCCGCATCTCGCACACGCGACGATGGAGCCGCCCGCGGCCGTCGCGCGCGTCGCCGACGGCCGCTGCGAAGTATGGACCTGTACGCAGGCGCCGCAGACCACGCGCGACGAGATCGCGAAGGCGCTCGCGTTGCCGGCCGAGCGCGTGACCGTCAACGTGACGCTGCTCGGCGGCGGGTTCGGCCGCAAGTCGAAACCCGATTACGTGGTGGAGGCCGCGCTGCTGTCGAAGGCGGTCGGCGCGCCCGTGAAGCTGACGTTCACGCGCGAGGACGACATCGCGCACGACTATTTCCACGCGGTGTCGCTCGAAGCGTTCGACGGCGGGATCGATGCGTCTGGGAAAGTGGTCGCGTGGCAGCATCGCACGGTCGCGCCGTCGATCCAGTCGACCTTCAAGCCGGGCGTCGTGCACGAGCAGCCAGGCGAACTCGCGCAAGGGATCGCGGATCTGCCGTTCGCGATTCCGAACGTGCGGATCGAAAACCCGGCGGCCGTTGGGCACACGCGGATCGGCTGGTTCCGTTCGGTCTACAACATCCCGCATGCGTTCGGCATCCAGAGCTTCGTGTCGGAACTCGCGCATGCGGCCGGCCGCGATCCGAAGGATTTCCTGCTCGAGCTGATCGGGCCCGCGCGGCGTTTCGAGCCGCACATCACGGTGAAGAACGTGAACTACGGCGAGGATCCCGCGCTGTATCCGGTCGATACGGGGCGGCTGCGGCGCGTGGTCGAGACGGTCGCGCGCGAAGCCGGCTGGGGGCGCAAGCTGCCGAAGGGGCACGGGCTCGGGATCGCCGCGCACCGCAGCTTCGTGTCGTACACGGCGGCCGTTTGCGAGGTGCAGGTCGGCGCGGACGGCAGGATCACGGTGCCGCGCGTCGACATTGCGATCGACTGCGGGCCGCAGGTCAATCCGGAGCGCGTGCGCTCGCAGCTCGAGGGCGCGGTGGTGATGGGGCTCGGCATCGCGCTGCATGGCGAGATCACGTTCAAGGACGGCCACCCGGAGCAGAGCAACTTCAACGGCTTCCAGGTGCTGAGAATGAACGAGGCGCCGCGTGAAATCCGCGTGCATCTCGTCGCGCCGGACGACTTCACGGCGCCGCTCGGCGGCGTCGGCGAGCCGGGCCTGCCGCCCGTTGCGCCGGCGCTGACCAATGCGATCTTCGCGGCGACCGGCACGCGCATCCGCAGCCTGCCGGTTGCCGATCAGCTCGCGAAGCCACTGGCGAGTTGACGCACAATACCCCCGCACCGGGCCGCATCATGCGGCCCGATTCGCACCAACCTGTCGACAAGGAGTGTGACGTGGCCTCATCCGATGTCAGTGTGAAGCAGGCGGTTTCTTCCGCCGAATGGGATGCGCGAGTCAACCTGGCGGCGGCCTATCGCCTGACCGCGCTGTTCGGCTGGGACGATCTCGTGTTCACCCATATTTCTGCGCGCGTGCCCGGCCCGGAACACCATTTCCTGATCAACCCGTACGGGATGATGTTCGACGAGATCACGGCGTCGTCGCTGGTCAAGATCGATCTCGACGGTCGCAAGGTGTCGGAATCGCCGTACGAGATCAACCCGGCCGGCTTCACGATTCACAGCGCGGTGCATGCGGCCCGCGATGACGCGCTGTGCGTGATGCATACGCATTCGATCAACGGCGTCGCCGTGTCGGCGCAGGAGGCCGGCTTGTTGCCGCTGTCGCAGCAGTCGCTCGGCGTGCTGGCCTCGCTCGGGTATCACGATTACGAAGGCATCGCGCTCAACGAGGGCGAGAAGGCGCGCCTCGTGCGCGACCTCGGCGGCAACACGAACCTGATGCTGCGCAATCACGGGTTGTTGACGGTCGGTGCGACGCCGGCCGACGCGTTCGTCGCGATGTACTTCTTCGAGGCGGCCTGCATGATCCAGGTCCGCGCGCAGGCCGGCGGTTCGGCGCTGCTGCCGATCGCGCAACCGATTCTCGACGGCATCCGGCAGCAGATCGCCGCGGTCACGCGCGGAATGGGCGCCGGGGCGCTTGTCTGGCCCGGCCTGCTGCGCCGGCTCGATCGACGCAATCCCGGCTACGCGGACTAGCTCGCTCGTCGTTGTCGTTTTCGAACGACCGTGCTAAATTTGCCGCCAGCACTTGCGGTCATGAAACCCTTCATTCGGCTGACACGGCCGGCACCCCTGGAGGCAGCACGATGAGCCTGTTGATGTCGCGACGCGATCTCGCGTTCCTGCTGTATGACTGGCTCGACGCCGAAGCGCTCGTCACGCTGCCGCGTTTCGCGGAGCACAGTCGCGAGACTTTCGATGCGGTGCTCGACACCAGCGAGCGGATTGCCGAGGATCTGTTCGCGCCGCATGCGGCGCGCGGCGATCGCGAGGAGCCGCAGTTCGACGGCGAGCGCGTGACGCTGATCCCTGAAGTCGAACCGGCCGTGCGCGCGTTCGCGGATGCCGGGCTGATCGCCGCGGGCCATGACGAAGCGCTCGGCGGCATGCGCCTGCCGAAACTGGTCGAAGCCGCGTCGTTCCTGTTCTTTCAGGCCGCGAACATCGCAACGGCTGCCTATCCGTTCCTGACCGTCGCCAATGCGAACCTGCTCGTCGCGCACGGCAACCCCGCGCAGATCGACACGTTCGCGCGCCCGGAACTGGAAGGGCGTTTTCTCGGCACGATGTGCCTGTCCGAGCCGCAAGCCGGCTCGTCGCTGTCCGACATCGCGACGCGCGCGGATTTCGAGGGCGATTCGCCGCTCGGCCCGCGCTACCGGCTGACTGGCAACAAGATGTGGATTTCCGGCGGCGAACACGAGCTGGCGGAGAACATCGTCCACCTCGTGCTCGCGAAGATTCCCGACGAACACGGCCGGCTGCAGCCCGGCACGCGCGGCATCTCGCTGTTCATCGTGCCCAAGTACCTGCCGGGCACCGACGGTCGCGCTCAGGGCGAACACAACGACGTCGTGCTCGCCGGGCTGAACCACAAGATGGGCTATCGCGGCACGACCAACTGCCTGCTGAACTTCGGCGAAGGCACGCGCTATCGTCCCGAAGGGCGGGCGGGCGCGATCGGTTATCTGGTCGGCCAGCCGAACCACGGCCTCGCGTACATGTTCCACATGATGAACGAGGCGCGCATCGGTGTCGGCGCGGGCGCGGTGGCGCTCGGCTATACCGGTTATCTGCACGCGCTCGACTATGCGCGCAACCGGCCGCAGGGGCGTCCGCTCGGGCCGGCGGGCAAGGATGCGGCCGCGCCGCAGGCGCCGATCGTCGAACATCCGGACGTGCGGCGCATGCTGCTCGCGCAGAAGGCCTATGTCGAAGGCGGTCTCGCGCTGATCCTGTACTGCGCGAAGTTGGTCGACGAAGCCCGCGCGCATGACGACGAGGCGGTGCGCGCGCAGGCGACGCGCCTGCTCGACATCCTTACGCCGATTGCGAAAAGCTGGCCGTCGCAGTGGTGTCTCGCCGCGAACGACCTCGCGATCCAGGTGCACGGCGGTTACGGCTACACACGCGACTACGCGGTCGAGCGGCTCTACCGCGACAACCGGTTGAATCCGATTCACGAAGGCACGCACGGGATCCAGGCGCTCGACCTGCTGGGCCGCAAGGTCGTGCACGACGACGGTGCGCTGCTGCGTGCGCTCGACGCACGGATCGGCGCGACGGTCGAGCGTGCGCGGGCGATGGATGGCGGCACGCGCGAGCAGGCCGATGCGCTGGTACGGCGCTGGACGCGACTGCGCGACGTCACGCAGCAATTGAGCGCGATCGGCGATCCGCAGACGCGGCTGGCGAACGCGAGCGTCTATCTCGAAGCGTTCGGCCATCTCGTCGTTGCATGGCTGTGGCTCGACGTGACGCTTGCGGCGCACGGGCACGGCGGCGATTTCCACGACGGCAAACGTGCGGCGGCCCGGTATTTTTTCACTTGGGAGTTACCGAAGGTGGATGCGCAGCTCGACCTGCTGTCGAGCGTCGACACGACGACGCTCGACATGCGCGACGCGTGGTTCTGAACGTTACGTCACCGACATTCCGGAATGCGGACGATATCGCGGGTGCCGGCTTTGCCGGCCATCGCGTGCGCGTCGCGAACCGGCCGGGCGGGGGCATCCCGCCGACCGTACCGATGCGCGGCCGCGCCGCGCAAGGAGAGAGAAGCGCATGAAAGCCCTGCTGTGTACCGCATTCGGCCCGATCGACAGTTTGCGTATCGATGACGTGGCGATTCCCGAACCGGCTGCCGGCCAGGTGCGGATCCAGGTGAAGGCGGCGTCGCTCAATTTCCCCGACGCGCTGATCGTCCAGGGGTTGTATCAGGTGAAGCCGGCGCTGCCGTTCTCGCCGGGCGCCGAGTTCGCCGGCGTGATCGACGCGGTCGGCGCCGGCGTGACCGCGTGGCGGCCTGGCGACGCCGTGGTTGCGTTTACCGGGCACGGCGGGTTCGCGGAGCAGTGCGTGGCCGACGTGCACCAGATCGCCGCGCTGCCGCCAGGCATGTCGTTCGAGCAGGGTGCGTCGCTCGTGCTCGCGTACGGCACGTCGCTGCACGCGTTGCAGCAGCGCGCGCGGTTGCAGGCGGGCGAAACGCTGCTCGTGCTGGGTGCGGCGGGCGGGGTCGGTGTCGCCGCGATCGAGATCGCGAAGGCGCTCGGCGCGCGTGTGATCGCGGCGGCGTCGAACGCGGACAAGCTCGCACTGTGCCGCGAGGCGGGCGCCGACGAGACGATCGACTATGCGACCGAGGACCTGCGCCGCCGCGTGGACGAACTGACCGGCGGGCGCGGTGCCGACGTCGTCTACGATCCGGTCGGCGGCGCGTACAGCGAACCGGCACTGCGCGCGACGGCGTGGCGCGGCCGGTTCCTCGTGGTCGGTTTCGCGGCCGGCGAGATTCCGAAGCTCGCGCTGAATCTCGCGCTGCTCAAGGAGCGCGACATTCTCGGCGTGTTCTGGGGCGATGCGGTGCGCCGCGACCCGGCGCAGCATGTCGCGAACATGCGGCTGCTCGCCGAATGGTTCGCGGCCGGCAAGGTGCGACCGGCGATCACCGAGCGCGTGCCGCTGGCCGGCGCGGCCGATGCGATCGCGCGGATGGCGAACCGGCAGGTAAAGGGCAAGGTGGTGATCCTGCCGGGCGCGTGATTGCGGCCCGGCGCACGGCGGCACGATGCGCGCCGCGTGCGCCGTTGCGACGCCGGTGCGGCCGTGCCGGCGGCCACTATGCGACCCGGTTCAGCTCCTCGAAGCCCGCAACGAGCGCGTCGAGCAGATGGCGCACCGCGGGCACCATCCCGCGTCGCGTCGGGAAGATCGCGTGGACGAGTGCCGTCGGTGCCGACAGCGCGGGCAGCAGGTGGAGCAGCCGGCCGGCGTGAAGGTCGGCGCTGACCAGATCTCGCGGCAATTCGGCCACGCCGATTCCGTCGAGCGCGGCAAGCCGCAGGCTTGCGAGATCGTCGGTCGCCAGTCGTGGCCGATGTGAGAACGAGATGGCGCGCCCGTCGGCGTCCGTCAGGTTCCACACGAACCGGTCGCCGTTGCTGGCCGTCGACACCGTCGGCCAGTCCTTCAGGCTGTCGATCGACGCGGGCGCCGGAAAGCGCGAGGCCAGTGCCGGGCTCGCCACGAGAATCCGGTACGACAGCCCGAGCTGCCGAACCGCGAGATCGGTGTTCTCCAGCGGCGGCACCCGCACACGGATCGCGAAATCCAGCCCTTCCTCGACCACGTCGACCCGCCGGTTGGTCGCATCGAGTCGCACCTGCACCTGCGGATTGCGCTCGATATAGCGCGCGACGATCGCGGCGACACCCGAACTCAACAAGCCGACCGGGCAACTGATGCGCACGGTGCCCTGTGGCTGCGTGCGCGTGCGGTCCACGATGTCTTTCGCCGCTTGGGATTCGGCGACCAGCGCGACGCAATGCTGATGGAACTGCCGCCCGGTTTCCGTCAGTGACAGGCTGCGGCTCGTGCGATTGAGCAGCCGCACGCCGAGTTCCTCCTCGAGCGCGCGGATGCGCCGGCTGAGCTTCGACGTTTGCGCGCCGAGGCTGCGGGCGGCGGCCGTGAAGCTGCCGTGTTCAACCACTTCCGCGAACAGCCGGAGATCGTTCAGGTCGGCGATGGGGTTCATGGCGGCGGCTCCGTTCGGCCAGATCGTTCTATTGGAGGCAATGATACGTTGCCGTTCAGGAGATATGCGATCGATCTTTGCGAAATTAGCATTCATCCCAAGTTCGGTGCCGTGCAGAAACCAGCAAGGCACCGCCAGGCAACCGCCCGTCGTTCGGGCAGCAGGAAAAGGAGTCGGACATGTTGACGCATCGGCGTTGGGCATCGCTGGATACGGCGAATCACGGCTGGCTGCGCGCGAAGTACCACTTTGCGGTGACGGCCGACGGCACGCCCGAGCATGCGCCGCTGGGACCGCTGATCGTGTGGAACGACGACGAGATCGCCGTCGGCAGCGGGTTCCCGATGCACGGGCACCGCGACGTGGAAATCATCACGTACGTGCGGCAGGGCGTGCTCGGTCATCGCGACACGCTTGGGTCGGAGGGCACGATCGACGTGGGCGACGTGCAGGTCATGAGCGCAGGCAAGGGCATCCGGCACGCGGAGTTCAACCGGGGTGATACGCCGCTCAAGCTCTACCAGATCTGGCTGCTGCCCCGTACAAACGGCGGCGTGCCCGGATGGGGCACGAAGCAGTTTCCGAGGGGCGAGCGGTCCGGGCGTTTCGTCGTGCTGGCGAGCGGCTATGCCGGCGACGAAGGCGCGTTGCCGATCCGTGCCGATGCACGCGTGCTCGGTGCCACGTTGAAGGCGGGCGAGCAGGTCAGGCAGGCATTGGGTGCCACGCGCCGCGCCTATCTCGTCGCGGCTTCGGGGCGCATCGAAGTGAACGGAGAACGCGTGGGGCCGCTCGACGGCGTCGCGATCACGAACGAAGCCGCGCTCGACATCGTCGCGGTTGAAGATTCCGAGCTGGTGATGGTGGACGCCGGCTGAATGCCTTTATTTATCAGTCCACCGAATCATTTCATTTCAGGAGTACATCATGGATCGTTACAAGTATCTTCCGCTGCTCGGCCGCATTCTGATCGGCGCGCCGTTTCTGATGAGCGGCTTGAGCAAGCTGGCCGCACACGCGACCACCGTCGGTTACATCGCCTCCGTCGGCCTGCCGGCGCCATCGCTCGCCTTCGTGGTCGCGGTGCTCGTCGAGGCGGGCGGTGGGGTGCTGCTGATGTCGGGTTACCGGGCGCGCCCCGTGGCGCTGGCGATGGCGCTGTTCAGCCTCGTGACCGCCGTGTTCTTCCACCACAACTTTGCCGACCAGAACCAGATGATTCACTTCCTGAAGAACGTGATGATGGCCGGCGGCCTGCTGCAGATCGCGTACTTCGGCGCGGGCGCGTTCAGCCTCGATGCGCGGAATGCACGCACCGCGCTGCGTATCGCCCCGGCGGCATGAGCCGGAGCGGCCGGTGCGCGCCGTCGACGCGCACCGATCGCGCACCGATCGCGCGCAGCGCGAACACGCTGTCCGGTCGAACGCCGGCAGCCCCGCGCAGCAGGCACGAACCCGGTTCAATCCTTCGGCAGGCGCAGCGTGTCGAGCGCGTCCTGGGAAAACTCGACCCAGAACCGCTCGTTCGCGATACCGGCCTGCAGCACCAGATGCTGCAGGCGTTTCGCACGCGAGTCGGCACCTTCCGGAAAATCGCGTGCCTCGATCTTCAGATACAGGTCGAGCTTTTCCTGGTGAAGCGCAATGCGCCGCCGGATTTCGTCCTCGAGGCCGGACGGCCCGAGCACCGCTTCCGCGCGCAGGCGCACCATCAACGCTTCGCGCAGCGGCGTCGGATCTTCGTGTTCGGCGATCCAGCGGCGCAGCTCCTTCTTGCCGGCCGGCAGGATCCGGTACGCGCGCTTGCGGCCGCGCCCCGATTCGGCGGGCAGCGATTCGATCCAGCCGGCTTCCTCGATGCGCCCCAGTTCGCGATAGATCTGCTGATGCGTCGCCTGCCAGAAATAGCCGATCGAGCGATCGAAGCGGTCGGCGAGCTCGGATCCCGAACCGGGACGTTCGGCGAGCGCGGTGAGGAGTGCGTGAGGCAGGGACATGTCGGATCGGAGGAGGCCGCGGAATGAATCGCATCTTGCCATATCGGGGCCACAGTACAAGCCAATGATCATGTTTATGCAACATGTTGCATAAAGCGGGGCGGCGGACTACTATCTGTGCAACTTGTTGCATAAAAATTGGAGACCCCGATGACACCCCGTTATCCGCATTTGACGACCCCGCTCGAGCTGGGCTTCACGTCGCTCAGGAACCGCGTGTTGATGGGGTCGATGCATGTCGGCCTCGAGGAAGCGCCGAACGGCTTCGAGCGGATGGCGGCGTTCTATGCGGAGCGTGCGCGAGGCGAGGCCGGGCTGATCGTCACGGGCGGATTCGCGCCGAACGAACGCGGCCGTCCGGCGCCGGGCGGCGCGATGCTGACGACCGAGGCGGACGCCGAACGCCATCGCGTCGTGACGCGTGCGGTGCATGCCGAGGGCGGCAAGATCGCGCTGCAGATCCTGCATTTCGGGCGCTATGCGTATCACCCGGCGCTGGCGGCGCCCAGCGCACTGAAGGCGCCGATCAACCCGTTCACGCCGCATGCGTTGAGCAGCGACGAAGTCGACGAGACGATCGCCGACTTCGTGCGTTGCGCGGCGCTCGCGCAGCATGCGGGCTACGACGGCGTCGAGATCATGGGGTCCGAAGGCTACCTGATCAATGAATTCATCGCCGCGCGCACCAACCATCGCGACGACGCGTGGGGCGGCGCGTACGAGAACCGCATCCGCTTCGCGGTCGAGATCGTGCGGCGCGTGCGCGAGCGCGTCGGCACGCACTTCATCGTCATCTACCGGCTGTCGATGCTCGATCTCGTCGAAGGCGGCTCGACGCTCGACGAGGTGATCCGTCTCGCGCAGGCGATCGAGGCGGCCGGCGCGACGATCCTCAATACCGGCATCGGCTGGCACGAGGCGCGCATTCCGACCATCGCGACCAAGGTGCCGCGCGCCGCGTATGCGTGGGTGACGCGGCAGCTGATGGGCAAGGTCGGCATCCCGCTCGTCGCGACCAACCGGATCAATGCGCCGGAAGTGGCCGAGCAACTGCTCGCCGACGGCTATTGCGACATGGTGTCGATGGCGCGGCCGTTCCTCGCCGATGCCGAGTTCGTCCGCAAGGCGCGGGAAGGGCGCGCGGACGAAATCAACACGTGCATCGGCTGCAACCAGGCGTGCCTCGACCACACGTTCAGCGGCAGGATCACGTCCTGTCTCGTGAATCCGCGCGCCTGCCACGAAACCGAGCTCGTGATCCGCCCCGCGCAGCAGCGCAAGCGGATTGCCGTGGTCGGCGCCGGGCCGGCGGGCCTCGGCTTCGCGGTCACGGCGGCCGAACGCGGTCACGCGGTGACGCTGTACGAAGCCGGTGCCGAGATCGGCGGCCAGTTCAATATCGCGAAGAAGGTACCCGGCAAGGAAGAGTTCAACGAAACGCTGCGCTATTTCCGCCGGCAGATCGAATTGCGCGGCGTGACGCTGCACGTCAACACGCGTGCGACCGCCGAGATGCTGCTGCAGGGCGAATTCGACGAAGTGGTGATCGCGACGGGCATCGTGCCGCGCACGCCGCCGATCGACGGCGTCGGCCATCCGAAGGCGCTCGGCTATCTCGATGTGTTGCGCGACGACAAGGCCGTGGGCCGCAACGTGGCGATCGTCGGTGCCGGCGGCATCGGCTTCGACGTCGCGGAATATCTCGTGCATCGCGGCGACGGCGAGCGGGTCGACGCGGACAGGTTCTTCGCGGAGTGGGGTGTCGACCGGACGTATGCGAATGCCGGCGGTCTCAGTCACGCACGACCCGAACCGGCGGCGCGGCACGTGCATCTGCTGCAACGCAAGGCGTCCAAGGTCGGCGACGGGCTTGGCAAGACCACCGGCTGGATTCATCGCACGGGGCTGAAGGCGCGCGGCGTCGGGATGTCGTCGGCGGTCACGTACCGGCGCATCGACGACGAAGGATTGCACGTGACGATCGACGGCGTCGAACGGACACTGCCGGTGGACAACGTGATCATCTGCGCGGGGCAGGAGCCGCTGCGCGAGCTGGCCGTGCAACTGGAGGCGGCCGGATGCAAGGTTCACGTGATCGGCGGTGCATACGAGGCCGCCGAGCTCGATGCGAAGCGCGCGATTCACCAGGGCACGACGCTAGCCGCGACGCTTTGAGGCCGATTCGTTTTCTTTTCGTCCGACGATTCAGGAGTCCACGATGATGAATGCACCGACGTATGTCCCTCCCGCTGTCGCGAAGTCGCTCGACGCGTGGCACGGGATGATCGAAAACAAGGACTTCGGCGAGCTGGAGTCGATCGTCCACCCCGATGCCGTGTTCCGTTCGCCGATGGCGTTCAAGCCGTATGGGCCCGCGCCTGCGCTGTTGCTGGCGTTGCGCACGGTGATCACGATCCTCCAGGATTTCACGTATTACCGCCAGTTCGTCACCGACGACGGCAAGAGCGTGGTGCTGGAATTCAGCGCGGCCGTCGACGACAAGGCACTGAAAGGAATCGACATGATCCGCTTCGACGACGACGGGCGGATCGTCGAGTTCGAAGTCATGATCCGGCCGTTCAATGCGCTGCAGGCGCTCGGCGCGGAAATGGGCGCGCGGCTCGGGCAGCAGTTGCCGACGTTCAAGATCGGCGGCTGAGCGAGGCGGCGGCGGTGCGGTCAGCGCGCGAGTTGCGCGTGCGCGAGCTGGCCAAGGCGCCGGACGCCGTCCTCGATCCGTTCATTCCACACGTGGCCCGCGCTCAGGCGCAGGCAATGACGAAAGCGCCGGCCGGCGGAGAACACGTCGCCCGGCGCGAAGCAGATGCCGTGTTCGAGCGCGGCGTCGAACAGCGCGCGTGAATCGAAACGCTTCGGCAGTTCGAGCCAGAGCACGAAGCCGCCGACCGGCCGGCTCACTTTCGTGCCGGCCGGAAAGCTTGCCTCGATCGTGCGTGTCATGCGCGCGAGGTTGTCTTCGAACAGTCGGCGGATGCGGCGCAAATGCGCATCGTACGCGCCGCTCGCCGACACTGACGAGCGGCTGGAGGCCGTTTCGCACACGCGTGGCGCGGGGGCGGCGGTGCCCGTTGGCGGCTTTTCGTTCAGCCGGACCAACGAGGCGCTCGTGCAGGCCGTGAACGCACAACGGCGCGCGTATCTCGGCTCGGCCGATCATCGCGAGCGGATGGCGAAGTACGGCTTCACACGGGCGGAAATCGACGGCGTCGTGGCGAACGGCGGCGCGACGTCGTAAGTCCTGGTGCCGCGCACGGTGTCGACCGCCAGCACGGCCGGCACCGCATGCGTGGTCACACGGCTGTCGCCCGCGCCAGCCGCTCGACGAACCAGTCGCACACGAACGCGGTGCGCTCGGACGCGTGGTTGTAGATCGTATGTTCGCCGTCGGGCCAGACCTTCAGCGTCGCATCATCGGACGTCGCCGCATCGAGAAACGGCTGCTGGTCGTCGAGCCGGATCAGCGGATCCTCGCCGCCGTGCAGCACCAGCAGCGGGCACGCGATGCGATCGCGCCCGGACGAAAAGCTCATCCGCGCGAAGTTCGCCGCCACTGCATCGGGGTCGTCGGTGCCGAGCATCGCCGCGGCCTGCTCGACGAACGTACGAAACGGCAGCAGCGTCGGCGCCGCGAGCGCGCCGTTCACGCAACAGGCCGCGATCCGTTGATCGCTCGCAGCGGTCGACGCCGCCCACAACCCGCCGATGCTGTTCCCCCAGATGCCGATCGGCCCGGGTACGCGGTCGGCGACATGATCGACGAAGCGCCGATACGCGGCGCTCATGTCGACGTCGACGAAGATCCGCTGTTCGAGCCGCGTCTCGCCCTGGCCGGGCCCTTCGGCGAGCAGCGTGGCGATGCCGCGAGCCGCGAGCGCGCGGGCGATCGGCCAGTACGCGAAGCCCCAGCCGCTCTGGCCGCCGAACACGATCACGGTGCCGCGCAGCTGCTCCACCGGCGGGCGGACCAGCCAGCCGATCAGGTGCGTATCGCCGAACGGCGCCTCGACGCGCTCGATCCGCTTGTCGGACCAGCGCGCGAGGCCGTGCGACGCGTCGACGAGCCGCGCATAGAGCGCACGCTTGCGCGGCACGTCGTGATTGAACGCCATCTGCGCAAACAACAGATCGGCGATGGCCATTGCCTGCGCGTCGGCGGCCGTGACCAGGTGGCCGGCATCCGCCGCCTGCGCGGCGCGCGCGAGCTGCGCGTCCGCCAGCGCCTCGGCCGCGACATCCCACGGTTCGCCGGCCGACGTGCGGGCGTGCAGCGCGATCGCATCCGCGTAGTCCATCCCGCAGTCGAGCAGGCGCGTGACCGGCATCGCGCGCTGCAGCGACAGCGCGAACGGTGACAGTTCGGTCGTCATGTGTCGGTCTCCTTCACGATGCGTGGGTGACGGCCGCCGAAGCCGCGGACGGCTCGCTCGACAAGGCGGACCAGTGCAGTTTGCCGCGGAGTGCATCGACGAGCGCGCCGAGGTCACGCAGGTCGGCCACCGAACCGAACACGACGAAATCGGGCCGCTTGATATATGCGGCAATCCCGTGCGCTTGCATGAACGCGTGCTGTTCGCCGTCGAGATCGACCACCGCATCCGGCGCGCACACGTCGTCGGCGAGCACGGCGACGTGACAACCGAGCTGCGCGAGGAACGCGCGCTGCGCATCGTCGAGATGGCGGGCAGGGTGCTCGCGCGTGACGAGCTGGAAGCCCTGGCCGACCACGTCGTCGAAGCGGCCTTCCGCCGCGCCGCGCCGTGCGCGGCCTTGCGGTGCCGGTGCACCGGTCGTCGGCAGCAGCGTGCCGTCGGCTTCGGCGTGCACGATGCCGTGATCGAGCTTCGGGAACGGCGGCATCGGCGGCATGTTGCCGGAGCGGAATGCCGCGTCGCGCTCGGCGACCTTGCGCGGATCGTCCTCGTTGACGACCTGCCCGAGAAACAGCGACATCTGCGTGATCGCGCTCACGTGCGGGCGACGCTCGGCTTCGTAGGTGTCGAGCAGGTCGGCGGACGCGCGCCCGGTCAGCACGAGATCGAGCTTCCACGCGAGGTTGATGCCGTCGCGCATGCCGGAGCACGCGCCTTGCCCCATGTACGGCATCATCGTGTGCGCGGCGTCGCCCGCGAGCAGCACGCGGCCGGAGCGCCAGCGTTCGGCCATGCGCGTCTCGAACGTGTAGACGACGTGACGCAGCAGCTTCAGGTCGTCCGGGCCGTAGCCGTAGTGATCCTCGAGCCACTTCCAGCCGGCGGCCTCGGTTTCCCATTCGGCCGTCGATTCGTTCGGCAGCACGCGCAACTCGAAACGCGTGCGCTTCGTGCCGATCGGCATGTGCATGTACGCACGCGCCGGATCGCAGTAGATCGTCGTGCGCGCGCAGCCGTCGCCGAGATCGCGCTTGTTCTCCGAATCGAGATTGAGCCAGCGTTCGTTGTAGCCGAAATCGGACCGTTCGATGCCGAGCGTGCGGCGCACGAGGCTGTTCGCGCCGTCCGCGCCGATCACGTAGCGGGCGCGAATGACGCGCGGCTTGCCGGTCCATTGCGCGTCCTGGCCGCAGCGCGACGGATGCGCGGTCAGCGTCACGCCGTCGTCGTCCTGCTGCAGCGTGTCGACTTCCCAGCCGCGCAGGATCGTCACGTTCCTGAAGGTGCTGGCGCGCGCATCGATTGCATCCTCGATATCGGGCTGGTAGATCGAGATGTGCGCGGGATAGCCGCACGCGCGGCCGGTCCAGTTCAGTTCCAGCAGCAGGTCGCCGTTCGCGTCGCGGTAGTGGTAGGTGTCGACGGCCTTCGCGTTGCGCAGCGCGTGATCGACGTCGGCGCTGGCCTGCACGATGCGCGCGGTTTCGCCGTCGATGTGCGTGAGACGCGGCAGCCCGTAAGGCGTCGGCCAGCGTTCGAGGACGATCACGCGATGGCCGGCGCGGCCCAGCATCGACGCGGCGACGAGACCGGTCGGGCCGTAGCCGACGATCGCGACGTCGCACGGTTCGACGGCATCGTGACCCTGTGCGCTCGGTTCGGTATTCATGTGGGGTGTCTCCATGACGGGTTCGTTTGTTGGTTTGTCGTGTGGTCGGCTCAGTGCGCGGTCGTGCCGGGCAGGTTGCCGTCGAAGGCGTCCTGCAGCAGTGCGCGCAGGCCGTCGCGTTCGATCGGGCGCGGGTTCCAGTACGGGTTGGCGGCCGCGAGATCGGCCGCGCGATCGAGATCGGCCTCCTGCATGCCGATCGCCTTCAACGAGACCGGTGCGCCGTTGTCGAGCGCCAGTGCGTAGAGGCCGCGCGCGGCGTCGTTCGTCCCGATCGCGCGGGCGATCCGCTGCATCGCCTCGGGGGCATGCGCTGCGTTGTACGCGAGCGCGTGCGGCAGCACGACCGTGTGGGTCGGCGCGTGCGGCAGATTGAAGCTGCCGCCGAGCGTGTGACAGAGCTTGTGGTGCAGCGCCATGCCGACGTTGCCGAGGACCATTCCGCACAGCCACGCACCGTAGAGCGCGTCGCCGCGCGCAGTGAGATCGGCCGCGTTCCGGCGCACGCCGGGCAGGCCGCGCGCCAGCGCGCGGATGCCTTCCTCGGCGATGAGGCTCATGACCGGATTCGCATTGTTCGCATACAGACCCTCCGCTGCATGCGCGATCGCATTGAGGCCGCTCGTCACCGATAGCTCGACCGGCAGCGTCACGGTGAGCTCGGGATCGTAGATCACCGTTTTCGGTAACACGCGTGCATCGGAGCCGGTGCGCTTGAGGCCGCCTTCGGTCAGGCCGTAGATCGGGGTCATTTCGCTGCCGGCGTACGTCGTCGGTATCGCGAGGATCGGCAGGCTGCTTTCGAGCGCGATCGCCTTGCCGAGGCCGATCGTCGAGCCGCCGCCGATCGCGATCGCGCAATCCGCGTCGCACGACCGGGCGAACGCCTGCGCATCGCGGGCGATCTCGATCGGCACGTGCATCGTCGCGCGGTCGTACAGCCCGGCGGAACGTGCGCCGAGCCGGTCGACGATGCGTTGCGCGAGGCCGCGTTGCTCCGGCGTGCAGAGGACGATCGCGCGCTGCGCGCCGAGTTCCAGCACCTCGCGTTCGAGATGTTGCAGGCTGCCTGCGCCGAAGACGACGCGTGCCGGACGCGCCTGATAGATGAAGTTCATGTCGTGGTCACTCCGTGGCGTAGTCGACCTGATGGCGCGCGATGCGCAGGCCCGTCAGTGCGTCGCGTACCCGTGCGTGTTCGGGATGCGCCGCATAGCCGGCGAGCGCTTCGCGCGATTCGAATTCGGCGACGAGAATCAGGTCGCACGCGTAGTCGGCCGCGCTGAAATCCGCCCCGACCTCGAGGTGCGTCATGCCGGGAATCCGGCCGCGCAGGCTTTCGAAGGCCGTCTTGACGCTGGCGCGCGCTTCCGCGCGCTCGTGGTCGGTTGCGCCTGCAACGTTCCACATCACGACGTGCCGGATCATGCGGCACGCTCCGCGTGATTCAGCACGAAGTCGTAGTCGAGCGTGTAGAACGGCGTGTCCATCCGCGTTCCGTCGGGTGCGAGGCCCGGCGCATGCCGTACCCAGTCGGCGACGAGCGTCGAGCGCACGCCGAAGACGGCGTCGGAGTCGAGATAGCGGTCGCCGTCGCGGAACACGTGCGTGATCAGCGTTTCGTAGCCGCGCGCGTCAATCATGAAGTGCAGGTGCGCGGGGCGCCACGGATGGCGGCCGAGCGCATCGAGCATCGCGCCGACGGGGCCGTCGTGCGGAATCGGATACGGCTCGGCGAGGATCGAGCGGAACGCGTAACGGCCGTCGGCGCCGCTGCGCAGCCGCCCGCGCGCACGATGCGTGACGGATCCGTCGTCGTCCGGCTGCTGCACGTCGTAGTGGCCGTCCTCGTCGGCCTGCCAGACTTCCAGCGACGCGTTCGCGATGGGCGTGCCGTCGATGCCGCGCACATGGCCGGACACGAAGCAGGGCTCGCCGCATGCGCCGTTCGCGATGTCGTCGAACATCGCGAATTCGGGGCTGCCGTCGACATAGAACGGGCCGAATACGGTCGCCTCCGTGCAGCCGGCCGGTTTCGCATGATTCTGCGCGGTGACGAGCGTCGACAGCCCGAGCACGTCGGACAGCAGGATGAACTCCTGGCGCTTGTCGTCGGTGATGTGGCCGACGGCCGTCAGGAAGCCGATCGCGGCTTCCCATTCGGCCTCGGTGAGCTTCGTCTCGCGGGCGAACGAATGCAGATGCTGGACGAGGCTCGTCATCACCGTGCGCAGCCGCTCGTCGCGACAGCCGGAGAGCGACGCGATGACGGCCTGCGTGATGGTGTCTTCGTTGAGATTGCGCATAGGGGTTGTCTCCTGATGTCGTTCGATGGCGCGTTGACGTAACATTAATTCCTCCCTGAATCGTAAAAAAGATGGTTTGGAGGAGTTTTGTTCTCCGCCAGGTGGAAGAATCGAACGCATGGACAAGTGGACGCAGATCGAATTTTTCGTGCAGGTGGCCGAGCTGGGCAGCCTGTCGAAGGCCGCTGACCGGCTCGGCATGTCGAGCGCGGCGGCGAGCCGTTGCCTGAATGCGCTGGAGGAGCGACTGGGCGCGCGGCTCGTCGAGCGCACCACGCGCCGCCTGTGGCTGACCGACGCGGGGCACGAGTACCACCGGCGTTGCGTCGCGATCCTGACGGAGCTGTCCGAGGCCGATGCCGCCGTCAACGAGGCGAGCGTCAATCCGGCCGGCACGCTGCGCGTGACCGCGTCGGTGTCGTTCGCATCGATCTATATCGCGCCCGCGCTGCCGGAGTTTCACCGGCGCTACCCGAACCTGAACGTGCAGATCATCGCGGCGAACCGCTACCCGGATTTCATCGAGGCCGGCATCGACGTGGCGATCCGCACGCGCGAGCACGAAGCCGATTCGGGCATCACCGTGCGCAAGCTCGCCGAGACGCGGCGCGTGCTGGCCGCGTCGCCCGGGTATCTGGCGAAGCATGGCGCACCGGCGACGCCCGACGCGCTGTGCGACCATCGGCTGCTGGTCTACAACCTCGCGAACGATCCGTACGTGCTGCATTTCCGCCATGGCGCGAAGACGCAGTCGGTCACGATCAAGAGCGTGCTCGATGCGAACGAAGGGCAGGTGATCCGTGCGGCGGCGCTCGCCGGGCTCGGCATCCTGATCCAGCCGCTTTACATCATCCATGACGATATCGTCGCGGGAAAGCTGGTGCCGGTGCTCACCGGCTGGCAACTGCCGGCGCTCACCGTCAATATCGCGTACCAGAGCCGCCGGCACCAGCCGGCAAAGATCCGCGTCTTCACCGAGTTCCTGATCGAGCGTTTCGAACGCCTCGGACTCGCGCGCAAATGGAAGGAAGTCGGCCGCTGATCGCAAGCCGGTGCGGCGCTGTCGCGCATTTCTCCGTGTGGCGGAGAACTGTTCTCCCGATCGTCGTCTTTTTCGCCGCTGTCGTGCGTTTTACATTGCGTCTCCCCGGGCCAGCAGAGCCCGGCTCGCGATTACACGATAACAATCCGGTCTGGAGACGACATGAAACATGCATTGCGACGAGTGCCGTTGGCACTCCTGATCGCCGGAGCCATTCACGTTCCGGCGTCGGCCACGGAGAGCGGGCAGATCAGCTATCCGTTCGGCGTCAACACGGTGCTGAACGGGATGCTGCCGCCGCCCGGCAACACGCAGTACTTCAACTATTCGCTGTACTACTCGGCAAACCGCTTTGCCGGGCCAGACGGTGGCAACGCGGTGCCGGGGTTCCACCTGAGCGTCGTCGCGGAAACGCCGCGCGTCGTCCATACCTGGGGCGCGACGTTCGGGCCGTTCTCGCTGTCGAGCAGTGCGATCGTGCCGATCGTGCACCTGCATCTGTCGACGCCGGGCGGCACCGGCAACCGCACGTCGCTCGGCGACGTGATCCTCGAGCCGTTCATGGTCAACTACGCGAATGCGTCGAAGACCTTCTTCGCGTTCTTCTCGCCGTCGTTCGCGGTGCCGAGCGGCGCGTATTCGGTGAACCGGATCGCGAACACGGGGCTGAACACGTACGCGTTCCTGCCATATCTCAGTACGACGTGGTTTCCGGGCCGCGACTGGGAGATTTCGACGACCACGCTGCTGGAGCTGAACTCGCCGAACCACGCGACGCGCTACCACTCGGGCGCGGTCGCCGTACTCGACTACCTGATCGGCTATTCGATCGACCGGCGCGTGCAGGTCGGCGTGCAGGGCACGTTCCTGAAGCAGTTCACCGACGATACGCAGGACGGCGTGAAGGTCGGCTCGGACGGCTTTCGCGGGCAAACGGTCGCGATCGGTCCGCAGTTGCGCTACATGTGGGGGCCGGCGTCGGGCGTGGTCGTGAAATACCAGCACGAGTTCGCGGTGCGCAACCGGCCGCAGGGCGACAAGCTGTGGGTGCAGTTCAGTTTTCCGCTGTAAGGGCGCCGGACCGGGCTTCGCGCGTCAGTGATCCTTGATCCTGACGCTGTAGCCGGCATCCTCGAACGCGACGACGAATTCCTCGGGGAACAACCATGATTCGACCTTCACGTGCGACGTCGCGCGATCGATCTCGACCTTCGCGTCGGGGTCGACTCGCCAGATTTCATGTTCGACCGCGCGCGCGGTTTCGTCGTCGAGCGAGTGGTCCAGTACGAATTCCATGATCGGATTCCTTTTGATGGCGGCCGCTTCCACATGAGCGTGTACGGCGCGGTTGGCGAACGAAGTCGATGACATCGCCGGCATCGGACCGCATGTGTCGACGATACGTGCGATCGCGTCGGACGATAAGCGGGTATCTTCGCGACGCACTGTCTCCTGGCGATCAACGAACCCGGTGAAATGCGTGCGAACGAGTCTCCGGCGTGCGCAAGACGTGTCGAAGCGGGTGCCGTCTGTTCCCTGGCAACGTACGGCTCGCGCAAACAGGTTTCGAAGAAGCACACCTCGTTCCGCGCGATCGACGCTGCACCGCGCTGAGCATCAAGCATCGAGCGACGCGACCGCGGCGGCTGCGATCATCGCGAGATGATTCGCGGGCCGCGGCCGACCGGTCGGACGAAACACGGCCTCGCCCTGCACGATCGCGCGGCCCGAATACGCGCACCGTCCATCGCGTCGTGCGCGCGTGCGCCGCCACCTCTGTTCGCCGTAGTGCAGACGGCCGCTTTCGACCCAGCGCACGAGCAGCGATTCGTGCGACCACTCGAGCAGCGTGACCTGAACCTGACTGCGACCGGGCGAAGACGCGCGCGGCGCGATGCCGACGGGAGTAACGGTCAACATGATTGATTGTCCTCGGTACGACGGCCGCGAGACCGGCCCGCAACATGCGGTGACGAACGGGATGGCGTCGGCTGACCGGCGCCACACGGGAGGTCATTCGATACGCTGAATGCCATTGCCGGCCTCCTGTCGCCCTGTGAGATCGGCGCCGGTCGGGGTCGATCGGGACCGTGCGCGGTCGGTTCGGGATGCGTCGGCGCACGGTCCACATCGTCGACGAACCCCCAGTGTAAAAGCGCACGCAGCGCCATCGGAAGGCGTGCGACCACGAACACGGTGTTGCTCGATATCGAACACCGGTGTGCCCGCGCGCATTCGGCCGCAAGGCCGCATCATGGGCGGCCATCCGGCGCCGCGCCGCGTGCCGTGGAGTGCGGCGTCGGGCGCAGCGTGACCGTGCAGGTCGTCCCGGCCGCGAGGAAGCCGTCGCGCGGCATGCCGTCCAGCCGGATCCGGACCGGTACGCGCTGCGCGAGCCGGACCCACGTGAAGATCGGATTGACGTCGGCGAGCAGCGTCGAGCCGGCCGGGTTGTCGCGATCGCTGATGCCGCGCGCGACACTTTCGACGTGCCCGGCCAACGACGGCCCGCCGGCGAGCAGCCGGATCTCGGCCGGATCGCCGACGTGCACCTGGGGCAGCTTGGTTTCCTCGAAATAGCCGTAGACCCAGTATGAATGCGCGTCGATCAGCGCGAGGCGCGCGACGCCCGCGCTCGCATAGTCGCCCGGGTACAGGTTCAGGTTCGTGATGTAGCCGTCGACCGGCGCGCGAATTTCGCTACGCGCGAGATTCAGGCGCGCGACGTCGCGCGTCGCGAGCGCCGCCTGGTAACCGGCCCGTGCCTGCCGCGCGGCCGAGCCGGCATCCTCGCGCACTTCCGCCGAGATCACTGCGCTGTCGAGCTGGGCACGACGCGACGCCTGCTGGAGGCGCATGTCGAGCTCGGCCTTGCGCAGGTCGACCTGCGCGTCGGCTTGCGCAAGCGCGTAGCGAAAGCGATCGGCGTCGATGCGAAACAGCACGTCGCCGCGGCGCACCGGCTGGTTATCGGCGACGAGCACGTCGGTCACGATGCCCGATACGTCAGGCGCAATATTGACGACCTTGGCACGCACGCGTCCGTCGCGCGTCCACGGCGCATACATGTAGCGATTCCACAGCGCGTGGGCGAGCAGGATGGCGGCGGCGAACAGCAGCAGGGTAGCCGCCACGCGGAAACAGGTTTGGGCACGCATGTTGACTCGATACGAAGCAGGGTGATCCATCAGCCGGCCAGCAGCAGGCCGGCGCCGCAGAACAGGCACACGAACGCGGACACGCGGAACAGCGCCGGATGCCACACGTGCCGGTACAGCCCCGCGCGGGCGAGCACGCGGTCGACGATCCAGAAGGCGAGGCCGCAGCCGAGGAACGCAGGCAGCACGCCCGGCACGAGCAGCGACGCGAGCGGAAATTCAGCGAACATCGGGCACTCCCCGTGGTGGCCGGGCGGCGGCGTCGCCCGGCAGTTCGACGCCGCCGCCGAGCGCCGTCATCAGCTGCGCCCAGGTGTCGAGGCGTGCGGCGCGCACGCTGGCGAGCGCCTGCTGTGCCTGCAGAAGTTCAGTCTGGGTCGCCAGCACGTTCAGGTAATCCGTGAGGCCCGCGCGATAGCCCTGCGTCGCATCGTCGAACGCGCGTTGCGCGGACCCGTTCGCCGCCTCGATGTCCACCTGCTGCTGCGCGAGCGACTGCAGCGACACGACCTGGTCAGCGACGTCGCGAAACGCCGCGAGCACGGCCTCGTTATACGTCTCGACCGCAAGGTCGTAGTCGGCGACCGCGACGCCGTAGCGGCCCTGACGCACGCCGCCGTCGAAGATCGGCAGCGAAATGGCCGCGCCGAACCCGTGCGTCATCGCATCGTTGTCGATGAACGTGAAGAAGCCGCCGAACGCCGCGGACGCGAGCCCGGCGCTCGCGATCAGGTCGATGTTCGGATAGAAGTCGGCGTGCGCGGCGTGAATCCCCTTGGCCATCGCCTCGACGCGCCAGCGTGCGGCGCGGATGTCCGGCCTGTGGCCGACGAGTTCGGCCGGCAGGTTCGCCGGCAGTGCGACCGGTACGTCGAGCCGCAGCGCGGGCCGCGCGAGCGCCGCGCCAGCGCCCGGCCCGCGGCCGGTGAGCACCGCCAGCGCGTTGCGCAGCACCGCGAGCTGCCGGTCGAGTTCCTCGATCTGCGCGCGCGTCGTCGCGACCGGCGTGCTGGCCTGCGTGATTTCGAAGCGGCTCGCGAGACCTGCCCGGTAGCGGCGCGCGATGATGTCGACGACGTCCTGCTGGCGCTTGCGGGTCGCCACGGCGACGTCGCGCTGGTCGAATGTCCTCGCGAACGTGACGTAGGTGCGCACGACCGCGGTTTCGAGCGTCAGGCGCGCGACGCGTGCGTCGGCCTCGGCCGCCAGCGTGCCGTCGAGCGCGCCGTCGCGTTCGGCGCGATGCTTGCCCCACAGGTCGAGCTGGTAGCCGAGGTTCGCGCCCACCGAGTTGTTCCAGACGGTGTTGCCGCCCGGTGGGCTCGGGCTCGCGAAGCGGGCGAAGCGCATGCGGCCGAAGTCGCCGCTCGCGGATACGATCGGGTAGCGCGACGCACCGGCGATGCGTGCGAGTTCGGCATAGCGGTCGATGCGGGCCTGCGCGACGCGCAGCGCGGGGCTGCCGGCGATGGCATCGTCGACTAGCGCGTCGAGCTGCGGATCGTGCCACGCGCGCCACCAGTCGTCGCGCGGCCACGACGCCTCCGAGGCGGCTGCGGGCATGCCTTGCGCGAGCGTGTCGACATCGACGAGCGTCGCGCGCGGCGCGATGCCGCCGGTGTTCGCGCACGCACCGAGCCACAGCACGGCGAGCGCCGCAATCGCGCGCGTGGCGAGGGGGCGGGGCGAGCGTGCCGTGCTGCGGCGCTCGGGATTACGCGCATGCGTCATCGGTCTGGGTGGGCAGGGTGGACGGGGGCTGCAGCGGGATGAGATTGCATTGCAGCGACACGAGGATGAAGTGGACGTAGTCGGCGACGCGCTGCGCCGTCCCGGTCGTGAGCAGCGGCGTGGCGTTCAGCGCGGCGAGCGCATCGGTGGCAGCGCGTTCGGCATCGCGCAGCGTCTCGGGCGACGGCTGCTCGAACAGGCGCGCAACCGCCGTACACAGCGCGCGTTCGTGCACACGCCACGCGCTGTCGGGCGGCTCGGCGGCGCCGGCCGTGCGCAGGTCGACGATGCTGCGACCGATCTCCAGCGACGCGAAACTCCAGGCGAACAGTTCCTGCTGACCGAGGTGGCCGGTTGCCGGTCGCGCGGCGATCTGCAGCATGAAATCGCGCACGCCCGCATCGAAGCGCGGCATCAGGCCGACGAGTTCGCCGAAGCACGCATCGACGGAAACCAGTCGCCGCAGCGCGTGGAGATAGCGTCCGGTCGCCCAGTCGCCTGCATACGGCGCGACGACGGAATAAGCGAGCGATGCGGCCACGATGCCAAGGATCGACGAGAAGCCGGCATCGAGCGTCGCGGTGGGCGCATAGACACCGGGGTTGGTGATGTTGGTCAGGAAGCAGAAGTAGATGTTGAAGCCGAGACCGAACGCGGCCGTCTTCGGAAATGAATTCAGATACGCGCCGACCGCGACGAACAGCGCGACTGCCGCGGCGAGCGGCGCGAAGCCGTCCAGGTTGGGCAGCAGACCGAAATTGAACGCGAGACTGGCGAGCCAGGCGATTGCGCAGCCGAGCGCGACCTGGCGTGTCGCCGCGGCCGGCGCCGGCATGATCGAATACAGCGCGCTGGCGATCGTCGCGGAGACCACGGCACCGGCCGCGCCGGTCCAGCCCGACGCGATCCAGAACAGCGATACTGCTGACACCGCGACGATCGCGCGCAGTCCTGCCGCGGCGGACACCATGCGATTCGCGCTGGTGACGATCCGGGCCGGCGCCCGGGCCGTACCAGGTGCGATCGCGGCGGGCGCAGGCTGCAGACGAATCGCGACGAAGTCCGCCAGATATGCGCGCAGGCTGCCGAGCGCCTGTCGGAGCAGCGACAGGCCGGTCAGCGCATCGCGCGCGTCGGGCACGAATGTCGGTGCGGGTTCGCGCGTACCGCTTTCCGGCAACCGCGCAACGACCTGGTCGAGTGCGTCGACGAGCTGCTCGACGGCCCGCAGGTCGAACGCGCGCGCGGGATCGTCCGGCGGCAGCACGTGCGCGACGTCGTCGCAGGCGGCCGACAGCGCGTCGGCCGCGCGCTGCTCGACAGCGAGGTCCAGGCGCGCGCGATATTGATGCAGCGCGTGGAAACGCGCGCCGGCATCGAGGAATTGTCCGGCCATGCGCGTCATGATGTCGTTGCGCGCGCGCAGGTCGGGATCCTCGAACACCGCCGCGCTGCGCAGGTTCTCGAGTTGCGCGCGCGCGGCGAGGAGCCGCATGTAGCGGTGGCTCTGTTCGTCGGTCGGCAGGGTCCGCGTGAGCGTGGCGCGCACGAAGCCGATGAAGTCCGCATAGTGGTCCTCGCCGGTCTTCATCAGCATTGCGCGAACATGGCGTGGCAGGATCAGCGCACTGACGACGCCGGCCGACAGGATGCCGATCGACACTTCTCCGAGCCCGGTGACGACATTGGCAATGATGTCGTAGGGGCGTTCGATCGACGGAATCGCCGCGATGCACGTCGCATAACCGGCGAGCACGAAGCCGTACGACTGATAGTTGCGGAAGTACGCGGCGCCCCATGTACAGCAGCCGATCCACAGCACGAGTGCACCGAGGAACAGCACGCGCTCTTGCGGGAATGCACCGATCAGCACGATCGCGGCCAGGTTGCCGACCAGCATGCCGACGCCGCGATAGAAGCCGCGCGCCATCACCATTCCGCTGTGCTGATGCATCATCAGGATCACGACCGTCACCATCGCCGTGCGCGGGGCCGCCAGCTCCAGCCGCATCGACACGCTCAGCGCGAGCACGACGGCGACGGCCGTCTTCGCGACATGGATCAGGCGCGCGCCGTCGGTTCGGCCGTATTCGCGGCACATGCCAAGCAGCGTGCGTGCGAAGGTCGCTGCATCGAAGGGGCGCGTTATCGTGCGCTTGTCCGGTGGCATGGCGTGAGCGAAGAATGGATCAGGCTCGACAGGGTGGCGCGCATCTCTTCAGACGGAATCCGCCGACAGCGTTTCGTCGTGCAGCACCTTGTCCGTGCCGGCGGACCATGGCGAGTCGAGCAGCGCGATGCGCACGTGCTCGATGAACAGCTTCAGCTTGTTGCTTGCATACGGATTGCGCGGATAGACCGCGTAGATCACCTCGTCCTGAGGCGCTTCATCGGCGAGCACGCGTACCAGCCTGCCGGCGCGCAGATATTCGTCGGCGATGTAGCGCGGCAGCATCGCGATGCCGATGCCTTGCACCGCGGCATCGCACAGCGTCTCGCCGTTGTTCGACAGGAACACGCTGCCCGGTGTGATCGCGCGCGGCTTGCCGAGGCTGCCAGGTGTCGTGAACGTCCACGTGGCCGACGGCGCCGCGTGGCTGTAGTTCAGGCAGCGGTGCTCGAGCAGCGCGTCGATCGAGTCCGGTGCGCCGTGGGCCGCGAGATAGCCGGGGCTGCAAACGACGACACGCTCGCAGGTGGCGACGCGGCGCGCGATCAGCGCGCTGTCCGGCAGCCGCGCGGAGCGGATCGCGACGTCGAAGCGCTCGACTTCGAGGTTTACCGAGCGATCGTCGGTTTCGAGCGTGACGCGCAGCTGCGGATGCGCGGCGGCGAACTTCGCGACCGCCGTTCCGAGCCAGCGGCGGGTGAGGCTCACGGGCGACGTGATGCGCAGCTCGCCGCACAGGCCGTGCGCGCGTTCGGCGATTTCCTCGGCAACGTCGACGAGCCGGCGCATGGATTCCGACGCGGCGCGATAGAAGGTCAAACCGGCTTCCGTCGGCGTCACGTTGCGGGTCGAGCGCATCAGCAGCTGCACGCCGAGCGTGCGTTCGAGGTCGCTGATGCGTTTGCTGACGACGGACTTCGACAGGCCGAGCCGGCGCGCGGATTCGGTGATGCTCTGCCGCTCGACGGCGAACAGGAAGGCCTGGATATCGTCAATGTTCAGGGATTTCATGATGCAGTCCGAGGGGCGTCGGGCATGTGCCAGGGGCGGTCATCTGTCGCGCTTGCCGCCGCGATCGACGGACGATACGGCGGCTTGCGGCGGTGCGAATGGTGCGACGAAAGCGCGATGCGCGGCGGCACGCGCTGCAATACGCGGAAACGCGACGCGTATCCGGCGCGCCGAACGTAGCGCGAACGGGCGGTTCGCGGGCAGGGCGCTTCACGCGAGCCCGACGCCGTCGGTAGTCCGTATGGGTTCAAGCGTAGTGGAAGGTGTCGTCTGTCGATAGCCGGGCCGGGTGGTCCTCAGTGTTCCGTGCATGGAACGATCGATCGCGCCACCGCCGGGGCGGCGCGAGCGTCGAATCCGCGGCGTGCGTGCGCGCGCTGCCGCCCTGGCAGCGGCCGTCAGGCGAGCTGGTTGAGGCGATAGACCTCCACCTTGTCGACGGCGTCCCAGTCACGCGCCTGGAACGCGGCGATGTGCGGACTCTCGTTGTGATGGCTGGCGTGCGCCTGCGCGTCCTCCCACTGCTCGACGAACACGAAGCGACGCGGGTCGGCTTCGTCGATCAGCAGTTCGTAGCGCAGGTTGCCGCGTTCCTGCCGGGACGGTTCGACCAGTTCGGCGAGCCGGGTGCGCAGGCGTGCCTCGTGGCCGGCCTTTGCGTACAGCACTGCGACGATGTGCAGTTGTGTCATGTTCGTGCTCCGATCTCGTGCGCGTGCGGGGCGATGGACGGGCGGCTTACCCGTGGGTGACCAGGCGGCCGGGGCCGGCGGCGATCAGGATCATGAAGCCGCCGATGATGCTGATGTGTTCGAGGAAGCCGGTCAGCATCAGCGTGCGCTGGTTGCCTTGCTGGTTCCAGAAGTCGTAGAACACGATCGCGGTCGCGAGCGTGAAGGCCGCGAGCAGCACCGAGGCGAGCAGGGTCTGGAAGCCGACCATGATCGCGATGCCGCAGACGAGCTGGACGAGGATCGTGCTGGCGAGCGCAAGGTGTGGAAGGGGCAGGTTCTTCGCGCGCACTTCCTCGAGGCCGTGCTGGAAGAACAGGAATTTGTTGAGGCCGCTCAGCACGAACATCAGCGCGATGAAAATGCGGCCCGCGAACAGGAGATAGTCGGCCATGGCGCGTTCGTATCCGGTATCGGTCGGAGGGGCGGTGTCGACGGCGGGCGTCGACGCGGTAGGTCGTTGCGGTTGCGCCCGGCGGTGTCCGGGCGGGCGCAACCGCGCGAAACGGCATGCGTCGTCGCGGC